>NZ_CP024871.1:1535000-1660000 GCF_000306675.2 Leptospira mayottensis 200901116
AAAACGCCTCGGAAAAATCTTCGACGAGAAGACGAACCGAAATACGATCCGTCTTTTAATTCTCGGCATGTTTGCCAAACTCACTCCTTCTAAAATGATGAGGGATTCTCCGATTTTATTTGAACTTCACATGCTTCTTTCGAAAGAATATGAAAAGAAGAAGCAGAACGCAAAGGCGATCGAATCCGCGCTTGCTGCGATTCGTTATAGAGACTTCAGTCATACCGAAAAGGAGTTCTTAGATGAAAGAAGGTTGGCTGAAATTTTCGATCCTGTCGAAAAACAAGCGGCTCTTTCCCATAGTAGGTCCCTAGAAAATTTAGAGAAGTCCAAAAAGGATCTTAAGGATTCTAAGGATTTCTTTCATCTTTTCGAAGCCAATTTGATGCGAGGGAAGGAAACAAAAATCATGGAACGAGACCCAAGTGGAAGAACTTTCGAAAGAACGTTAACCGCAAGTGAACTTCCTGCCTTTAAGGAAAAAATCGCTCAGTCTGAAAGCAATCTCAAAAATAAGGAAAAGGAATATAACGAATCCGGTTTCTACGAGAACTTTCGAAAGAAGAAGTCCAGGGAAGATGCAGATGTCGTTTATTATTTAGCTGGGCTTGTAAAACAAGCTGAAAGTGAAAATAAAGAGAGACTGAAAGTAGTGAATCAATTTGGAGCTGCGGGAACTGGGATTTTCGTTTTATTCGATTACAAGCGGAACACGGACTTTTATGCAACCGCCGCTCTTTGGGAACTCGCGACCAAACTTGACCCTACTATGAAGGAGCCTGTTCTAGATCTTGCTAAGGAACTCAAGGCTTCGGGGAAAAAGGCAAAAGCGGTTGATTTTTATAAAAGATATTTGGAGCTTTCTCTTGCGGAACGAACTGAAGAAAACAAGCTTGCGGAGATTTATTCTGCGATCGCTTCTCTTTATACCGAATTAAAGCAGAACGTTTTGGCTGCTTCCTTTTACGAACTGTATTACAAAGCGGAAACCGATCCCAAAAAGAAAAGCTCGTTTGCATATGAACTCGGTTCTTTTTTTGAAAATAGAACCGGTGATTTGGAACGGGCCGCTCTTTATTATGGAATCTGGCTCAAAAATCATCTAAATCCGGAAACTGAGAATCTTCCTTTTGCGGACACCTGTGAACTTCATCGTCAGGAATTTCTGGCGGAGTTCGGAATTTCGAAACTGTACTCGTATCGTAGAAAACGTCAGGAAGAGAAGGGCGCTTTAAAAGCAGCGATCCGTTCGTATGAACGTTTAAAGGAAATTTATAAAGTAGAAGAAAACAGAAACGCAATTTTAAAAAAAGAAACGCTCGCAATCAAAGGAAATCTTTTGGAAAAAACGGACGATTCGATCATGGCCCAGTATCGTCTGAAAGATTTGGATTTTCAGGAATCTACGAGTCGTCTCGGAGTCGTTCGAACAAAATTGAATTCTACGCCTGTGACTTTGGCAATGAAAAAGTTATCGATTCTCCTAGAAGAAGAAAAAGACTTCCTTTCCGCGAGAAAAATCTATGAAGACATTGTGAGGATCGGGAATCCGATCGAAATCAATCTTTCATTGATGAACATAGATCGAATCAATAAAATCTTGGAAGACGGAATTAAAAGAGAACCGTTTTGAAATGTCTTCCCGGGAAGCACTTCAACTTGAATCGAAGATATTGCTCTTTTCTCATAGAGTTTAAGGATATGGTTTTGGGATTTAAATTCGGATTTTTTTTAAGGTAAGATTTTAGGAACAAATTAAAATATGAATCATAATATTCGCGAATTTGTTTTTTACTTCATCGCTCTTTCGATGTCATTGTCCGATGGAGAGGGAATATCTTCTATATAAGGTATTTGCGTAGAACGAACTAAAAATTCAACCTCGTCAATCACGTCTCCTTCGTAAGCGATTTTGAGAAGATACTTTCCGGGAGTAAGTCCTTGAAAAGAACCTTCGATCGTCTTGGAAATTGGATTCGGTCTTTTTCGAAGAACGTCCATCTCATTGTATCCGAGTTGAAAGCGACTTAAACTTACATAAGTCACTGCAGTTTCTGGGACGGATCTAGAGAATCGGTAGATATAATAAATAGATTTGTCGTCGGGAAAAATCAGATTTTCTCTTGTGATAGTATATTCTCCGACGGTCATAATCTTCTTTTCAAGAATATTGAGCTTTTCCTCATCAAGTAAGGCCCAACCGAATTCTCCGGTAGGTTTAAAACAAGTCAGTGTCAGGCCGAAAATCAAAGAAAAAAGGAAAACTCTAAAAAGAACCGTAACTTTTTGGGAGACGGAAGCCGTTTTCATTTTTCTCCCAAAGAGTTAGAATCAATTACTCGAGCCTGGCTCGAAATGTCTTTTTCTTTTGGAATCGGGGAAACGTTTTTATAAAAAGTTCTCCAATGCGTATTGGGACGTTCTGTAGGGGTCGTAAAAAAGCGGGAAAGAAAACGATAAACCAGATAAGTCATCAGAATAAAAAGAATCAGTTTCATAATGTTTACGATTTGTTCAGGCCTAATTTTCTTTTTGAAAGGAGAAAATCCAAGATGAAACGGATTTGATTCGGTTCATCGACCTGTTTCTAATTTGACTTGGGTCTTGTTTCTTGCAATCGGAAAAAAAGGAAAAAATTTGCCGAATCGTATAAAATCAGTACCTTAGGCCTAACACTTCGGAAGGCATCCTATCTTCTAATGACTAGTTGCTATAAATCACCTCGAAAATAGTTTTCAACGTTATATAATGGTTTTTCGAAAGCAGATGAAATGTTTTTGAGATGGCTTCTAATATCTTGAAATATAGGATTTACATACTTTGGTAAGATTAAGATATGCAGTTTGATCGCGAGTTATTAAGATATTGGTTCTTTAGAATTTTTTAATGTTTTAAACTTTAATGTGTGAGATCTGTTTGGAAGAAATATAGTCTTTGAGAGAAAAATTCAAAAGTTCATCGTTTCAGCTGTCCGTTTTGAAACGAGATCGATTCGCGTTTGTTCGATTTGAGAGTTGATTTAGGTTCTAAATTTCTATTCTAAAATAAACTCTGAAAATTGACTCTAGATAAATCCGTTCTCGTTATACATATATTGTTTGAGATTTTTGTTTTCTTCCTCCGTTTTTTCAATCTTCGCTTTGACTGCGTCCCCTATCGAGACGATTCCGACTAAAAGTCCGTCTTCTAAAATAGGCATATGACGAATCCTTTTTTTGAGCATGATGGAAAGTAGTTCATCCACGTCGTCTTCCGGAGTCATTGTAGTCAAGGATGTGGACATCACTTCCGAAACCGATTTTTTAAAAAAGTCCAATCCCAACTCGGCTGAAAGGTGAAGAACGTCCCTCTCCGTAAAAATTCCTTTGAGTTTTCCTTCCGTTAAGATTATCACCGATCCGATATCGTATTTGGTCATAAACTTGACCGCATCCATCACCGAAGTTTCTGGTTCCACCGACAGAAGTTTTCGATCTTTTTTTGCCAGGATCTGTTTTATGTACATCACCGCCCTCCGTTTCGATTGTTATCCCACGATTTATTGACGTGTTCCTCAAAGAGATATGACACAATGTAATTCAAGTTCTTAGAATGTCCAGGATATTCGCTTGGTCCCGAGTTGCCGCTCCCTATTGTCGGCAACTCGTATGCTCGGAACCCACGAGGCAAAGCATAATACACCCTTCATTATTTTTTAGTCATCTCGAACGCATTTGTGAGAGCATTTTGTTGAGTTTGGATGCTCGCTATTATCCTAAGGGTTTTTGTATAAGGTTCAAGAATTTTTCAGCGAAGGGAATGAATATCTTTTGAATTCAAACCGCGTTCGGGATAGAATTATTGGATTGAGATTGAAAAAAAATTTCGATCTAAGTAGGGTATACTTTTTCTAAGGTTACACAGAGAAGAATGAACTCATCTGACATCAACCCTCCTTTTCCTTCCATCTTGATCGTGGATGACGAATGGCTGATTGCTTTTAATCTTCAAGTTGCCCTTCAAAAGTTAGGGTATCGAGTTGCTGGAATCGCAAGAACTGCGGAAGAGGCGTTGGAACTCGCGGAACGGACAAGACCGGATTTGATCCTCATGGATATTCGGATCGAGGGAGAATTGGATGGAATTCAAGCTGCGGAAAAAATCCAAAATAAGATGGATGTTCCTGTAATCTTTATGACCGCATTTGCAGATGAGGAAACTTTCAATCGTGCTGTAAGTAAAGCATCTTTGTACGGTTATATCTCAAAACCGTTTCAGCCCGCTTCCCTGAAGAATTCGATTGAGATCGCACTCAAACAACAAAGGAGATTCGGAAGGGCGCAGGAAGAAGGAAAGGAATTTAAGGACGTTATCCAAAACATCGGAGAGAGTGCAATTTCTCTGGATCGGGAAGGAAAAATTTTATTTATGAACCGGACTGCGGAGTATCTCACGGGTTGGGTTCTTTCCGAAGTTCATGGAAAAGATGGAGAGAGAGTCCTAAGGCTTTCTACGGACAGCGGTGAAAACATTCGAACTCGGATCGGAAGTGTAAACTCCGGTCATCTGAAATATATCCCGTCTTTGCTAACTCGTAAAGACGGAAGCCGCATTCAAGTTGCGTTTCGTGTTTCTCCTGTCAGAGATGAAGATGGGAATGTCGTAGGTTCCATCATTATGCTTTCGGAACTGATTTCGCTTTCTGTATCCGAAAAAGAGAAATCCGAAATGGAAAAGGTGATTCAATCCGAAAGAAGATTGGATTCGATTCAAAAACTTGCGGCCGGCCTTGCGCATGAGATCAATAATCCTTTGATGGGAATCATCAATTACGGACATATCATTCGAAATCACAAGGGAGGGGACGCCGACACGAAAAATTATGCACGTCTCATTATAGAACAGGGAGAAAGAATCGCAGCTATCATCCGTAATCTGATCCTGTTTTCTAAAAAAGATCCGGAACAACCGATGCAAACCAATATAAAACAACTTGTAAATTCCGTGGAAGATATGATCTCTGAAATGTTGAAGTCGCAAGAAATTCGATTGGAGAAACAAATTCCGGAAGACTTGGAAGTTTTCATCCGTCCGAATCAGATCCGAGAAGTTCTCTACAACATTCTTTATTATTATTCTGAAAATCAAAAGGAAACTCTGATTCATTTGAAAGCCGTTTTGGATTATGGAGATACTTCTTATCTGAAAATTTTAATTTCAGGAAAGTTGGATCTAAATCTAAATGAAGAAAGTAGATTTGAACCCTTTGAAAATTTTCGCTCAAACGACGCTCGGATCGGAATGGGGCTTTCGGTTTGTTACGGAATTCTACAAGCCAACCGAGGGCAACTTCTCCTCAAAAAATCGAATTTAGGTTGGGATTTTATCATTCAAATCCCCGTTTAAAGTAAGAGCCCGTCTTAAAAACTGTCTTCTGGATGTGGGAGTTCCTACAGATTACATCGTATTGGCGGTTTTTTCCTGTCGTTTAAAGATTGTAATAGCTCCAACATTTTTGTTAGACTCAAGCCGCCAGGGTTTGCTCCCTATGGGTCCAAGCGACAGGATTTCGAGATGGACTCTAAGTCCAAAATTCGACTCGGCAACACAATCCGTAGAGAAATGATACGTTTTGAGTTTGGTTTTCATTCGAACCAATTATTGTTCCAACGAAACTCGAAAGTATTTGTTCAGTAACAAAATTCGAAGGAACGATAGTGAAATAGAAATTGTTGAGACAACGCCAAATCCTTTTTTGGTTCTCTGAAAAGAAGAACGGAATAGAATTACTTTTTGATCTTATAAATGTATATTAGGCAGAGACTTCGTACTTAGCTTTGTGAACCCTGTTGAATTTGAAGAAAATACCACCTAAAAACGTATCCATTAAACGTAACGAAGCCAATACCAAGCCGACCTCGTTCTTTCTCATCAGGCAGAGCGATCAAATTTCGATCCCGGGAAACCTGCGTGGGTTGACTTTAAAGTCAACCAAAAGTGATGGAAAAACCAGGTGGAGTGAAAAAACCTGTATTCAACATTCAAATCGAGCAAGGAACTTAGGAATGATTGATAAAATCAAAGCCGCCCTGGGTGCAGAAGCGGACTCTCTTTTAAACCATACTTGTAAAACGATTCCAAAAGAATCTTTAAGCCTTCCCGGAGCCAATTACGTTGGCGAAGTTCTTTCCCAAAGCGACCGAAACAACAGTGTTCTCAGAAACTACCAAGCGATTCTGAATACAGGAAGACTCGCGGGAACCGGTTATACTTCTATTCTCCCCGTGGATCAGGGAATTGAACACAGCGCGGGAGCTTCTTTTGCGAAAAATCCGGCTTATTTCGATCCGGAAAATATCGTAAAACTGGCGATCGAAGGGGGTTGCAATGCGGTCGCTTCCACTCTCGGAGTTTTAGGGCTCGTTTCTAGAAAATATGCACACAAGATTCCGTTTATCGTAAAGATCAACCACAACGAGCTTCTTTCGTATCCCAACAAGTTCGACCAGATTCTGTTCGCAAATGTAGAGCAGGCGTTTGACATGGGAGCAGCTGCGGTCGGAGCCACGATCTATTTCGGGTCGGAAGAATCTTCCCGTCAAATTCAAGAAATTTCCGATGCATTTCACAGAGCACACGAGCTTGGACTTGTCACCATTCTTTGGGCTTATTTGAGAAACGATTCGTTCAAGCCAGATAAAATTGATTATCATCTTGCTACTGACCTTACCGGACAGGCCAATCACTTGGGTGCAACGATTCAAGCGGATATTGTAAAACAAAAGCTTCCTGAAGTTTTTGCGGGTGGTTTTAAGGATTTGAAATTCGGTAAAAAAGACGATAGGATGTACACCCAGTTAACTGCTGACAACCCGATTGATATGGCAAGATACCAAGTGGCAAACTGCTACATGGGAAAAGTGGGTCTTATCAATTCCGGCGGTGCTTCCGGTGATAATGACCTCTCCGACGCGGTAAAAGCGGCGGTCGTAAATAAAAGAGCGGGTGGAATGGGACTCATTTCAGGAAGAAAAGCGTTCCAAAAATCGATGAAAGACGGAATTGCTCTTCTAAACGCGATCCAAGACGTTTATCTTTCCAAAGACGTTACCATCGCTTAAAAATCAGGATCCGAAGTTTAAGTCGGAACCGTTCAAAGGGATACTCCGCGAATGATGCGGAGTATTTCATTTTAGTTAGAATCCATCCCAAAACCCGTCGAGCGCCAATAGAAGCGAGACGCTCAAGTTTTTATTGTTGTTCGGTTTGCGTTGATAATTCCTACATTCTAAAGTTTTGGAATAGATTTAAAGATCGGATTTTTATTTGGAGGCAAACGATCACCTGCAAGGGACAGTGATGAGTCGTGATCTTACTTGTAAGTTATGGTCTATTTGATTTAGAACTTGTGACGATAATTCGTTTGTCTAATTCGGCTTTTGCTTGCAAGTACTCCGTTCTTTGAACTTCACGCTTTAAAACTTGATGGTATAAAATTTACAGGATGAGAAGTAAATGCTATGAACATTAAAAAAGATTTTTCCGATGCGGTAGGAAATACACCGCTCATTTTACTTCGTAGTTTCAGCGAGAAAACCGGTTGTAACATCTATGGAAAAGCAGAGTTCTTAAATCCGGGAGGTTCCGTTAAGGATCGGGCCGCTCTTTTTATCGTGGAAGACTATGAAAGAAAAGGACTTCTGAAGGCCGGAGGAACGGTGGTGGAGGGAACCGCAGGAAATACAGGAATTGGGCTTACTCATATTTGTAACTCGAAGGGCTATAAAACGTTAATTATTATTCCGGATACACAGTCTAGGGAAAAAATCGATCTCTTACGAACTTTGGGCGCGGAAGTGAAAACCGTTCCGGCCGTTCCTTATAAGGATCCGAATAACTACGTAAAGGTTTCGGGTAGAATCGCTCAAGAGATGGACAACGCGGTTTGGGCCAATCAATTCGATAACCTTGCCAATCGAGAAGCACACTATAAAACCACAGGCCCAGAGATTTGGAAACAAACAGAAGGAAAGTTAGATGCATGGGTCACTTCTCTCGGAACTGGAGGAACTTACGCAGGAGTTTCTTTATTTTTAAAGGAAAAAAATTCCAAGATCAAAACCGTGGTCGCCGACCCGTACGGATCGGGAATTTATAATTTCGTAAAGAAAGGTGAGGTTTTTGCGGAAGGTAGTTCCTTTACCGAGGGGATTGGAAACGGAAGGATTACCGAAAACATGAAAGGGGCACCTATGGACGATGCGGTTCGAATCACGGATGAGGAGTGTCTGAAAGTCGTTTATCAACTTCTTTATAAGGATGGACTTTTTTTAGGAGGTTCGTCCGGAATCAATGTGGCCGCCGCAGTACAACTCGCTACAGAACTCGGACCCGGTCATACTATTGTTACGGTGCTATGCGATTCCGGAGCTAGATACCAGTCTCGAATTTTTAATCCGGAATGGTTGGTGTCGAAAGGTCATTTTGTTCCTAAGTTTTGAATTTGTACTTCTTTTGAAACAAGGAAGTTTTATCCGTAAATCTTGATTTTTTGAAATTTTCATCTTTGAAGTATGGGCCCATAGCCAACCTCACAAGTTGAGAATTGGAATTGCGATCCCCGCGGTAGGGATCAAAGCGGGATCGATCCATTGCAAATCTGCAATTTTTTAAAAAAGAGAATCATTCCCAATGGATCGACCGGAGCCCGGTTTCGGAGAAGGAAAAACAGATGATATTTTTTGAATATACTAAAATATCAAAATTAGGAAGTGTTTTTTCTCCGAAAACCGCCCAAACAATCCTTAGAAAATGCGCGAATATGAGTTTCCCCAAATAACACTAGTAAGAGAGTGTATAAAGGATTTGACCACCGATATCGATACTTTTCGTTCCGCCTGTAATTTCCTTAGAAACCAGAGGATTTCCTCGAATTCCAAAACCCTCTGAAACGGTTTCACCCGTAGGAGTTTGAATTAGATTATTTTGTGCCCAAGTTTTTCCGGTAAAATAAGCATGTGTTAGCTGAATGAGATAGATTCCGATTGTAACTGCGGCGGCAGTATGTTTTGCATTTTTATAATTTCCCTCGTCTGAACGGATCGAGTTAAGCGAATTAGAGTTTTTGAAAGCGTTGAGTTGGAAAATAAAATTTAAATTCGAACTGGAAGAAGAATTGGGAGTGAGGAGGAGATCGGTCGTAAATTGTTGTTCTATGATCTTTTCGATCTTCTTATCGTAAGCTTTTGCTCTATCTTTTTCAGCTGCGTCCAACCCGAAATAGGAAAGTAAAGAAACGAAAAACAGAGTGGAATACGTCATGCCCCACCCACTTCGTTTCATCGCGCTATGACCCCAACCAGGAAGAATCGCGGATTTCCAAACGGGTTCCCACGGATTTCTTTTCGCAGTAATATAGTTTTCCCAATCTCCGTCTCTTTCTTCCAGATATTTTTCCAATAACAACAGACGTTTCTGAACGATTTTATAACTATTCTCTTTAATCATCTGTTCGAGATAAATAGTATCGAGTTGTTCTTCCTTATCGCTTTTTTTGCCTTCTTTGTTCAGTTTCTTTTTTTCTGTTTCGATGATTTTGGCGATTTCCTGCTCATCTTTAATTTCCTTGAAAATGATCTTAAGAATTTTAGATTTCCCTAGTTTTCCCCTTTTCCCGTCCCGAATGATGGTTACCGTTTCTGCATCTTGATCAATCACGGTCGCATAGGCCCGTTCTCCTGATTTGAAAAGGATCGTTTCCGCAAAAATCCAACTAGGTGATAGAAAAATAAAAATTAAGAATTTGTACTTGATAACGTTTTTAAAAGAATGGGTAAAAAATTTCATAAGAATAAGGTTCCTGAGAATTTAAATTAATGCTTCAGTATTGGTAAAAGAATGAGAATTGCAATTTATTTCCGAATTCAATCGATTTTATTTGATTAAAAATCGAATCGTTTGTCCTAAAACCGGACGCTTTGTAGATTTTTATTCAGATTTTGGGGCAAATTTTAAACTTTAAAATGAAATAAAAAAATGAAACCTAGATCCGTTAGTCAATTTTCTCATGTAGAAATTTCATTCCAATGAAATCGGGTTATATCATTTTTATTTTTCCCTTGGGAATCTTTGAAGCGCGCTTTGATTTTGGAGCCTAAAACGAAGTCTCGGGTTTAAATATGATTACGCCCGGATTTATAAAAAAAATACAAAATCCGTTTAGCCTGAGACTAAGGATGGAATTTTAAAAAAGAAGATTTGAAATCATTGCACTTTGATTTTATGGTGATCCTACAATGAAAAGAAAATCGAATTTTAAAAGATGGATGACGTCATTGAGCATTCTTATTTTTTGCGGAATTTTATTTGCAAAAGAATCGGAAACGCCAGAAAAAAATCCGGCTACTTCTTCCAAACCAACTGCTCAAGGATGTTGCAGAATTAAAATGGCCGGTGGCGGATACGACTACTTTGTTAGCACAGAAGAAGACTGCGTCTCTCATAAACAATTTCATTCTTTTCTAAAAGAAAGGACGCTTTGTTTTGAATCCTTTCCGGAACAATTTTAAACGAGAATAGAACGGGGCCGCAAAAATCTTATTTGAAAATATAATATACTAAGAACTCCTACAATTTCAAACCGTAATAAAGACAAAGACGCGCGAAAACCTATAAACCGTTAATACGACTAACTCCTTCATTTAGAGAACCGAAGAAGTTTTGGGACAAGTTAAGCGCTCTCTAAATAGCGCGGGTTCGATACAAGGAATTCGTTTTATAAAATTTCAACCGTTTAAAGGTGTTCGGTTGAAATTGTGATTACCCGTTCATGATCGGTTACGACCTCTTTTTGAAAAAAGATAAAAAAAATCACATATTTATAAAATGACTTATGCGATGGTCTTCTGTGATTTCTTTTTAGCGTAATTTCAAAACATACTTTGAGATTTTAAAATGTAATTTTATGTTTCAAGAGCGAAAAAATAATTTCCAGAAAATTCTGTTCTTTCATAGTAGCGGAAAAACAATTCAGCCGATGACTATCATTCGCGTATAAAAAAGATTCCCTTCGAACGATTAGTTTCAATTTTAAAGTTAGAGTTAGAGTTAGAGTTATGAATCAATTGGAATCTAAAAAGTTACGATGGAAATTAACTGTCGGTCTGGAATTGCTGACTTCAATTATGGCAGTTCCTTTGGCGGTTTTGTTTGTGATTTCTGCGGGAGGTTACGATTTCAGCCAGTCTATTGGATTGATCGTTTCCGCTACGATCTCTTTGTACACTTCATTTGTGGTGCCTTCCATCCGTTTTGTAATCCTTGGGCGACTTTTAAAAAACTTAGAGGATAAAAATTGGTTTATTTTAAATTCCAAAGAAAAATCCGAAATCAAAACGAAAATTCTCAATTTTCCTCTCTATAATTCTTGGTTTTACGTGATCCAATGGAGCTACGGAATATTTGCGGCGTGGGGAATTATGCACTTGTTTTTCGTTCCAAAATCAATCGAATCAATTCCATTTGCTTTTCTTCCGGTGATCATCTATCCGGTTTTAGGGGTTTCTCATTTCTTTTTAACGGAATCTATTCTTGTGCTTCTTTTGGAATCTGATCGGTTGAGAGAGGTCCATACCGATCCTGGAAAAATAAGGACCGTGGGCGCCCACGCCAGAATTTTCAGCACAATCTTAGCGATCGCCGTTCTTCCGATTATCATTTTAGGTTATCTGTTATTCGAAGAAACTTCCGGCTGGATTGAATTGGGAGATGTTACGATTCCATTGATTCTTACTTTGGCGTTTATGTTGATTGCCGTCGGAGTTGCTTCGTATTTACTTTCTTCCACGATTCGAAGAAATTCAGAAAACATGATTCAAATTTTCGCAAAAATGTCGGACGGAAATTTGACTCAATTTCTTCCTACCGTTTCCAGCGACGAGTTGGGTTCTAATACCAGAGCCTTAAATGAATTTGTTAAGCGACTTCGTATTATCGTGAAAAGAGTGACGAGGGAGGCGGATAAACTTTCCGAAAGTTCTAAAACTTTAGGTGAAAATACAAGCGAGTTGTCGAGGAAGATGGGAGATCAGACCGCTTCTTCAGAGGAGATGGCTTCGGCGGTCGAAAAAATTTCTACTTTGATTCATTCCACCGCTTCTCGGGCGGAAAGTCAAACCTTGATCGCTAAAAGAGCACAAACTTCTCTCGCGGAATTGGAAGGAAGAATTCATCAGGTTCATTCCGCTCTTGTGGAAACCAAAGTGGACGCGGATCGAATGAAAGGCGAAACTAAAAGCGGCGAAGAAGCTTTGAAAGGAACTCAAAAAGCGATGGAAGCTATTGATGAAAGTACCGCAAAGATGGGAGCCACAGTGAATGTGATCAAAGAAATCACGGATCGAATCGGTCTTCTTTCTTTGAACGCTTCGATTGAGGCCGCAAGAGCGGGCGACTCCGGAAAAGGTTTTGCGATTGTGGCGCAAGAAATTGCAAAATTAGGGGAGCAAACTCAAGAGAATGCTAAGAGAATCACTTCCGCAATTTCCGAAGCTTTGAACGCCACAAAAAGCGGTAGGGAAGTGATCGAATCCATGCAGACTGTTTTTCAAAGAATAGGAGGTACTGTTGGCGCAACTCTCGATCGAATTTCCGAAGTGGCGTTACTTGCCGACTCTCAATTAACCGCGAGCGAACAGGTAAAATTAGCGTTTACCGAATTTTCTACTTCTTCCAATGAAATTAGAAACCATACTCAAGAACAAACTCGAACTTCCGAAGAGTTCTCAAAAACAATCGTTTCGATTTCAGAAACGACCGAGTTTCTAGGTTGTGTAGTCACCCAGATCGACGGACTATCTGTTCAGCTAAACAAACAGGCGGATAAACTGAAATCGGAGATGGATTTCTTTGAGGCTTGACATGTTCCTTAAGGACTAAAAAGGGGTTTAGGCATATCGAGTTTTTTGAATTAAGAGAATATAAATTGTATATTCAAAAAGTGATATGTAGTCGGTGTGATTCGAATGTTTTATAAAACCCAGTTTTTTCGTAAAAATAACCTGTGAATACTTTTGTCGTTTGGACCTTAAGAGAGAAAAGGGTGTTCCACTAAAGAACCGATATAGTCCTTTGCGTAGATGAATTGTAGGAATTTTTTAGGAATAAGCAATCCTTAAACTATTCCCATTGCCTAAATTGGATTCATCGCGGTTTCGATCGCTTTTTTAGTCGGTTCCGACTTTGTTTTTTGTTGTTTTAAGTTCATCGTTTCGAGAATCAACTGGATGTTATTTTTCATCCTATGTTTGAATTTCTCGAAAGCAAGTTTCCTTCTCGCTCAAAGCTTCGTAAGTTCCGATTCGGTAGCTAGCCGTGCGAATTGCGATCTGATTCTGAAACTTTTTATTCGTCTTCTTTTGGATAAGAATGAGTTCTTTTTGTTTTTTAATTCCAAAGAAGCCCTATACCTCGTGTAAAATCAACAGCCCATCCAAGGACAAGAAAAATAAAGCTTAGATCTGTAAAATTGGTTAGGCATAATAAAAGAAACCATTATGAAAAGAAATGCAGAAATATCTAAAATAACCACTTCTCCGAGCTTTTGTTACTAGGTTAAATACACGCTCAGGATATAAGATTAAAAAACCAAAACAGGAAGTGAAAATCAAAAGAACGTGAATGATATTTCTTTTCCAGGCGTTTGGTGTGTGGATTTTGGAGAGAAGAATTCTTTCAAACGGGAAACAAAGCTTTTAGTTGTTTCATATTATTCTTGAAGATTCGTATCTTTTTGATCATAAGAGAATCAATGTTTTAATTCGGCTTTGGAAAAGTCGTTTGCATCTTATTTTTATCTTGAGTTTTTTAGAATATGTGAGCAGATGCTCATTATTTCTAAAAGAAAGGGTTTAAGGCCATTTATAGATCGAAGAGATTTATTTTTTACCGTACAATCTTTCCGGATCGGTCGCAAATATGTGATCTTATTCAGAGCAATTCTTCGATCCAGTATACAATAAAATTCCAAAGAGCCCGGGGAGTTCATCAAAAATGAAAGAGTCAGGTTTCGAAATCAAAAAAGTGTTTATCTTGCTTTTGTTTGGAATTTCAATGGGCATCCTTATTTCCGTTTGTTCTGGGGAAAAGAAAGATGGGATCGAAGGTTTTGCTCACGTATTGATGATTGATAATTCTTTTTCTCCACCGATGCAGAGAATTCCAGTCGGAGGAGTCATTGAGTTTGTTAATTCGGGAAACAACCCGCATAACGCGATCGCTGTGGATAAAAATTGGTCCACGGAAAAATCCTTTGGAAATATCGTCATGCCTCGCGGTTCCAAAACTAAGGTTACCTTTCCGAAAGAAGGAGTATTTCCTTATTTTTGTTCTTTTCACGCGACTTCAGACGGTAAGAATGGAATGGTCGGGGATGTCGTAGTGGGAAATGCTTCCTATAACCCCGCCGCTAAATCTGGCAAATCCTGGAAGAACGTCGCCCAATTTTCTGGAATCACACGTAAAGTTCCTTCCTCCTATCCTACAATTCAGAATGCCGTGGACGCTGCAAATCCGGGTGATCTCATTCTGATTAGCGAGGGCGTTTATTTGGAGGAGATTACCGTTACTACACCTTCTCTAACAATCCGAGGCGTGGATCGCAATAAGGTCATTATCGACGGTCAGTTTCAAAGGGGAAACGGGATTATGGTCGTTGCGGCGGACGGAGTTGTGATCGAAAATATGACTGCCAGAAATGCTACGTTGAACGGTTTTTATTGGACCGGAGTAAAGGGTTTCAGAGGTTCTTACTTAACTGCACATAATAATGGGGACTATGGAATTTATGCGTTTGACTCGGTAAACGGTGTGATCGAACATTCCTACGCATCCGGTTCTCCCGATTCCGGAATTTATATCGGTCAGTGTTATCCCTGTAAGGCGATTCTTTACGACGTCGTTTCAGAACACAACGCTCTTGGTTATTCCGGAACGAATTCTGGTGGTGAACTTTATCTCATCAGTTCCGTTTGGAAGAATAACATCGTGGGAGTTGCTCCGAACACTCTTGATAGGGAACTTCTTCCTCCTGAAAGAGAAACCACCATCATAGGAAACTTAATCTATAATAACAATAATCCTAAGGCTCCGATTGCGGCTTTAGAATATCCTTCCTTTGGAAACGGCATTTTGATTGCGGGGGGAATTTCAAACATCATCCGCAAGAACGTAGTAATCAATCATGAGAACAACGGGATTGTAATCCTTCCTAATCTGGACGAAAACTTTTGGATTTCGCATAACAACGTAGTTCGGGATAATATCGTTTACAATTCGACAAGAGCGGATATCGCTCTTGTCGGGCCGATGAGCACTGGAAACTGTTTTTCCGGAAACGAATACAGGACTGAACTTCCTGTATTTTTGGAGAAATGGAACGGTTGCGATTCTTTTCTTAGACTTCCAATGGGCGGAGATCTTTCCATGATGCTCGGCGCTCTTGGATTGATGGTACAAGCTTCCGACGGAAATTTTCCTTCCGGAAATTATAAGGAACAACCGATTCCAGGTCCTCAAATAAATATGCCTAATGCAAGCGCCGCTCCGGTGAGACCTGCGTTAACCGCTTTTGAGGATTTCAATCTGGATTTGGATAAAATTACTCTTCCGGAAGAAACTGAAAAAATTTTGAAATCGATCCCAAGAAAACCTTCCCCATCGACCGGTGCGATCACTCTGGTAAAACCGAGAAGTCTTTTTCCGTTTTTTTATCATTGGTTGGGATTTTTACTTCCGTTTGCAATTTATATCTGCTGGACTTCCATGTCTCTATTCGATCTTAAGGATAGAATAGATTTGGATCGGAACAAAAAGTTTTCCTGGATCGCCGCGATCACTCTGATTCCGATTTTGAGTTCTGGGATTTATCTTCTTGGAGGGGGGAGTAAATATCCGAACTGGTTCAAAAGGACCTTGGTTTTGGGAGGATTTGTAGCGTTCTTTCTGCTTTTGGTTTACACTGGAATTTCTCTGATGAACGGCATTGGAACGAAAACAATAGGTTAATAATTTTAGAATATTCGAAAGTTTTTATAGGAGAAAGATATGGAACAAGCTGTCGTCGGTGGACCTGGTTTTTTAGCTTTATTATTCAATTTTTACGGGTACTACTTTCCGTTCATCCTCTATACTCTTTTAGCGCCTTTGGCACTTGTGGATCTCGTAAAAAGAGAGGACGTGGATTCCAAGATCGGTTCGATATGGACCGGGGCGATTCTTCTGATTCCGGTTATAGGAGCTGGAGCGTATCTCGTTGCGGGAGGATCTAAGGTTCCTACTTGGTTGAGAAATACTCTCGTTTACGGGGGAGTGGGGTTTTTGGCGCTGATTATTCTTGTCACATCGGTCGCTAAATTCTAAAAGAAATTGAATCGCAAGCAGTTTCTCAAGTGGATCGGGATCGGAGGAGCCGGTTTAGCGGCTGGAGCCGGGATTAGTTCTGTCGGTGAAAAAGATGGAAATGGAGGTTTGCTCTGTAAAGTTCGACCTGGAGTCATAGGGGTCAATCGGGAAACCTCGATCCCGGGAAATCCTGGAAGTAATTCTTACGGGAGCATGTTGCATCCTCCCTTTCAAGTCGACCCGGATTTCTTAAATCGGATGGAGTTAAAAAATTTGGAAGTTTCTTCCGATCCGATTTTAAAACAACATTTGAGCATTGTAGAAATGCCTTTGACGGTTGCACATAACACAGTCGTCGAGGCTTGGACTTTTAACGGAGTTGTTCCCGGACCAATCGTTCGAGCCAAACTTGGACAGAAGATGGAGATCACTTTAAGAAACGACTCTGAACATTCTCATTCGATTCATTTTCACGGAAGCCACGATCCTAACGAAGATGGTTGGGAACCGGTCGTAACCGGCGGGGAAAAAACTTATAAACTTACCGCTGGACCGATCGGATTTCATCCGTATCACTGTCATGTTCCTCCACTTGCGAGTCACATGGCAAAAGGGCTTTACGGAGGTTTGATCGTGGATCCTCCCGGGGGACGTCCGTTTGCTCACGAGTTTATGTTGATTCTTTCCGGGTGGGATCTTAAAGACAAAGGAAGAAATGATATCTTCTGTTGGAACGGGATGGCAGGTTTTTATGATCGATATCCGATTAAGGTTCCAGTCGGGCAAAAGGTTCGTCTTTATATCGCGAACATGTGCGAATACGAACCCGTTGCATCTTTTCACTTACACGCTCAAACTTTTGATGTATTTCGAACTGGAACAAGGTTGATTCCGGACGATCATACGGATGTTGTAACTCTCGGGCAAACGGAACGAGTGATCCTTGAATTTACACTTCCCAAAAGGGGGAGGTATATGTTTCATCCCCATCAAACGGAGATGGCGAGGAATGGGGCCATGGGTTGGATCGTCGCGATATAACTTAATGTGAGTAACCAATGTGGAATCTCAAGAACTCAACAAAAAGTTTTTTGAATGTATAGGCCCGTAAAGACGGTATTTACCGTGTGACTTTTTAGATCGAAAGCGATTTATTTCTATTTTTTACGCGGACTCAAGTTAATAAAATGGCGTATAACGTATTTAGGTGAAAGTTTTGAAGGAAAGAATTCTTTTTGTAGTTATTTTATTTTTTGGAATCGGTATAGGTTTTTTCGGTTGGAAGATATGGAAATCCGGGTCGGTTAGGATTCAAGAACCTGTTTTTGTGGAAGAATGGTCTAAGGCTGTTTTGAGGAACGCTCAAAACCTGGAAATTCCTTTAAACAAAATCCCAGGCAAACTCAAACTAGTCTATTTTGGATTTTCACATTGTCCGGACATGTGCCCAAGAGCGTTGATGGATATGTCTTTGGCTATTAAGGAACTAGGAGAGGAGGGAAAGAATCTGACACCTGTATTTATCAGCGTGGATCCGGAGAGGGATTCTCCCGAGTTACTTGCAAAATATGTAAAACAGTTTCCTGAAGAAAGATTGATCGCTTTGACGGGGGAAAAAACGAATCTTGATTCTTTGCAGAATGCATTCGGAGTTGTGTCTAAAAAAGTCAGTGCGCCTCAGTTGCAAGGAGGATATACGGTGGACCACACTGTGTTTATTTATGTTTTAGACGATCAAAGTAGAATTCTAATGACTTTTCCCGGAGGGACGGACGGGAAAACTCTTGCGGAAGGGATTCGGAAATTTCTTTGAGACTTGGCGATAACGCTTGTATTTTTTCTTTCTAGATGTGCATAGTCGGATCATTTTAGTATAAATTGAATTGAAACAAGAGGAGTTTTTTGGAGCGTGAATCCTTTTACAAATCTACTTTAATAAAAGAATATTATACTTGTCTTATTAAGTAAAATGGATATTTGCCGTATGACAGAATAAACTCAGTTTTTTGATAAGAAAATTTTTAGGGGTCGGTTGAAATAAAGCTTCCCAAAATAAGAGCAGAAGCTTTGGAAAAGTTCTTAGCGTAGAAATGCAAGATCTGTAGAATATTCAGAGAAATGAGTATGGATTTCAAACGAATTCATGGATGTAAATTGGTCGATGTTGTAAAGTTCAGCGAGGAGGGATCTTGTCGTAAAACGCAAAACCAACCGCTGCTAAAATTAAAAGAAAACTCACTGTATGATTCCACCTGATCTTTTCCTTTAAAATCAAGGAAGCAAATAAGATGAAAATGGAGATTGTGATAACCTCTTGTAGAATCTTAAGTTGAAAGGCGCTGTAACCTTCTTCTCCGTAACCGATTTGATTGGCAGGAACCATCAAGATATATTCGAAAAGGGCGATTCCCCAGCTGAGTAAAATTGTTAAAGGAAGACTCCATCCGTGGAAGAATTTTAAATGACCATACCAAGCGAAGGTCATAAATAGATTGGAGCAAACGAGAAGAAAGAAAGTTTTCATAAAAGAATAAAAATTTACAGAGCTATAGATAGGCAATTCGGATTTGGGAAAAAGAACCCCGAAAGACTCGGGGTTTTAAATATGGGCCTTAGACTCCAGGTAGTGTAACTTGTTACGACAAAAGAAGGAATTCTAAGTAGTTTGTATTTCTTTATAAAATTCGAAAAAGTAAGATTCCGCCGGTGAACTTACAAAAAAAACCGGCACCGACGATTACTCGGAACGTACCTCTATCTTTTTCGTGAGTGGTTTTCTTTTAGGGAGAGTCAGGTTTAAGACCCCATTTTTATAAATCGCCGAAATCTGGTCTTCCTCTATGGATTCGGCGAGAGTGAAGGTCCTTTTGTATTCTCCCGTGCGAAATTCCGAATATTTGAGTTCTCCGGAAATATTTTTCCTGGAAGTTTTTCCGGAAATGGTCAGTTGGTCCTTTTCCAACTGCACTTGAACGTCTTTTTCTTCCACGCCCGGAAGATCCGCGAGCAGATAGATATTTTCTTCGTCGGAGTAGACGTCCACTCTCGGAGTGAGGATTCTTACCCTTTCTTTTTTGACTTCCTGAGAAGAGTGATCCTCGGGAGCGGTACGGTTTTCTTGATTCAGAACTGCGTTTGTCATAGTGTGGTTCTCCTAAAAAATTACTTAGTTTGAATTTGGATTTTGCGAGGTTTCACGCTTTCCCGAATGGGAAGTGTGAGAACTAACACTCCGTTTTTAAATTCTGCATTTGCTTTTTCCGAATCGACTTCCGTAGGAAGTTCCAGTGTTCTATGGAATTTTCCATGGAATCTTTCTGCACGATTTACCCCTTGGGTGGATTTTGGCGCGCTTTCCCCATTGAAATGCAGCTGATTTCCACTTATGGTAATCTCCAAATTCTCCGGTTCGATTCCTGGTATGAGTGCGGTAACCGTCACTGCATCGACTCCTTTGTGGATATTCAAAGCTGGATAGGCACTTCCGCCGTGGAGTAAAAACGGGTCCCAAAGGCCGGAAAACTGATTCTGTAGTTTATGGAGATCTTCAAAGATTCTAAATTCATTCATGGTGTTTGATACCTCTTTTGGCAATCTAAAACTTAGAGTGCTAAAATGTTAAAAAAGTTCCAGTATTTTTTTAAAAAATTAGCAATCTTTTTTATCAAGTGCCAGGGTGAAGAAAAGAGAATGAAACTATGAAATCCGGTGATTTTTTGTATAAAAAGTCAAAGTCCGTGGATTTAAAAGCCGATGTCCCGATTGGATGTGATCTGAAATGGAATTGTCTGAATTCTTCCGTAAAAAAGTAGGAAGGCGAGTTTGTAGGAATTTCCTTATTCTTGTAGTGGGTAAAGTTCTAACCGCTAAGCTGTGCGGTAATTTACCGCTGTTTTTGTTTTTATTCATTCAGAGATTATTTTTTATCCAATTTAAGTGTGTAGGTAAAACTGGTTTTCTTAAGGTTTTTAGAGCGACTCTTGGCAGAGGAGATTGATTTCAGAGGGGCGGTAGCTTTCTAAGAAGAAAAAATGATCATTTATATTTTACGATAAACGCATCGGTATTTCCATATATAGGAGCCCCGTTGATTCCTCGGTTTGTATTTCCAATAATGTAGAGATTCCTTTTTGAATCAAGTCCGAGCTCATTTCCGGAAATGATTGCACCGGGGACGCCAATTCGCTCTATCCATTTGCTTTGTCCGGATGAATTGTGCTTTGTAAGAAAGGCATCGATAGTTCCTAAAGAATTATCCCCTCCGTCTAAGATATTTCCATTGGTGACACCAATTGTAAAAATGTTTCCGTTTTTGTCTGTAATGATCGAATTGATTCTGGTATGTTTTGCTAAACTACTGGTTGGGCCGAATTGGCGGATCCATTGTAATGTACCGCGCGAATCGTATTTGGCTATGGTTCCGAGTTCATTTCTTCCGCCTAATGTTGTTTCGAATCGACCATTGCTTGATCCGCCTATCAATATATTTCCAAATGGATCTGTGGTTATGGAAGCATAATTAAAGAACTTGCCGGCAGAACCGAGTTGAGCGAAAAATTGATCGTTGCCATTGCTATTGTATTTTAAAATAAAAATGTCCTCGTCTCCGATACTGGGGAGTGTATTTGTCTCATAGTTTGCATCTCCGATACCGGTTATATAAATATCGCCTGTAGTTTGATCGAAGGCAATTCCTTTCGGAAAACTTTGCGCTCTATCGACTCCAATTTGTTGGACCCAATCCTCGTCTCCATTGTTTTTAAACTTAATGATAAATCCGTTTGATCCTGTCAGAGGACCTCCAAAAGGTCCGGTCGATCTTCCAGTTATATAAGTGTTTCCAACCGAATCTAACGTCATTTTTTGAGGCATAACTTCATGATTTGCAATCCCCTTTTGTCTAGACCAGATTTGATTTCCGTTGGAATCGAATTTGATTAGAAACATATCTTCTATTCCCGTAAGTGCTCCCGGATAATTCCCGTTTGTATTGCCGATTATATACACGTTATCGTTCATATCGACTGCAATATCGTTCACCTCCAAAGTTGTGTTTGCGTTTCCAATTTGTTTTGTCCAGATTGGATTCATTTGAGAATCATACTTTCCAAGGATAATATCCTGGATTCCAGTGGCCGCCGCATTATAAACACCTTGGTCCGTATCTCCCGTGATATAGATAAAACCTTTTTCGTCCACGGTTAGGCTTCTACCGTAAGTTGTCGAGTTAGGCGCTCCGATTGAGAGTGTACGTTCTAATTCAAATGTTTTGGAATCTTCGAGTTCGGATTCGGAAAAAACGTTATCGGTTGCTTCCGTTTCAATTCTTACGATTCCTCGAACTAAAAATTGAATCCACGAGTCGTTTGCTTCTGGAGCTGCCACGCCTATTATCTTAGCCGGAGTGCAGGCTTGAAGGAGTATAAAAAGAAAAATACAAATGCGATTCATGATATTCCCCCAATTCCCAAACGTTATTTTCGGTTAAAACCTTCGAGGTTTTTTGAGATAGAAATTTTTCAGGGCATAGGATGTTTTCCCCTATATGGGTAGAATCTGTTTGGTGTTTCTTAAGAAACGAATCGCCTTTTTGGAGAAATTTTTGCCAGAGGAAACTGATTTTTCAGAGGACTCCGTTTGGTGGTAACTAAGAAGAAAAAATGATCATTTATATTTTACGATAAACGCATCGGTATTTCCATATATAGGAGCCCCGTTGATTCCTCGGTTTGTATTTCCAATAACGTAGAGATTCCTTTTTGAATCAAGTCCGAGCCCATTTCCGGAAATGGTTGCATCGGGGACGCCAATCCGTTCCATCCATTGAATTCGTCCGGATGAATTGTGTTTTGTAATAAATGCGTCTTGAATTCCTGAAGAATTATCTCTTCCATTTAAGATATTTCCATTTGTATAACCCGTAGTAAAAATATTTCCATATATATCGGTTATGATAGAATGGATCACCGCTTGTTTTGGAGGAGCGCTATCGGGACCGAATTGTTGAACCCATTGTAAGGCGCCGAATGAATTATATTTTGCTATGGTTCCAAGCCAACTCGTTCCGGTTGATTTATCTTTAAAACGACCGTTACTCGTTCCACCTACAAAAATATTTCCGGATAAATCCACAGTTATGGATTTACCATGAAAGGATTTTTCAAAGAAACCTAATTGAGCGAAAAATTGACGATTACCGTTATTGTCATATTTAAGGATAAAAAGGTCATCAATTCCGATTCCCGATGCGGTATTTTTTTCATAATCTGCGTTCCCAGAACCGGTGATATAAATGTCACTTGTGGTTTTGTTAATTGCCAACCCTTCCGGAAAACTCCTTGCATTAGGGATTGCGATTTGTTGGACCCAATCCTCGTCTCCGTTGTTTTTAAACTTAATGATAAATCCGTTTGATCCTGTCAGAGGACCTCCAAAAGGTCCGGTCGATTTTCCAGTTATATAAGTGTTTCCAACCGAATCTAACGTCATTTTTTGAGGCATAACTTCATAATTTGCAATCCCCTTTTGTCTAGACCAGATTTGGTCTCCGTTGGAATCGAATTTGATTAGAAACATGTCTTTTTTACCCGTAAGTGCTCCCGGATAATTCCTGTTTGTATTGCCGGTTATATACACGTTATCGTTCATATCGACTGCAATATCGCTCACATCCAAAGTTGTGTTTGCGTTTCCAATTTGTTTCGTCCAGATCGGATTCATTTGAGAATCATACTTTCCAAGAATAATATCCCGGATTCCAGTGGCCGCCGCATTGTAAACACCTTGGTCCGTATCTCCCGTGATATAGATAAAACCTTTTTCGTCTACGATTAGGCTTCTACTGTAAGTTGTCGAGTTAGGCGCTCCGATTGAGAGTGTACGTTCTAATTCAAATGTTTTGGAATCTTCGAGTTCGGATTCGGAAAAAACGTTATCGGTTGCTTCCGTTTCAATTCTTACGATTCCTCGAACTAAAAATTGAATCCACGAGTCGTTTGCTTCTGGAGCTGCCACGCCTATTATCTTAGCCGGAGTACAGGCTTGAAGGAGTATAAAAAGGAAAATACAAATGCGATTCATGATACTTTTCTCAATTTCCAAAGGTTATTTTCGACGAAAACCTTCGAGACTTTTTGAGACTGAAATTTTTCAGGGCATAGGATGTTTTCCCCTATATGGGGAATCTATTAACGTGAGTTAACAAATGCGAAAGCGATTATTATTCTGTGATCCGCAGAGAACAGCACTTTAGTTTCAGCTCGCGAGCCATTGTAGTTATGAAAATTACGAGCGATTCGCCCAAACTTTTTTATATCGAATTCACATTAACGTTATTTGGCGTTTCTTAAAAACAAATCACCTTTCAATGAGACATCCCAGCAGTTCTATCGTTTACTTTTGGTGCTTTTCCTACCGCTTTCTCATTTCATGGCATTGGCCTCCGTTTGTAAATTGAGAAGGGAAGTTGTTCTTTTTAAGAGTGATTCGATTGAGGTTTGTCTGGAAATCGGAAAGATGCAAACTTGAGGTCTGTTCAACAGTTGAACAAAATTTCTTGACAGGATTCCTTTGCGTTTTTTTATGAATCAGGATTTTCCAATTCTGGGACTGACCCGGCGAAGCTATACTCGGAGCTTCCGTTAGAGTTCCTTTTTCCGAATCTCCTTCTTTTTGGGGTTCCCTATGGATGATGCACTGAGACACAAACTTCTGAGAATCCTGGAAGAAAATCCCGAAGTCAATCAAAGAGAAATTTCCGAGATTTTAGGAATCAGTTTAGGTAAGGTAAACTATTGTCTGAAGGCTTTGATGGACAAGGGTTGGATCAAGGCAAAAAACTTTAAAAACAGTAATAACAAATTTGCTTATGCGTATTTTTTAACCCCGATGGGAATCGAAGAGAAAGCCCGTATTACGGTTCGTTATCTGAAGATGAAAATACAGGAATACGAACAAATCCAAAAAGAAATCGAGGAGTTAAAGAAGGAAGTCGGGGAAGAATAAGGCGATGGAAAAAGATGCAAGAATTTACATTGCTGGTCATAAGGGGCTTGTTGGTTCTGCTATCGAGCGAGTTTTGAGAAAAGAAGGTTACGGGAATATTATTGGGAAATCTCACGCGGAATTGGAGCTTACCGAGCAACCGAAAGTGAATGAATTCTTTGAAACCCAGAAACCTGAATATGTTTTCCTTGCCGCCGCAAAAGTAGGTGGAATTCACGCGAACAATACTTACCCGGCGGAATTCATTTTTTCTAATCTTCAAATTCAGAATAATATCATAGACGCTTGTTATCGATTTAAGGTTAAGAAGCTCGTTTTCTTGGGTTCTTCCTGTATTTATCCGAAGTTCTCTAAACAGCCGATGGATGAAGGTCAATTGCTGGACGGTAAACTGGAACCGACTAACGAACCCTATGCGATCGCAAAGATTGCAGGAATCGTAATGTGCCAGAGTTACAATCGTCAATACGGCACGAATTTTATTTCCGTTATGCCGACCAATCTGTACGGTCCAGGCGACAATTATCATCCCGAGAATTCTCACGTTCTCCCAGCTTTGATTCGTAGATTCTACGAAGCTAAAATTAAGGATCTTCCTGAAGTGGTCGTATGGGGAACGGGAAAACCCTTAAGGGAATTCTTATATTCGGATGATATGGCTCGAGCTTGTGTTTTTTTAATGGAGAATTATGACGTTACCGGAGATGCGAAGGGCGGGGAACATGTGAATGTAGGCAGTGGCATTGAGGTAAGCATTCGAGAATTGGCTGAAACGGTGAAAGAAGTAGTGGGTTATCAAGGACTTCTGACTTTCGATCTTACGAAACCGGATGGAACTCCTCGTAAACTTTTAGACGTTTCGAAACTTCATAAGATGGGTTGGAAACATCAAGTGGAGTTAAAAGAGGGGATTCGGTTAGCGTTTGAGGATTTTGTGGAAAATAAATGCTCTAAAATAGATTTTACCGTATCGTTTGATTTTATTTAATTTTTAAAAGAGGCTTAGTTTTTAGAATATGTCAATAGATCTTCCTAACTCAAAAAATGTCCTACGATATGTTTTCGGGGATGGCGCTTTGAAATCCCTAAATAAAATTTTAAAACCAAGAAGAGAGAAAAATACAAATGCAGTTTTCTTTATCGATATCTATTTTAAAAATAAAAATATAGTTTCTTCGCTGCCATTAGAGAAAGAAGATTTAGTTTTTTATTATGATTCTGCTCATGAGCCGAAGACGGATTACATTGATGAATTGAGAGATCAGATTTTATCTTCTATTGTAGAACCTTGTGCTATTATTGGTTTAGGTGGCGGATGCACATTAGATGTTGCTAAGGCGGTATCGAATCTCATTCCAAATGGGGGCAGATCAGAAGATTATCAAGGTTGGGATTTATTAAAAAAACCAGGGATTTTTAAAGTTGGAATTCCTACTTTATCTGGTACGGGAGCGGAAGCTTCTCGGACTTGTGTCCTCATGAATTTGAAAAAAAATCTTAAACTTGGGATGAATAGCGAATTTACTATTTATGATCAGCTCATTTTGGATCCTGAGTTAACTGCTACTGTTCCAAGAGACCAGTATTTTTATACAGGGATGGATACTTATATTCATTGTATAGAGTCTTTAAATGGAAGCTATCGTCATCCTGTCGGAGATGCATTTTCTCGAGAAGCGTTGGAGCTCTGTAGAGAGGTTTTTCTCTCCGATGATATGATGTCGGGCGAAAATAGAAAAAAACTTATGGTCGCTTCTTATTTAGGTGGTTGCGCGATTGCGAACAGCTACGTTGGGGTGGTTCATCCTTTCTCAGCCGGGCTAAGTGTAGTATTAGGAACTCATCATTGTATTTCCAATTGTATAGTTATGAATCAAATGAGTGAGTTTTATCCAAAAGAAACGGATGAATTTCACTTTATGATGGATAAGCAAAAAATCAACCTTCCGAAAGGAATTTGTTCTTCATTAGATGACTCTCAGATTGAAAGGTTGCATTTGTCTACTGTAATTCATGAAAAACCATTAACAAATGCGTTGGGAAGTGATTTTAAAAGCATTCTCAATCAAGAAAAAACTAGATCGATCTTTTCCTCGTTTTGAAATGATGAAAAAAGCACCAACCGTTTCCGTTATCGTCGCTGCATTTAATCAAGAGAAGTATATTGGAAGATGTATTCGCTCTCTATTGAATCAAAATTTTCCAAAAGAAGATTATGAAATTATTATAATCAATGATGGAAGTACGGATAAGACGAAATATGCCCTTGAAATTTTTGGCAAAGAAATAAAAGTAATTGAAAACGAGAGTAATAAGGGTTTGCCAGCATCTTTAAATCTTGGAATCAGATCTGCGTTAGGACAGTTTATCGTTAGGGTCGATGCCGATGATTATGTGAATTCAGATTATGTTAGTATTCTTCATAAATTTCTATCTTATAATCCAAATTTCGACGCGGTTGCTTGTGATTATTATTTGGTTGACGATCATGAAGATTTTTTGTCCCGAAAAAATTGTATGATGGATCCAATTGGCTGTGGAATTATGTTTCGAATTGAACAGCTGATTGATATTGGATTGTATGACGACGGATTTCTTTCTCATGAAGATAAAGACTTGAGAATTCGTTTTGAAAAGAAATATTCAATACACAGAGTTGAGCTCCCTCTTTATCGGTATAGAAGACATGATTCAAATATGACGAATGACTTTGAATTGATGGACGAGCGAATGAAAAGTTTAAGGGAAAAACATAAAGATCAGCCTTGATCTTTGGGTGCATTGTATGCCACAACCGATTCAATTAGGAAATAAAATTATTACTGGTTTTTTCGATCCTTATGTGATCGCTGAGATAGGGGTCAATCATGAAGGATCGATCGATATAGCGAAACGATTGATTGACGAAGCCAAGGAAGGTGGTGCGGACGGAGCAAAATTTCAAACTTATAAAGCGGAGACGTTAGCATCTAAGAATTCACCATCCTATTGGGATAGAACTCAAGAGTCCACCGCTAGTCAATTTGAATTATTTAAAAAATATGATTCTTTCGGTTGGAAAGAGTATGAAATTCTCGCCAAACATTGCCAATCGGTCGGGATTGATTTTCTTTCTACCCCTTTCGATCTGGAGGCGGTGGAACATTTGGCTCCTCAAATGCCTTTTATGAAAGTCGCTTCGGCGGATATAACTTCTGTTCCTTTATTAAGAAGCGTTGCTAAATATTCTAAACCAGTAATTTTATCAACTGGTAGTTCGACTATTCCAGAGATTGATTTTGCAATGAGAGAGTTGCATATAAATGGAGCAAACGAGATTATTCTTTTGCATTGTATATTAAATTATCCTACTAAACCTGAAAATGCAAATTTGGGTATGATCCAGGACTTACAAAGAATATTTCCGCATCATTGGATTGGATATTCAGATCACACTCCTCCAGATCTTGAGATGAAATCTTTGATAACCGCGACCTTGTTTGGTTCCGTCGTTTTAGAAAAACATTTTACTCATGACAAAACTCTCCCTGGAAATGATCATTATCATGCGATGGATAAGGAAGATCTTAAAAGATTCAAAAGAAAACTTAAGGAATTTGAATCTTTAATCGGTAGTAGCAAAAAAGCACCGCTTCAATCTGAAGAGCTGAGCCGGAAAAACGCAAGAAGATCTATTGTCCTTTCTAAAAATCTTTCGAAAGGTAGTAAAATCAAAGAACAAGATATAACTTTTAAAAGGCCTGCACATGGGATTAGCCCTATTTTTTGGGATGATGTAATTGGAAGAGTGGTCAATAAAGATCTTTTAGAAGACCATATCTTAAATTGGGAAGATTTGGTTCAACTTTAGGAAAATGGGTTCGTCAACACTTGCCATAGTTCAAGCAAGGATGGGTTCTACAAGACTTCCGGGGAAAATGTTATTAAAACTTGGAAAATTCACTATTTTAGAATGGGTCCTTCGGCGTCTCAAGAAATCAAAACAATTAACTGAAATCATATTAGCGACAAGTAATCTATCGATTGATGATTCTCTGGAAGTTGCCGCCAAAAGTCTTGGTGTAACAGTCTTTCGTGGATCTGAAACAGACGTGTTGGGTCGATTTGTATTGGCTGGTAAAAAGTCGATCTCAAAAAATATCGTGAGAGTTTGCGCAGATAATCCGTTTTTGGATTTCAAAGTTATCGACAACTTAATTGAGGGATTTACTAACGAAGACTACGATTACGGTTTTAATCATATTCCTTGGGGTGAAAATTCTTTTATTGATGGGGTCGGTGTAGAGATTTTAAGAAAAAGATTGTTAGAAGAGATCGATGAACTTGCAAAATTGCCAGAAGAAAGAGAACACGTGACCCGTTTTATCTGGAATCACTGGGATCGTTATCGGATTTATTCTCCGATTGCCGATGAAAAATTTCGTTTTCCGGAACTTTCATTAGATGTTGATACGAAAGAAGATTATGAACTGTTTCGGATGCATCTTGAGGATTACTCAGGATTTCCTGAAGACTATGAAGTTGAAGAATTAATTTCAAAATTGTGATATGACAATACTTGAAGGAGTCTTGGAAAATGGATTACCATGATTATGTAATAAAAGATGGGGAGTTCGTCGGAAAGTTTGAAGAAATGTATTCTTCATGTGACGACCCGTGGTATCAAACAAAAGATGAAAATGTTCTTGGCTGTACTTCTAAATTAGTTTCTGCCTCTTATATATTGAAATTCGGTATTAAAGAAATCATCGAATTTGGTTGTGGACTTGGTTTTTATACTTCTTTTCTTCGAGATTTTACTGGAGCAAAGGTGGCCGGAGTTGATATTTCTGAAACTGCCATACGAAAAGCGAAAAAATATTTTCTTAATATGGATTTTTTTTGTGATGATATTGAGCGTCTTGGAAAATATTCAGAGTATAAGAATATTATGTTTTCAGAGTTAACTTGGTATATATTAGAAGATAATAAATTACTTTATGCTTTTGAGAATATTGCTAAACATTTTAAAGGTGGTTATTTTATTCATAACCTGCAATTTTACGAAAAAGGTCAAAAATATGGTACAGATTTTTTTACTAATTTGGCAGGATTTATCAAATTGTGCCCATTTGAACTGATTTCTTTTTCTGAGACCAGATATCCTGGTTCTGAGAATATAGAAACTAGCTGCATATTTAAAATAGATTGATTGGACGTTTTTAAATGAAAATTTTAGGGTTATCTTTAGGTGAGTTGAGTACAGCTGCATTGATGATTGACGGTCATATCGTCGCCTGTGTCAGCGAGGAAAGGTTTACACGAAAAAAAAATGACGAAGTATTACCTGAAAAATCAATTCGTTATGTTTTAGAGACAGGTGGAATTGCAGCGTCCGATTTAGATCGTGTTGTGATTGCTGGAACCGAGTTGAATGTTTCGACTCATATTATGAGAACTTATAGCTCTTGGAAAATTTCAGATTATATCCGTTCAATGGACGATTATTGGTATCCTAAATTATACAAAAAGAAGGACGTAGATTTTTACAAAGTATTTAAAGATAAAATTGACTTAAATCAAACACCTGGGCCGGAAAAATGGAAAAAACTTTTAAAGAATATAAAGGGGTATTATTCAAGTAAAGATTGGCCTCACTATAAGGTTTTCTTGCACGATTATTTTTATTCTATCCTCGGTAGAACGGACATTCCAATTGTTCACCTAGATCATCATACATGTCATGCTGCGTATGCGTATTGGGGATCAATTTGTAGAGGGGAGGATGTACTCACGTTAACCGCAGATGCATATGGGGACGGGCTTTCTTCTACAATTTCTGTCATTAAAAAAGATGGTGGATTGAAAAGAGTTCATGAACTTGGTTCTAATGAATTTACCTTGGCCCGTCTTTATCGATATGTAACTCTAATTTTAGGTATGAAACCTAATGAGCACGAATATAAAGTAATGGGGTTAGCGCCGTATGCTAAAGAAGAAATATTAAAAAAACCTTATGAAATTTTTTCATCTACAATGCAAGTAAATGGTTTATCAATGGTTTACAAAAATAAACCAAAAGATTACTATTATTGGTTTAGGGAACGATTGAATGGGAGTCGTTTTGATGGAATTGCTGGCGGACTACAAAAATACACTGAAGAAATCGTATTAAAGTACATCTCAAATGCTCTAAAATCCAAGAAAAAAACAAAACTCGCGTATTCTGGCGGTGTTTCCATGAATATTAAAACCAACATGCTACTTCATGAAGAGAGTGTGTTAAAAGAGCTTTATGTCCCCGGATCAGGAGGGGATGAGTCTCTGGCTATCGGTGCTTGCTATGCGTATATGGATCAAGAAATTGGAAGTCGAGAACTTACTCCACTTGCGAATTTATATCTTGGTCCTGATATGGATCTTAAAGAAGAAGCAACGGTTGTTTCGGAGGCGAGGAAACAATTTTTTGTCAAAGAATATAATCCAACTCTCGCTGCTCAAATGTTGTCAAAAGGTTTTGCTTTTGGAAGGGCAGTAGGTCGGGGAGAATTTGGTGCCAGATCGCTTGGAAATCGGGCAATTTTGGCTGATCCGAGAAACTTTGATACAATTGGTGTTATCAATGAGAAGATCAAGAATCGAGATTTTTGGATGCCATTTGCCCCTTCCGTTTTACGTGAAGACTTAAATGAATATACTGTAAACCCGAAAAATATTGATTCTCCTTTTATGTCGATAGGCTTTCGAACCACGGCTAAAGGAAAAGAAGCTTTGCGGGCTGCCACTCATCCTTCAGATGCTACGGTGCGGCCGAATACGGTGACTGAAAAATCAAATCGAGAATATTATATTTTAATTAATGAGTTTAAGAAGATAACCGGAGTTGGTGGATTGCTGAATACCTCTTTTAATTTACATGGAGAACCAATTGTAAATGGTTCTAAAGATGCTTATCGTGTTTTTTTAAAAAGTGGTTTGGATGCGATCATTCTTCCAAATTGGATTATCTCTAAAAAGGAATTTTAAAGATCAATTCTAATTGATTTCGTCGCGGTCAAAAATCTCGATTGAGCAAATAGGAAAATAAATATGCCCGGATTTGAACTAATAGGAAATGAAGAGTTTGGAGAATTGGAAGATTTATTTCAAAGGAGTAAAATACTTTTTCGGCATGGATTTGACGGGATTCGGAATGGGATTTTTAAGGTAAGAGAATTTGAACTTGCTTTTGCGAAACATTTCGGGTTTCAGGATGCCCTAGCGGTTACTTCCGGAACCGCAGCTTTGAAAGTAGCGATGAAAGCCGCTAATATTAAACCTGGGGATGAAGTAATCACCCAGTCTTTTACATTCTTAGCAACTGTGGAAGCGATTGTAGAGGCAGGTGCTACTCCAATCATTTGTGAGATAGATGAATCTCTCAATATGGATCCGATTACTCTTGAAAAATTGATCACTCAAAAAACTAAGATGATTATTCCGGTGCATATGTTAGGGGTCCCCGCAAGGATGGATCAAATTCTCGCGATTGCCCGAAAGCATAATATTTTAGTCATGGAAGATACTGCTTGGGGATGTGGCGGAAAATTCCAGGGCTCATATCTCGGAACTTTAGGAGATATTGGTAGTTTTAGTTTTGATTTTGCAAAGATCATAACTACTGGCGAAGGTGGAATGATACTAGCAAAGGATCAGAGTTTATTGGAAAGAGCTAAAGCGTATCATGATCATGGACATGAAAATAACCCAAGGTTACCTCGCTGGGAAGACTCTAGAAGTAGTTCGGGTTTTAACTATCGAATGACAGAAATGCAGGGAGCCGTTGGTCTTGCTCAACTTAAAAAGTTGGGTGAAATCGTGAAGTTGCAAAGAGCTAATTTAGAGAAAATTAAATCAGTTGTATCTCAATATGAGGGCATTCGTTTTAGAGATGTTCCCGAGTCCGGTGAAGAAACTGCTGACGCTTTGGTCTTTTTTACAAAAACTCCAAAATTGGCACGTGCTTTTCGGTTAGCGATGCTTGAGGAAGGTCTTGGTACTAAAATACTCCCCGAAGCTATTTCTTGGCATTTTGCTGGAACTTGGAATCATATTCCCGAACTTGTTCGTCAATATCCTAATTTGTTCGAAGCTTTTCCACGCTCTTTAGAGTTATTGGATAGAAGCGTAGCCATCCCAATTCAAGTAAAGATGCAAGATCAAGTCTTGGATAAAGTGGATTCTGCCATGATTAAGGTGTTTAAAGGTAATTAAGAATGAAGATATTAGGTATTAATGCATTTGGACATGATACGTCAGCTGCTCTCGTTATCGATGGGAAATTGATTGCGGCGGTAGAAGAGGAACGGTTGAATCGAGAAAAAAGTACTCGCGCCTTCCCTCATCTATCGATAGAGTATTGCTTAAAAGAAGCGAATATTAAATTTGAAGATGTCGACTATATTACTTATGCGTATCAGCCATATCTTTGGCTAACTCATCGATTTTTGTATCATCAATTGCGCTTTTTTCCTCAGGCTTTAGGAGAGCTTAAGTATGTGAAGCGTATGATTTCAAAGTTTATGTTTTTGAAATCCAATATTCAGAAAGAATTAAAAACGAATAAGCCAATTATATTATTGAAGCATCACGATGCACATATGGGAAGTACATTTCTTGTTTCTCCGTTTGAAGAGGCAGCTATCTTGACATTAGATGGATTGGGTGAATATGAGACTAGTGTACAAGCTGTCGGTAAAGGAACGTCGATCAAAAGATTGGATCATATTCTTTTTCCAAATTCACTTGGATCAATGTATGCTTGTATCTCACATTTTGTTGGATATACAGCGGAATTGGACGAGGGGAAAGTTATGGGGCTTGCGGCATATGGAGATGCTTCGGAATACTATAATGATTTTAAGAAGCTCGTTAAACTAAAGAAAGATGGAACCTTTCAATTAGATTTGTCTTATTTTGAATATTATAAAAAAAGAGATACCTGGGTAAGCGATAAATTTTATAAAGTTTTTGGCCCTCGGCGTGCCAAAAATGAGGAAATGACATCACGTTATATTAATGTAGCAGCAGCAGCTCAAAAGGTTTTGGAAGATACGGTATTGCATATTTCTGAATCGTTGTATAATAGAACCAAAATGAAGGCGATCTGTCTGGCTGGTGGGGTCGCTCTGAATAGCGTTGCAAATGGGAGGATCGTTGAACAAGGTTTGTTTAAGGATATTTTTATTCAACCTGCGAGTGGAGATAACGGCCTTCCTATCGGTGCGGCTTTTTACGTATATAATACTCTGAAGAAACAAAAAAGAGTGTTTGTGGAAAGAGATACCTATTTGGGTCCAAAGTATCCAGACCAAGATATTATCAGTGCTTTAAAGAAATATAATTTACCTGTTTATAAATCAGATTCCGTTGCTAAAGAAACTGCGGCGATGTTGACAAATAAAAATGTGATTGGGTTGTATCAAGGACGAATGGAATTTGGTCCTAGGGCTTTAGGAAATCGAAGTATTATTGCAGATCCCCGATTTGAAGATATGAAGGACATTGTAAATGAAAAAGTAAAGTTTAGAGAAGCTTACCGCCCATTTGCACCGGCTATTTTAGCGGATCATTGCAAGGATTATTTTGAAAATGATTATACTTCTCCTTATATGCTACTTGTTTACAAAGCAAAGCCGTTTGCTAAAGATAAAATTCCTGCAGTTGTCCATCAAGACGGAACGGGAAGGGTGCAGACGGTAGAAAAGGAAATTAATCCAAGGTATTATAATATTATTGAAGAGTTTTATAGAATTACTAATGTTCCGGTAATTATGAATACATCGTTCAATATCAAAGATGAGCCGATCGTGTGTAATCCTGAAGATGCTGTGCGTTGTTTTTTGGGAACCAATATTGATGCGTTAGTATTGGAAGATTATATTGTAAAAAAGACTGATATCGATATGAGTAAATATGGTAACCAAGAAGATTATCGCCACAATAGAGGCCAGGCTAGCAAGCACTAGATTACCCGGAAAAGTTTTATTACCTTTAGGTGGGAAACCTGTTCTTCAATTTTTGGTCGAAAGACTCAAACGTTCGAAGTTTATAGATGAAATCATAATTGCGACCTCTTCTAATATTGAAAATGATGCAATTGAAAGTCTGACTAAGGAGATCGGGATTTATTGTTTTCGTGGAAGTGAAGACGATGTTTTGAGTCGTGTGATAGGAGCAGCAGATTCTAGGAAAGCTGATATTATCGTTCAATTGACGGGAGATTGTCCCTTGATGGACCCTGAGTTGATTGATGAATGCGTGAGTAAATATTTAGATGGTGGTTATGATTACGTCGCAAACGAATTAGTGCGGACTTATCCGATTGGAATGGATGTTGCTGTTTTTTCCTTATCCTTGTTAAAAGAAACATATCTGGAAAAGGATCTTACGGAGATGGACAAAGAGCATGTGACTACTTATATAGTGGAACGACCGATTCGTTATAAATTACTGAATGTCCGAGCAGATAAAGAACAGGATCGTCCGGACCTTCAACTGACTTTAGATACGAAAGAAGATTACTCTACATTGAGTTCTATTGTTGATTCTTTATACACGAAAAAAAGCGATTTTAATCTAAGAGATATAATTCAATTTTTAGATCAGCACAAAGAGGTTTCTGCAATCAATTCAGAGATCAAAAGAAAAAAGAAAGATATTCGTAAGTTAAGTGTTGGTCTCATTGGTCTTGGAAAAATAGCAAGCGATTATGATTCTGGTATCGACGGTATTGAGATCAATAGTCATACAAAAGCGTTTCTTAAAAATGAGTTTGCGGAAATCTCGGTAGTTGCAGATCAAGATATATCAAAAATTCAAAATTTTAAAATAAAATGGGGCTTAGAGCCGATATCTTTTGTTGATTTAGATTCGTTTTGGGCCTCTGAAATAAACCTAGATCTACTATCCATTTGTTCCAATACCGCTTCGCACTTTGAAATACTGAAAAAAGCGATGGAGAGAAATATTCCTTATATTTTGTGTGAAAAGCCAATCACCGATAAAGAAGACGAACTCGATGAAGTTGCTGCACTTTCTAAAAAATCGAACTCTAAAATCATTGTGAATCATATCCTTCGCTGGGAGCCAGGGATTTATGCGATTAAAGAAAAGTTAAGAAATGAGAAAATTCAAAAAGTAGTAGTTTTTTATGCTAAGGGCTTTCTACATAACGGGATTCATGTAGTGGATTTATCTTTATATTTGTTTGGAAGTCCGAATAAGATAATAAAAAGAAAAGAGCATATTGATGGATTGGGCTACTTAAATTTTGATTTTGATTTGGTATATGATAGCTTTGAAATTTCTTTTTTTGCTTTGGATGAAGAAAAATTTAGTATTTTTGAATATTCTATTTATACGGATCTGAGTAAATTTGTTATAGATGAGTTAACTTCAAAAATAAAATATTTTTCGATTATAGAACATCCGAATATTGAAGGGTATCATTATATTGGTTCCAAAGCAGAAGAAATTGAGTGTTTGCAATTTCAAAGTATGAAAAACGTCATCGATGATGTGATTCTCGGAATTAGAACTGGCGATGAATCTTATTTTAAATCGGATTTAAAGACCACATTATCTACAATGAATATTTTATTCGATATTATGAGGACTCCATGTCAAAACTAGTTTATAGAGGTGGATCACCCGCGTTTTCTGGAAAGCTTATCGATTATAATCCAATCGGTAGAGAAGAGAAAGATGCCGCTATAGCTGTGCTTGAGTCCGGTAAGTTATCAGGCTTTGTTGCAACTGGTGACCATCGATTTTATGGCGGTGAGAAAGTTCAAGAGTTCGAATCTATTTTCTCAAAGAAAATCGGTACTAAGTATGGAATTTCTTTTAACTCAGCCACCTCTGGCTTGGTTGCTGCAATTGGAGCTTTGAGATTGAATGTAGGAGATGAGGTTATTGTACCTGCACAAACTATGTCAGCTTCGGCTGCCTGTGCTCTTGCATATTCTGCAATTCCGGTATTTGCAGACGTTGAGAAAGAAACATATGGATTAGATCCGAATTCAGTTCGCCAGAGGATTTCTGAAAAAACAAAAGCAATTGTAGTCGTTCATTTATACGGGCATCCCGCTAAAATGGAAGAGATTTTAGCAATTGCTAATGAATATAACTTAAAAATTATTGAAGACTGTTCTCAAGCTCCCCTTGCTTACTATCATAGCAAGAATGTAGGAACTTTTGGAGATATCGGTATTTTTAGCTTAAATTTTCATAAGCATATTAACTGTGGTGAAGGTGGTATTGCGGTTACTAATTATGAAGAATTAAAAGAAAGACTTTGTTTGATTCGAAATCACGGAGAGGTGAAAGGTTTCTCAGGTGACTTATCTCATACTATTGGATGGAATTTTCGTTTAACGGAACTTCAGGCGGCTATTGCTGTCGAACAAACGAAAAAGATGGATTTTTTGATTGGTATTAAACAAAAACAAGCAGCTAAATTAAGCAATCTTTTATCCCGATTTAAATGGATTAGAACCCCAGTTGTGGAAAAAGATTGTTCCCACGTATACTATGATTATCCGATGCAATTTCAATTATCCGGTAGTGGAATAAATCTCAATCTTTTGAGAGAAGTAACAGCTTTAGAAAATCTTCCGATTACTGATTCGTATAAGCCATTGTATTGGCAATCTTTGTATCAAAACAAAATATGTTACGGAAAGGATCACTTTCCATTTGAGTTATTGTCTAAAAAGAATGAAAACAATTATCAAAAGGGAAGTTGTATCAATGCAGAAAAACTATACCTACACGAATGTCTTACTTTCGAAATATGCTCCTATGATCTAAATGATTCTGTATTGGAATGTTTTCCAATTATGTTTGAGAAAATAGAAAAAGAATTCTTTTGAAGGCTCTGATCACATTCAATCATCCTGGAGGTAAAAATGTAGTTCTTCCAGTAGCAATGTATCTGTTACGCGAAAATTCTGATCTAGAATTAGACTTTGTGATAACGAGTAATTTGAAAGAATTGGAAAAAGACTTTCAAACTCGAACTAAGGAGTTTCTATTTTCAGAGGTCGTAAATTCTGAAGAGCTGCAGATTCTTAATTGGAATCAATATAAATTTATTTTGGCTGGAACGAGTATATCTGGGAATCTTGAGAAAGTGATCATTCAGGAAGCGCGAAAAAATAAAATTAGATCTTATTCAATTGTAGATCATTGGTGTAATTATCGCATTCGCTATGAAGAAATAGAGAATACTTTGGATTCGATGCCAGATTTAATTTTTACTCCTGATGATTTAGCAAAACATGAGATGACGGATCTGGGATTTGATCCAAGTCGATTAATAACTTCCGGCCATCCTGGTTTGGGCCAAATCGGTGCGCATGCAAATCCGACTTCTGATTCAGTAAAAGAGAAAATCTTGAGTAAATTAGAGATTCCTCCGGACTGGAAGTTTGCGGTTTTCATTTCGGAGCCGATTTCTCAGGATGAAAATAGCGATTCGTTGTTAGACGAAAAGAAAGTTCTTTCTGATTTTATTGCTTCGAATCTGAACTGGCTTGAAGAGAATAAGATTAAATTGTTCATTAAGTTGCATCCGAGAGAGGATGCAGATAAATACAATTTTCTCCCGATCCCTACGATTCCGAAAGAGATGGATAGGTTCGAAGTCGTTCAATCTGCTTTTTTTGTTTTAGGAATTGATTCGATGTTATTGCTCGAATCCTCTCTATTAGAAGTGCCTACATATAGTCTTTCAGTCGTTGCAGGTGGAAAATTGTCCATTGGCGAACGCTTGGGTTGGGTGAAGAGCTTTTCTCAAAGAGAAAGGGATTTAATTTTAACTACTAATATAAGTCATTTGAATAAAGATTATCTACGCCATAGGGATTCCTTTTTAACAATTTCTTCAATACTTCAGCTTTCATGATAATGAGTGTTAAATAGATATGGAAAGTGTTTTCTTAGAATCAGATCTTGTATCCCTTAGTCCTCTGACGGCAGAAGATTATTCGGAGCATTACTTAAATTGGCTAAATGACGAAGAAGTCAATCGATATTCGTATCGCCGATATTTTCCGATTACAAAAGAATCTTTAGAAAAATTTTTAAGGGAAATCTCAAATCATTCGGATGAAGTACAATTTTCTATCAGAAGAAAAAAAGATCTAGTTCATATTGGAAATATTTGCCTTAAATCGATTCATTGGCAGGCGCGATGTGCTGAGCTCGGAATTTTAATTGGAGATAAATCTGTCTGGGGTAGAGGATTTGGTACGTCAGCGGTTGGTCTTATTGTTAAGTATGGATTTCTCCGTTTAAATTTAAATCGAATCGAGGTAGGCACTTTCAATCCTAACGCCGTAAAGATGTTTGAAAATAATCAATTTCAACACGAAGGTGTAAGTCGCCAAAAAATATATATCGATGGCGCCTATCATGATGATATCAAGATGGCGATACTTGCAGAAGATTTTTTTAAAAAGATTAAGTTATAGAGTAATAAATAATAGTAAATGGGTGATAGGTATTATGAAAATATTAGGAATTTCTGATACGCATGAGGCTGCTGCCGCTTTGATGATTGACGGAAAGATTATAGCATCCTCTGCTGAAGAACGTTTTTCCAGATTGAAGTCTGACATGGGTTATCCTTCCCAAGCGATTCGTTTTTGTTTGGATTTTGCGGGAATTCAACCACAGGATCTTGATGCTGTGGTTCTTGCAACAAATAACAGTCCTGCGGCTCATATAAGGATTAAAAGAGAAGCTACATTTTCGATTAAAGATTGGGTTGATGAACAAAATTTATATTGGAAAAAGAAGTTTGCAGGCGAAAATCCATCTTATTTTAAGCTATTTGCTGAAAACCCTAAATATATACACGATACTTCTTACAACTATGAAGGTGTTTTTAGTGAATCTAATGGAGTGGATCAAGAAAAGTTTCGTAAGGTTCGATTTAATAAGACAAAAAACGATTTAGGAATTTCGGAAAAGATCATCCATTTTATCACACATGAGCATTGTCATTCTTATTATGGTTATTATGGAGCAAATATTCGAAAAAAGGCCCTCGTGTTTACTTGTGAAGGGGAAGGTGACTATTCAAATTCTACTGTAAGTATTGCTGATTCCAGTGGCTTGACGGAAATTGCGCATACGAAAGAAAATCATTTAGCACATTATTATCGATATATTACTTTAATTTTAGGTATGAAGCCGAATCAACACGAATATAAAGTAATGGGCCTTGCTCCTTATGCATCCGAGTATGAAATTCAAAAAGTTTTACCTGTGTTTGAAGGTTTGTTGGATGTAAAAAATGGAAATTTAGTAAAGGGGCGTAAAATTCCTGACAGCTATTTTCACTTTATAGAGGCTTTTCAAGGTCTTCGATTTGACGGTATTGCAGGTGCATTGCAGCGATATCTGGAAGATAGGTTGAGTGCTTGGATCTTATACCATATTAAAGAAACTGGAATTAGAGATATTGTTTTTAGTGGAGGAGTCGCTCAAAATATCAAAGCAATGAAAGCCTTAAAAGATTTGCCAGAAGTCGATAATGTATTTGTAAATCCTATTTCGGGTGACGGATCTTTATGTATTGGAGCTTGTTACAAATATTATAAAGATCTTAATAGATCAAAAAATCCAGATTCTCTTACAAGCATATATTTAGGTCCGTCATATGATAAAACAACAATTGAGCATTCAATTGCAAAACTGAAGACAAGGGAAAAATTTAAAGTTGTAGAATATTATAATGTGGATGAGGTAGCAAAGCTTTTGGCTGAAGATAAAATTTTGGCTCGATGCGTAGGAAGAATGGAGTTCGGACAAAGAGCTCTTGGAAATCGTTCAATTTTAGCCAATCCTTCCAATTATGATAATTTACGAAAAATCAATCAAAAAATTAAAGGTCGGGATTTTTGGATGCCGTTTACTCCATCTTTATTGGATTATAGGGCAGGGGATTATTTGATTTCTCCTTTCGATTCTCCTTTCATGACTGTTGCCTTTGATTCTACAGAACTAGCTCGTAAGCATTTGGCGGCAGCAATTCATCCTGCGGACTTTACAGTTCGCCCTCAAATTTTAAAAGAAGAAAGAAATCCTGGATACTACGCTTTAATTAAAGCATTTGAAAAATATACCGGGGTCGGAGCGCTTTTAAATACTTCTTTTAATCTACATGGGGAACCGATTGTATGCTCTCCGGAGGATGCTCTTCATACGTTGGAGAGATCAGAACTTGATGGAGTAATATTTGATGATTACTTAGTTATAAGACTGTAGAATTTCGTTTTAAAGTTAAAGCTTTTAATACATGTTAAATGCTAAATATTTGCCAAAAATTCATGAGGTTGTATTGCAAATATATGAATAGAAAAAAGTTGATTATTTTCAAAATCAGATTCAATCTTTTTCAATATTACTGTTAATTTTAAGAAATTCGTATAATCAATTTTTAAATGAATTTTGGTATTGTGTTTCGCATTTAAGTGTTAGTGTGCCTCCCGAAAAATTCATAGTGTGAAATGCGGGATAGAATTGTTATAAGCCCCTGCGCGCTTTGATCTGAGCGAAAGGCGCAACTATGGGATTATTTTTTGCAAGGTGCACTGAGTATATTCAAGTTTTAAAATTTCATTTTATAAGGATTTCAGTGATTTAGCCTGAACTTTAAGAAATTAATTGATAAGTTCGCTTTAATTCAAAATAATAAAGAGATAAAATGTTAATACTCGATTTCGAAATTTATTTTTAAAATATTATCCATTGTGCAAAGTAGTAAAATATATTCTATCTAACAAGGAGCAAAACTGAAATGAAACTAAGAAAGGAAGTTGAAGCAACAAGAAGAAGCTATCACTTGGAACCGACTCTAAATAGTGTCCATCGCTCCTCATTATTGGTTCCTGAAATTCCAGGGTCTATAGCAGAAATTTCTTTTTTAAATCATTTTTTAATAAAACGCAACAACAAATATGTAGCATGCCGAATTACGGCAATTGATCTTGAAGGGCGTCGAATTGAATCAAGGCAGTATCAAATCGATGAGCCTCGCGTTTATACTTTTACCCTATCTGGAATGGTAAATATTTCTGTATCTACTTATTTAGTAGAGTTTTTCTCAAGTGCAAATCTATTTATCCCTTTCCCCGCCGTTATGATTATGCATAGGGGGCCCGGTTTTCTAAATCAGGTCCATGCATATAATCGTATCTTAAATGATATCTTTGAAGAAGATGTGGTTAATAAGGTTCCTGTTCGCGAGGCTTCAATTGATTTGGATTTAAATGAAAATAGCTCAACATTTGTCATATTTACGGCAGGTCAATTTGAATGTGAAGGTGAGCTTGTTTTTCAAATACTTACTGCTACTAATGTTTATTCGATTACTTATCCATTGAAAATAAAACGCTTTGGTAATCAAAGAATAGTTATTCGTGAGATATTTCCAAATCTTCCAGCTGATATAAAGGGAGTTCTTAAAATTCAACAACCTTCTCAAGTGTTTTTTTATGGGCGATTAATGGTTGGAAAATGCTTAAGTGATTGCGATACTTTTAGTGCTAATCATAGTTACTATGATTCTTCTGAAACGCATGAATATTGGGATAACAATCTTTCTTTACGATTTTTTCCTTTTTTTCAAGAATTAGAAAATCGAGTTTGTCTTTATCCAATTGCATCTCCATCTACCTTAAGAATCTCTATATTAGTAGTGTCAGTCGATGGCTTAAAACAACGCGAAGTAGAAGTGGGCATTTTGACATCTCCAGGACCAGAGTTGATCGATGTTTCGGTAACATCGCTTGCAGAAGTATTAGGCTTTTCTGTTAGAGAAATAGGATCTTTTGCAGTAAAAGCTTATTCCGATACAGGTCGCATTCCAACTCGTATTAGTCAGCAATTAATTTATGGTAAAAGTAAGCTCCCTTCCTCTATTAATGTAATTCTTGTTAACTCCGAAGAATTTGTTCCGACAGGAAGAAATGGGCTTACATGGGGGCAATCTGTTATTGGTTCTCATTATGATTCATGGTTAGGTATTATACATCGTGGTATGCCTGAACCTGAAAACCTTGAAGATAATGATTTAATAGAGGTTACTTTCTATGACATCACTGGAGAAATTGCGCGTCGAACATGGAGAACTTCTTATGGTGTGGCGATCCGATTATCGATTAAAGAGGAACTTGCCAATGAAATTGGTAATTTATCAGATGAAATACCATCGTATATTTGGTGGGTTATAACAACCCCGAAACCTGTATACTATGCGTATTCAGTTACTGTAAATCAGAAAACAGGGAATTGCTCTGGTGAACACGGTTTCTAATTTTTAATATTAGAGTTGTAGCAGAATTAAAATCCTTATACTCCTTTTGTAGAAATATTGATTGGTATCAAGGGGAGGGGGATATTGCGTGATCCACGAAACTGTAGTGCTAACATAGGAATGAGGGTAAAGGAATTTTAAAAGCTCCTTAGCTTTTTGAATGTAGGGTACGACATAGTGAAAAAATCATCGCTTCTCACCACTCGTGAGAAGCGATTTTGCGTATTTTACCCCTTCCCCGATATTCAATGTTCTGGGATCCAATTTTGGAATAGATTCGCTCCCTTGCATGCCATCAGCAGGCCCATACTTTCATCGAGACTCTGATGAACATTAAACCTATAGGGCGGCTCTTCCAAGACAATTCTTTAAGAGCAAGCATGAATTTATGAAAGCTGTTCCGGGTCTAAATGTGGGTCACTGACGCAACCGAATGCCGCCGCAGAAGACCTTAAAACCGCGAGAAGCAGAAAGCATTTTATTCGGCAAGAAAAAAACGCACATGGTCAAGAACCTGGCCATAACCGACCGGAAAAAGAAAAAGGATCGTGAAATTATCTTGCCCACAAGTTAGGAACTATAGAATCAGTAGAAAATGAGCTTAATTGAAAATGTTTTCGTTCGAGTGAAATGATATAGAATCACATGGAATGTATTTCGAGAGATTAAGAGTAATTTCGCCGATTCTGTTTTTCGTGTTTCATGTGGACCGTGAAATTTTCTGAACCATCAAAATTTAATTCAGCTACAACTCGATTATAATACCTTGGCGGTATATTTCGTATAAAATGATATATAATCATAAATTATAGGGTAACAATGATGGATAATGAAATGGCTGTTAAAAAATGCTTTGAACATTTTGGAGGACAATGGCTCAAACCAAATCCGGATCATACAAGGGATTTATTAACTCTGATTGCGAAGTATATTCACGAGGGAGATACGCTTCTTGATATTTGTTGTGGGCATGGGCGTTTAACGATACCCTTAATTCAAGCTGGTTATACAGTTTTAGGAATCGATATTTCAGAAATTGTTATTGATTATGGTCGTACTTTATGTGCTAAAAGCGGTATCAAGTCCGATCCATTTGTAGTTGGTAGCATGAAAAATTTACCATTTTCAAAAGAGAGTTTTCATTTTAGTTTCTGTGTCTGGTCTAGCTTTAATTTTATGACTATTTTTGAAGATCAGATAAGTTCTTTGAATGAAATGCATAGAATACTTAAACCTAATGGAAAAGCCTTGATTGAATGTGCTCTCCACGAAGTAGTAGGAGGTGTACAAGAGATTTCCACTGACGCAGTTAGCTATGAATATTTTCCGTTTACTCCAGAAGAATTTGAAAAACTTGGATCACAGTCTTTATTTTCTCGAACTAATGTTTCAATAGAAACTTTAGCAGGAAGAAAACGTACTGTTGCAATTTTTGAAAAATGATTATATCTATTGGTGAAAATACATTAACGAATCTTTTAATCAGTCAAATTTCTAACAATTTTCTTTGCGATATTATAGAAGAAGATATTTTAAAACAAGCTGTGGCCCCTGCCTTAATCAGATCTGAGCTATGTTTTAAGGAAAATGTAAAAAAGTATTATTGGACTGAGTCAAGAGACTTAATATTTAGTCCTTTTCATTCAGATCAGTATGCGACATTTCTTTATTTTCTTGGGCAAACATTATGGAAGGAATATAATAATATAGTTCTTGCTGACAAAGTTTATTGTTTAAATAAAATGTTAAATTCATTTGATCTTTTTTATAAAGTTGAACTTCCTCAAGTTTTCGCTTGTATTCACCCTGTTGGCAGCGTAATTGGACGAGCTTTATTTGGTAATTACTTTATCTTTCAACAAAACTGCAATGTTGGAGAAAATGGAGGAAAAAGTCCTGTCATAGGAGATTTTGTCTGGTTGTGTGCGAATTCAAGTGTAATTGGTTCATCCAAAATTGGTAACAATGTGATTATTTCCTCTGGTTCAATAGTTAAGGATCAAGAAGTTCCTGATAATTCTATTGTATTTGGGATTTCACCTAATCTTATATTTAAAAATAAACCAATTAGCTATTTTTATCAACAAAGTCCGTTTAAATCGCATCTTAAAGCTTCAATTTCCAGAGAATTTTAAACTTAATAAAATTTTTCATTAGCTCTGGTTAGTGTTAATTTAATTTTTTATTTATAGTGCATTAAAAATTTTAAATTTTTAATGCACTTTATTATTTTCTAAAACAAAACTGATAGTTTTTTACTAAAATTTTGAGACTCTTAAGGGAAGTTCATGGGGAAAGGCTACTTCACAAAAGATTGCAAGAAGAGGAAGCAGTTGAATCTGAATTAAATTTCGTCATTGAAAAAACAGAACATAACTAATGCGTAATAATTCAAGTGAACCCAAACGAAAACTTAGAAATACGTTACCGTATGAATTAGAGCACCAGGCTGTAAATGATGGAGGGGAATCTAAAGAAGTCTTAAACGAATTATCTCCTTCCCTGGAGTCGTAAGATTAAGCGGTCGTTGCGGCTGGTATGAATTCTGTTTTAAAGACAATATAGAAAAAACTTCCGAATGTGGACATTGTCTATGACAAGTTTTGTATATTGAAATATTTGAATGGGGCATTGGTCATAGCTGGGAGAGATCGTGTTCTTTTTAGAAGAGAGATAAAGCTCCTTTGAAAGTCAAATGTCTATGGCTTAAGAATCAAAAGAACTATTTTAAAAAACAAAAGGAAATTTCAGTTTCCTAAACGTAAATCTTTTCAAAGTAGGCAGAGAGTAGTAGATCAAAGAAGCCTTTCAGAAATTCTGATCTTTCCGTTACAGAGGCAATGCCAAAAAGTTTTTCAAACACTGGTATTTCTTTAGCTACTCATTCTAAGTTAAAACCGATCATTAGGATTGCAAAAATGATTAAGGAAAATTTAAAGTTTGTTCTTACTTACTCTCATCGAACTGCCAACGTTGGTTTGAGAAGTGTTAATTCTATAATTCAAAGAATCAAATCCAATGCAAGAGGCTTTAAAAACTTCCAATTCTTTCGTATCTCTAGTTTCTTTCATTTTAGCGATTGACCCATGATTTTTCCTGAGTGGCCAATTTTGAACAGTTTTAGTTATAGCCTGTCTCAAAAGACTTGCTACCTTGTATCATAACAGCGTTAAGCTGCATGAATTACTTTTGATTCGTTTTTTAAAGTAAGTAAAAATGTATGATAAAATAATGATTTTTCTAAATAATTTATCTAAGAGTCCGTCCCAAAACCATTCGATTTTATCAGAATCTCTGGGGATCGGTGTGATCGTTTTGAGTTTTGGGACAGACTCTAAGTCTAAGAAGATATCTAATTAAAATGAATTTCCAATATATAAATAGAATATATAAACACATAGTAGCACTTTGTGAATTTGATAGGTTGCCTGGATCTAAAGAATACGATTTATCGTTAGATTATGTTCTTACACAAATTAAATCTATGGATTGCCAGTATAAAATTCTTGATTTTCCTGGAGAAGCAACTTATTGGAATTGGAATCTTCCGCTCGGTACATCGCATTGGAAGGATGGTCGAAAAAATACCCAGGTTAAATTTGATAGGAATAGAAATTTAAAATTGCTGGAGGTTGTTGTTTCGGGTGAAGATGAAAAGGAAATTTTTTTTATCACCCATTTATGCCATCCTAAACCTTCTGCCAATGATAATGCTTCTGGGCCAGCGATGTTTATCGAATTGATTCGGTATTTTGCTCAAAATAAACCAGAACTTTCGCTTCGATTTCTTTTTACCGTTGAATATTGGGGGACCGTTGCTTATTTTTCAAAGTTTTTAGATGTAAGAAAGAATTGTATTGCCGGTGTTTCTTTGGATATGGTTGGAGGAGACCAAAATTTGGCGGGATCCACGATGATTGTGGATGAAATTCCGCATCACCTAACAAGTAACTTGGATTTATTTTTATATGATCATATGCAAAGGCTCGCGCATGCTGGAAGTTATAGAATGGTTGGGGAGCCAATACTATGGGCGAGAACTCAAAAAGTTTTTTATACAGGTGGAAGTGATCATTATATTTTAAATGATTCGACGGTCGCGATCCCATCGACGTGTTTGAATACTTACCCGGATCGTTTTTATCATAGACCGGAAGATACTCCGGACAAAATTTCGAAAGATACTTTAAATTTATTTTTTTCTACTGTGATTCATGCTATTTCTGATTTTGCGAAGTCTTTAAATCAAGACAAAGAACGATCCATACTTTTGAATTATGCTTCCATTCAAAAAGATTTGGTTCGCTATTTGAATGAAAAAATTCAATCTTTTGAAAAGCCACATCTAAAAAAAGATAGTTTCATGATTTGCCATTTTTTGAATCTTTTTGAAAGAAAAGCTGAAATTCAAAATTCGAAAGAAAGAACTCAACTCTTTCAATTGATGGATCAATTGTATTTGAGAAGCTTTGGGATTTCGCTTCAAGAAAAATCATTCGATGAGAAACCCAAATTTGAAAAAACGTATTTAGGGCCACTTTATCGAAATCAATTATTTACCATTATTTCTAACGAGGAAAAAGATCGTCTTTTAAGTTTTCAATCCGCCGATCCATTATACTTTGCTAAATGCGAATTATCTATCAATTATCTGACCTTAGGTTACGAAATAAATGAAATTTCATGGTTAATGGATTACCATTATAAAAGTAATAACGCTTTATTCGATGGGTTAATTTTTTTCTTGGATCTTTTGGAAAATTACAAATATTTAAAGAAGCTGCATTGAAAATAGGTATTTTAATTCAAGCAAGAATGGGGTCTACAAGACTGCCAGGTAAAATTTCACTTCCATTTGGTGATACCACGATTCTGGGTTTTATGTTAGAGCGTCTTAAGTTTTCTAAATTTCAGGAAAATATAGTCGTTCTTACTACAGAAGAAAGCATCGATGATACAACGGAAGAAATCGCCAAGAAAAATGGAGTGAGCGTTTTTCGTGGATCAACGAGCGATTTGATTCAAAGGTATTTGAAGGCAGCCAAGCTACACAATGTAGATATTATCGTTCGATTGACAGGGGATTGTCCTCTCATTGATTCGAAAATTTTAGATTTAATGGTAGACCTTTTCTTATATAATCAAGGACGAATTGAATTTCTTACGAACTGCTTTCAAAGAACATTTGCAAGAGGGATGGATATTGAAATATTCACCTTATCATTATTAAAAAAGCTGGATTCGATTTGCCGTCTCCCTTACGAAAGGGAACATATTGTTCCCTACGTAGAGGAAAATACCAGGGAGTTTAAGTTTTTTGAATATCCAAACATTAGAAATGATTCCATGTATCGTTTGACTATAGATACCAACGATGATTATGAAACATTGAAATCAGTATTATCCTTTTTTTCATTAAAAGATTTTGAATATTCGGATATTATTCGAATTATTGAAAAAAATCCATCTATCATTAAAAACCAAACAGTTTACCATAAGGCATATACAGAATGATGCATAATTTAGTTTTCAATTCATTTTCATCTAAGACGGTTTTGATTCATTGCGATCACAAAAGAAGAGATTCCAGTTCGAGCTTTTTAATTGCGTTTTATCTTAGAAAATTAGGTTATAATGTGATTTTAGGTAGTCGATTGACCTCAAGATCACTGTATTATGTGTTTAGACCTGAATTGGTTCTTTTGACTCACCCAAATGGATTCCTTGATCCTAAGGAGATGCAGGAGACGGCTAAATATACTACTTTTATACTCCTTCACCCTGAAAGTTCTGGAATGCTTAAACATGCAATGATCGATCACATGCGAGGGGGTGGGATTTCCATTGGTGATTCTTATAGTAAAAATATCAGTAAAGTTTTTACTTGGGGAACTTTGCTACAGGATTGGATTATAGAGGCGAAACTTTATAAATCAGAAAATGTAGAATCGATTGGTTGTCCTCGTTATGACTTTTATCTTAATAAAGATCGGAAGGAATCTCAAGGATTGGGGATGATGAGTTCTTTTACCGGAATTACGACCTTTGATAATAGAAATGTATTTCAATTATTGGATCAAGGTCGAGGTTTAGGGGGAGTTATTTACGGAAAAAAGGGAGGCTATGAAGATATTCTTTGGACTTCGGCGACTTTTGCGAGATTGTATCTGGAGTTTTTGGATATATGGTGTTTTGATTTGAAGTTACCTGTATATTTGAGGCCTTATACTTTAGAGAATTTTAATGATATTAAGTATTTTAAAAATAAGTATAAGTCTTATTTAGAATTAGATAAAGATACTCCATTTGCGAAATGGCTTCAAAGTAAAAATGGAAATGTGTTTTGTTATTCTAGTTCCGTGATAGAGTCGATAATTAGCGGGGTTCCTTATATTTGCGTCCAAGGTGTCATTGAAGATCGATTGGAATTTCACCAGCCTAGAAAAGAGCTAACGGATGTTCGCGGTGAGTTATACAATTATACGTATAAGCCTAAATCGATTGAAGAGCTTGTTGAGCTTGCAAAAAAGGCGTATCTGGGTAAGCTTCCCTTGAAAACTTCTCTTGATAATTCAGCTAAATTAAAAAAACTGCTTTCTGACTATTATGGCTATCCGAAAGATGAGCCTTCCTCTTGGATATTGGCAAAACGAATCGATACTTTGATTCGAGATAAGAAAAAAAATAATCAATCTTTTAATCTCTCTAGATTTAAAGACTATGCTAGATCTTGTTACAATGTGTTGCAACATCTGAAACCGAAAATGTTTAAGACTTTAAATGATTATCATTTAATGCCCTGGGACAAAAAAGATAGAATGTATGCAGAAGAACATTTCAATATATTAGAAGGAATTACAAAATCATGATTTTGAAAAATTTCTCTGATGAATTTCAAGATAAACTTGTTTTAATTACGGGTGGAAGTGGGCAGATAGGGTCAGAACTGGTAGAGTCATATTTGAGCGTATCTGCTCGTGTTATCTGCTTAGATCCAGAACAGCCTTCAGTAGATTATAAATCAAATCGGTTCGAATGGATTCAAGCAGACATAACGAATCGTAAAGAAATAAAAGAGATTTTTTTATCCTTAGTAAATCAAAATAAAATTCCGGACATCTTAATCAATTGTGCCGGGATCTCTGTATTTACCCCTTTTGAGGATAGAACGGACGAAGAATTTAACGAAGTCGTGCATGTAAATTTGAACGGGACTTTTTTACTCTCTCAATATACTTTCCGTCTTTGGAAAGAAAAAGGGAAGAAAGGAATCATTTTGAACTTCGGATCTATCTATGGTGTTTCGATTGCAGATATGAGAATCTATGGAGACTCCGGAAGAAATAGTCCTGAAGTGTATGCAATGACAAAAGCTGGGATCATACATTTTACGAAATACTTGGCAAAATATGCTGCTCCTTATGGGATCAGAGTCAATTGCATCAGCCCTGGGGGAATTTTTGCAAATCAGAGTTCTGATTTTATTCAAAATTATATATATAAAACACCTCTTGGTAGAATGGGCAATCCGTCTGATCTCGTAGGTGGTGTTTTCTTTTTAACTTCTTCTTTATCGGAATATGTAACAGGACAGAACCTTCTCGTCGATGGGGGATTTACAATTGGGGATTGAGGAGAAGGATTATGTCACTCTCCCTGAAACTGATCTTAAAGTTTCTCGATTGAGCATCGGAACTTGGTTATTTGGAGGACTTCGATGGGGTTATGTAGACAATTTAGAAAGTGAGAAAACTTTTTTATCCGCCCTCGATCTTGGAATTAATTTTATCGATACAGCTGATGCCTATGGAAAGGGGCAGTCAGAGGAATTTGTCTCTCGATTGACGAAAGGCAGAAAAGAAAGTTTAGTAATTGGTACAAAGGCAGGGGTCGTTTGGAATCTGGATGGCACAAGAAAGATCGATTTATCTAAAAGACATCTTATCGAAGCGGCGGAAAGAAGTTTGCAAAGGCTTAAATTAGACAAGATTGATTTATATTATTTGCATGAACCAGATGTAAATACAGATATAGAAGAAACGATAGAAGCGTTGCAGCTATTAAAAGCTCAAGGTAAAATTCGTTATATTGGCCTTTCTAATTTTCCAAAAGAAACCGTTGCTCAGTTTAATTCGATGATGCAAGTTGCCTGCTTGCAGGACGAGCTGAGTTTAATTCACAGAGAAGCCAAGTTGACGAATCTGAAATTCGCAAAAGAAAATAATTTAGGATTTTTGGCTTATAGTCCTTTGTCAAAAGGACTTCTTACGGGAAAGTTTAAATTTGATAGTCAATTTTCTTCTGATGACAATCGCTCTGGGAATGAAGATTTTTCAGGTGAAAGTTTGAAGAGAAACGTTGAGAAAGTAGCTATGCTTTCTGAATTTGCAAAAAGACTAGGGCATACTGCATCGGCTGTTTCTATCGCTTGGGTTTTAGGTATAGATTCAGTAACGTCAGTTGTCTTAGGCGCCAGAACGCAAGAACAATTGGAAGCGCAGATGAAGAGTCTTGAAGTTGTTTTTGAGTTAGATACATATCAGCAAGTAGAACAGATTTTTAGTTAAAGGAAATTTTATATGAGTCAAGAAATTACTTTAGGAAATATTAAAATAGGCGGTAGTAACCCTATTTTTATTATAGCGGAAGCTGGTTTGAATCATGGCGGAGATTTAAATCTTGCCTTACGAATGATTGATGAGGCGGCAGATGCAAAGGCCAATGCGATCAAATTTCAAGCTTACAACAGCGAGGAACGATTTGGTGAAAATAAAGAAGCTGTAAATTTGGTCAAGCCGGCTGAATTTGGAAAAAAAGAATTTTTATTATTAAAAGAAAGATCTCAAAAGAGAAATATACTTTTTTTTGCTACGCCATTTGATGTTCCAAATTTAAATATGCTCAAAGAAATCGGGGTTGAAATTTTAAAGATTGCTTCTTGCGATATTTGTAATATAACATTACTAGAAGCTGCTGCCGATTCAGGTTTGATTGTGATCCTTTCTCGTGGAACTGCGTCTGCTTCTGAAATAGAGACAGCAGTATCTATTTTTAAGAAAAAGAAATCTCCTTTTATTCTATTGCATTGTGTATCCTCTTACCCAATGAATGAAGTAGATGCAAATTTATCCGCTATTCAGACTTTAAAATCTAAATACGAATTTCCGATTGGATACTCGGATCATAGTAAGGGAATTGAAGTACCTTTGCTTGCAGTTGCAAGTGGTGCAGAGATTATTGAAAAACATTATACTGTAGATCGAACTCTACAGGGAATTGATTGGGAAATCTCTGCAGAGCCTAAGGAACTTGCTAAATTAGTGACAGAGGCAGAGCGTATTCGTAAAATTCTTGGGCATGGAAAGTTAGAACCCCAAACTTCTGAGCAAGAAGAAATAGAATATAGAGATAGTCTTAGAAGAAAGTAAAAATGATAATTGCATTTCGGGTGGATGGAGGGATTCGACCAGATATAGCAATGGGGCATATTTATAGATCTTGCTTGATAGCGGACCAATTAAAAAATAGATTTAAAATTGTTTTTATATCTCAAGATGAGGAAGATTTTCGTCCAGGCCATCAGGAAATTCGAAATCGTGGATATGATCTCTATTTGACTCAGGATAATCGAATCGATTTCTTATTGAATCAGATTAATCCTGTCTTTGCGGTAATAGATTTATACGAATACTCTAAATCTATTTTGGAACCGTTTACTTTTAAAAAGATTCCGATTTTGACCTTTGATCATTTTGACGAATCAAAACTATTGTCTCATTTTCCAATCAATCCTGTGCTCATTGATGGAAGAGGGAAATACGATGGTTTGAATTACATGGTTATTCCAAATCCATTTAGATTCACAAAAAAAAAAAATGTCGAGGAAATATTTTTATCCTTCGGGGGATACGATTATGGAAAAATTTCTAAACGAGTTCTTCAAATCTTATCGAAAGTTGCGGGTGAATTTAAAATCAATTTAGTGATAGGTTCCTCTTTTCCAAAAGAAGATATTCTGGAACTTATAGAAAAAGATTCTCGTGTTCGACTTTTTGAGAATCCAAAGAATTTTAACGAAATTCTGGCTGGATCAGATATCGCAGTTGTTGCAGGCGGGCTGACTTTTTTTCAAAGTTTGTCAGAAGGAATTCCGTGCATTGTGATTTGCCAATATAATCATCAGAAAGAGACTGCTCAAGCAATTGGAAATTCAGAGATGTTTAGGTTACTTGGGGTTTTTGATGAAATAGAAGATAAAGATATTCAATCTTCATTAGAAGAATTGATCAAAGATTCGAGAAAAAGGAAGCAATATAGCCTAGCAGGGATTAGATTAGTTGATGGGTTAGGTTTGAGTAGAGTAATTAATATAATAGAATCAGTGGTAAACAAATGATCGGTGTTATACTCCAACCAAATTATATCCCTTGGAGAGGTTATTTTGAGTTGATCGGTAAAGCAGACGTTTTCGTATTTTTAGACGACGTTCAATATACAACCAGAGATTGGAGAAATCGGAATCAAATAAAAACACAAACGGGCCTTCAGTGGTTGACAATTCCAGTATTTCAAACGAGCAAATTCGGACAACTGATTCACGAGGTAGAAATCGATAACTCTTCGAAATGGTATGAAAAACATCTAAATGCAATTACACGCAATTATTCAAAGACACTTTTTTTAAAAAAATTTGATGAGCTATTGGAAATACTTTATTCAGGGAAGTTAAGTAATCTTTCTGACTTAGATATTCTATCTATTGAGTGGATTGCAAGATATTTGGAGCTAAATACAAAATTTATTCGTGCTTCACAAATTGCTAATGAAGGAACTCGACAAGAAAAATTGATCAGTATTTGTAAAGAAGTAGGAATTACGACTTATATTTCTGGACCTAGTGCCAAAAGCTATATCGTTCCTGAAAATTTTGAAAAGGATGGAATTTCTTTACTCTACCAGGAATATGATTATCCGAATTATCCTCAGTTATATGGTGATTTTGTCGGTAATGTTAGTATATTAGATCTTTTATTTAACTGCGGTTTTGAAAGCCGTAAATATATATTTAAGGAATAAACAAATGTCTAAACTTGCCATTCACGGTGGGCAACCCGTTCGAGAATCTTTTTTAGTATATGGTGCTCCCGATATTGGAGATGAAGAAATTCAGGCGGTCGTCAATTGTATAAAAACTGGCTGGCTCAGTACAGGACCGAATGTACAAAAATTTGAGGCTAATATTAAGAATTACACCGGTGCAAAACATGCTGTAGCTGCAAATAGTTGTACTGCTTTGCTTCATCTTAGTTTAATTGCTCATAATATAGGTCCGGGCGATGAAGTAATCACAACCCCTATGACCTTTGGTGCAACAGTAAATGTGATAGAACATGTAGGTGCTAAACCGATTTTGGCAGATTTATTACCTAAAAGTTTTCATATTGATCCTCAATCTATAAGATCCAAAATTACACCGAAGACTAAAGCTATCATGCCGGTTCATTATGCAGGTTCTCCCTGTCAAATGGATGAAATTAACGCGATTGCAAAAGAATATAACTTAGTAGTAATTGAAGATGCAGCGCATGCAATTGGTGCAAAATATAAGGGAACTTTGATCGGAGATGGTCAAAATCTTACTTCATTTAGTTTGTATGTGACGAAAAATATTGCTGCAGGAGAAGGAGGAGTCTTGACCACGAATAGTGATGAGCTTGCGGATAAAATTCGTATTTACGGACTCCATGGAATGAGTAGAGGTGCTTGGCAGCGTTATTCAAAAAATTCGCAAATTCATTATGATATAGTCGTTCCAGGATATAAATATAATATGCCTGATATGAATGCTGCAATGGCGATTGAACAGTTAAAAAAATTAGAAATTTTTACTAAAAAAAGAAAAGCGATCGCAGAGACTTACTTTGAGCATTTGGCTGACGAAAGTGGTCTTGAATTGCCTCATGCATTGATTGAACAAAATGAAGGAGACCTATGCACTTGGCATATTTTTCCAATCTTGATTAATCCGGAAATTCTAAAGGGAAGTAGAGAAGAAATCATGACCGCCTTGATCCAAGAAAATATTGGTGTGGCGACCCATTATCGAGCTATTTATGAGCAACAGTTTTATAAGGAGAAATATGGCTTCGTCCCAAGTGATTTTCCTAATTGTGAAATGATCTCCAAGAGGATCTTTTCGATTCCATTGTCTACAGGTATGTCAACACAAGATATTGAGGATGTTGTAAATGGAATTAAAAAAGTATTCGGATATTTTAAAAGATAGAAATGATTCAAAAAGCGAATTATATACAGATTTTATTAGAATTTTTCTACCTTATTAAAAAGCATCCGATAAGCTCGTTTATCTTTTTGTTGGGAATATTACTTTCTGGAAGTGTTCAATTAATAGGGTTTGGTCTTATATATCCGGCTACGATGATGGCTTTAAACCATTCTCAAAGTAAAGAGCAAAATCCGATACTCAATAAGATAGAGTCAATTTTTACTCTTTTTGACATTCAATTTAATCTAACTAATGTAATCTTAGGAATTGTAATCTCCGTAATTTTTTCCTCTGCATTTCTACTTTTGGCTCAATACTATCAACATAATTTTTTAAGAAAATTAGATATAAAGTTACGAAGAGATTTTTTTCAAAAAGTTTTAAATTCTTCTTGGGGCGCTCTTTCGAAACTAAATCACGGAGAATTTGTAAGCATCGGAGCTCGTGAAATAGAAAATTATAAAATTCTAATAAAATATGATTTTATGATTTTGGCTAACTTGATTAATCTTATCTTTTTTCTATTGTTTTCATTTTTAGTGGATTGGAGAGTGATTTCTGTAACCGTTGGGCTTGTAGCTTTAAATTCTTTCATATTCTTTCCATTCTATAAAATTATAATGGCATTAGGTCAGAAAAATGTAAAAGAGTTTTCTTTATACAATTCTAATTTAATAGAAATAGCAAAAGCCTTCAAATACATTAAAACAAGTTCCAATGAAAATAAGGTTCTTTCTTATTTGGATCGATATATTGTTTCTCTTCCTAAGTTTTATTTTAAATCAATGGTTCTTTCGGATTTCACGGCTAGATTTTCAGAGGTTTTGATTGTTATCACTTTTGCGTTTATTATTTATTTAAGTGTTGTGATATTTCATACACCCTTAGAAAATTTGACCGTAATTTTTGCGATCTTAATACGCACCTTGCCAGAAGTAAAGCTACTTACCGATAACATAAATAGGGCTGTTCACTCATCTGTTTCTAGAATTGCAATTGATTCAATGTTGGATACTATTTCTGCTTCTGAGTACGGAGTTAAACCTACTTCGTCTATTTCTTTGGAAAAAAATGAAATTAAGAATATTTTATTAGATAATGTTAGGTTTGGATATAGTTCGGAGAATCTCCTTCTTAAGAATTTTAGCTTTGAATTTGAAAAAGGGAAGTTTTATGCAATTACTGGTCAGACCGGTGCAGGTAAATCGACTCTATTGGATTTAATCAGCGGAATTTTAAAGCCACTTTCTGGTAAAGTTAAAATAAATCAGGCTCCATTAGAATCTTATGACATTAAAGAAATTCACAAGAGACTTGGGTATCTCACTCAGGAGAATTTAATTCTAAATGGATCTATTTACGAGAACTTAATATGGGGTATTGATAGAAACGTTTCCGAAAAGGAATTGGACGATGCTTTAGTATTGTCACAGACGAAAGAATTCATTTCGACGCGCAATATTCATGAAGAGTTGTTTCAAAGTGGTGCGAATTTATCTGGTGGCCAAAAACAAAGGATTTCAATTGCAAGAGTTCTACTTGGTAAATTTGATTTTATCTTAATGGACGAACCTACTTCTGCGTTGGATGCGTCTACAGAGCAGCAATTTATGGAAAATTTGGCCAAGCTTAAGGGACAGATTGGATTGATTTATGTGACTCATAGAAAAGAAACATTAAAGTATGCGGATTCGATCATAGAATTTTAAATAAAGAATCAATTATAATCGTTATGTAGGTGAAAATGCAAATTACTGATAGACCTGAAATCCTAAAGCTAATGTTAGACGAGTTAGAAAAAGCTCCTGATATCTATAAACCGACTAATTATTGGTATTTGCATCAGCAAGTTTTTATCAAAGAGCTAAATAAAATTGGCCTGAAAGATTTTCGTAAAAGGAAATACTCAATTTTAGAAACATTTGGAGCAACAGATTTAGATTTTAAATATGGCCAAATCGATCTAAAAAGTAATAAATATTTTAATAATCGGTATGTGAGATCGCTTCCTTTTTGGGATTCAGTTATTTCTTTCTTAAATAAGAAACTCAATCAGCATTTTCCGATCATACCACCATATAATATTAACTTTATGGAATTAAAGGAGATTTTATATGAAAGAGTGGATTTACTCGCAAAATCCTCGAAAGCAAAACCTCTCAATTCTTTCTCAGCTTCTTTAATTGGAAACCCGGAAGATGTGTTTGTCGTAAGTGGCAAAAATTATACTTTAACTATTTTATACTATTATCTTCGTTATTTATTTTGTCAGAAAAATCTAAACCTCTCAAAAGTTAAAGTCATTGCAGAATTAGGATGTGGTTCCGGTAAACAAGTTGAGGTTTTGAAAAAGTTATATCCGGATGTTATTTTTTTATTATTTGATATTCCGCCTCAGCTTTATGTTTCAGAGAGTTATTTGTCTTCTGTCTTCCCTAAGGATGTGGTGACTTTTAAAGAAACGTTGGATATGGAAACAATTGATTTTTCGAAAAAAGGAAAAATTTATTTTTTTGGGAATTGGAAGTTTCCAATTTTAAAGAATATGAAAATCGATTTGTTTTGGAACGCTGCCAGCTTTCAAGAAATGGAGCCTGACATTGTTTCCAATTATCTAAGCATTGTAAATGAATCTGCTAATGCTGTTTTTTTACAACAATCAATGGAGGGAAAGGAGGAGGCCGCCAAAAAAGGCCAACATGGGGTATTAAAGGCGACAACGCTAAAAGATTATCAAAAGAATCTCAATCATTTCAAGCTTACAAATATAGAGGCATCTCTTACACCTTTTGGTACTCTAAATGGTTACAGCGATTCATTTTGGAAGCGCAAATGATACTATTTAAAGCATAAACAAATGAAGGATGCTCCTCGTTTATTAATTCTTACTGGTCATTCCGAGCTTTGGCCAAAAATAAAAAAGGAAGAAGAACGTGCTTTGTATTTAGGACCGTGGTGTTTTAGTCGGAATCAATTTCGTAAATTTTTTGAACAAGATGATTTTGAAATGGTTCCTTCGCCTTATAAAGATTGGAAAGATGTTGAGCTACATTGGACTTATATATCTAAACTTCATGATAGACTAATCATTTCTTTAAGTGAATATTTAAATGATCGATGTAATTTGCGAGAATCTGAGAAATTTTGGAAACTAAGAAGTTCTTATTGGCTTGTTCATTGGTTATGTTCTTACTATGATCGTTATTTAACTATAAAGAGTCTTAATGTTGAATATCCTTTAGTTGTAACTGTAGTGAATTATCATGGAGATTTAAAAGTAAAAAGTTGTGAAGATGCTTTAGAAAAACTAAAAGATCATGAATATAATTTGATTCTATATTCAGAATTACTAAATTTTTTAAAACCCCCTTCGATCGTTGTCAAAAAAGAAAGTGTTGAACTTTTCCGAGCTTTTCAAAAGCAAAAGCAAACTTTAAAATCTAAGGTACACTTTTTTTTGAATTATCAATTTTTTTTAGTTTTCTTTGGTCTTTTTTTCGGGGAATGTAAAGGGTTATCTTTTTTTTATAAAATTAGGCTTTCGCTTAAGAGCTTTTCGATTAAACGATTTTGGTCTGTTGTATTTAGGAAAATAAAAATACGGAAAAAAGAATTTAACTCTATAAATGCTCATAGAGAAATTAATTTCTCTGATTATTTTATTTCTAATAACGAATTCGAAAATTGTGTTTCTGAAAACATAATCAAACATATACCAGAATCGGTATTTACGAAAGAGCCTTCTTTTTCTGAAGAAGGCATATGGATTGGATTTGATATATATAATTCTAAAAAGGCAGATTTGATTTCTAGATATACCTCTGGTAAAAATGGAAAATGGTATTCGGTTCAACATGGCGGAGGGTATGATCAATATTTAGTTTTTCCTCATGAAAAGATGGAATATGAGGTTAGTGATGGATTTATTTCTTGGGGTTGGTCTTCTCAGGATTCAAGTAAGTTTACATTCTTGCCATCGCCTTACTTGGTAAATCTTAGAAAAATGAATGCCAATCTTAGAAAAAAAAAACAGATTTTATATATTTCTACAGAACATTTTGCGTATTTTCTTCGATTGCACAGTACACTTAGACCAGAGTCGCAGCTGTCTTATCTAAAAGAGCAAGCGAACTTTATTGCGAATTTGTCTGAAGAAGTAAGTAGAGATTTTGTATTTCGAGCATCGGTCCAATTTGGATGGAATAATTTAGAATATTTAAAGAGGGAGGATCGTTTACCTAAAACTATTTCTTCTATAAATGAAGATATTTTTTCTCGAATTCTTAAAGCAAGATTAATTGTGATTGACCATCTTGCGACTTCGTATATGGAGACTTTTGCCTTAAATATTCCGACTATCTTATATTTTAAAGAAGAAATGTTTGGATATTCTGCTAAATTTAAACCTTATTTGATGAGTTTAAAAGAAGTTGGCATTTATCACGAAGATTCTTTTTCCGCTGCCCAATTTTTAAATGAAAATTATCATAAAATTGAAGATTGGTGGGCTTCTGATGAAATTCAAAAGAGAATACAAGATTTCCTATCTGAATACGGCAGAGTTAATGAAAATTGGTTTGTTGCTTGGAAATCATTTAGTGATCAGTTGCTTCATCCTACTTTTTAGATCTTTTACATATTCTAATGCGAATAATTGAATTTTATAATAAAAAAGATTTTTTGAGCGATTGTTTGGGTAAAATCAAGGAAATTTCCGATTATAAAATCCAAAATAATGGTGCGTTTCATATAGTTCTGACCGGTGGAGATACGGCTCAACTCCTTTATTCTGAATTGAAACATTTAAAAACAGATTGGTCTAAGTGGTTTTTTTATTTTGGAGATGAGAGATGTGTACCAGAAGACCACGTCGATTCGAATAGTCTAATGGTTCAAAAAAGTCTATTTGAATTTCTTCCTGTGAATGAGAAACAAATCTTTAAAATTCTGGGTCATCTTGGAGCAAAACAAGGTGCTTTGGAGTATTCAAAATCTATTCAATTGATTCCTTCTTTTGATTTGGTCCTTTTGGGACTAGGTGAGGATGGCCACATTGCGAGCTTATTTCCAGGTATGAATTTGTCTGAAGAAAAGGATACAATTGAAATTTACGACTCCCCTAAGCCTCCAAAAGAGAGAATAAGTTTGTCTTTAAGAAAAATTAATTCATCAGATTGTATTTTAATTATCGCAAAAGGAAGAAAGAAAAAGAAGATCATTGAAAGAATCAAGATGGGGGAAACTCTACCAGTTACTTCTCTTTTTCCTAAAAAGTCAATTGAACTCTGTTATTTTTACGACTGACCGCTTTCGTTAAATAGAAAGGATTTTTAAATGAAAAGGATTGTGAAAAATTATATTATTAAAATAGCTTCTTTTATTATTTTTCTCTTGAGAAAAACATCAATTGGAAGATTTATTTTGGAAGTTGTCATCCATAATTTGATGAATCACGTGATCGAAGTCGATCACAAAGGAAAGATGTTCTTTACTGCTCCGAATGACCTAAACCGATTTAGGGCATCGACGTTTTCCATTAAAGAACCAGATACTTTGGAGTGGATCGATCAAATATCGGAAAACGCTGTGTTTTGGGATATAGGTGCGAACGTCGGTTTATATTCCATCTATGCCGCGAAACAAAAGAATGCAAAGGTTTTTTCTTTCGAACCTTCTGTTTTTAACTTAGAACTGCTTGCAAGGAACGTCTTTTTAAATCGTGTCTCGGATCAAGTCGTTATCGTTCCTTTGCCTTTGTCGGATCGACTTTCAATCAATAAGTTGCGGATGACAAGTATGGAATGGGGAGGTGCTCTTTCTTCTTTTGGAGAATTGTTTGGTCATGACGGTAAGCCTTTGGGCCGAGTTTTCGAATACTCCTTGATCGGTCTGTCGATGGAAAATGCAATTCACGAATTGAGTATTCCTGCACCTGATTATATCAAAATGGATGTGGATGGAATCGAACATATTATCTTGAAGGGCGGGAGAAAAATTCTCAAGACAGTCAAAGAAATCCTGGTTGAGATCAACGAGGATTTTAATGAACAATATAAAATGAGTCGAACCATCTTAGAAGCAGCAGATTTCGTTTTAAAAAATAAAAAAGGTTCCTCAATTTCGAATACGGGCTCGTTTCAAAATACGTACAATCAAATTTGGATTCGAAGACATTGAGTGTCACCGTGTATTTTGTTTTAGCAATTAACTCTAAAAAAGGCAAATAAAGTTATGAATCTATTGGAAACAGCAAAGAGTTTTTCAAAAACATTTCAACAAGAATCCATTGAAGCGATTCAAAATTTGGATTTAGAAGCGATTGCACAGGTTGCGGTTACTCTGTATGAAGCGAAAGAAAACGGTAAGAACATATTTTTTTTCGGCAATGGAGGAAGCCATGGAATTGCATCTCATTTAGCCTGTGATTTTGGCAAAGGAACTAAAAACTTATCCAAGACGAATCAAAAGTATTATAAAGTTTTCGGATTGGATAACGCAGCCTGGCTCACCGCTCAAGCGAACGACGGCAAGGAACCATTTATTCTTGGAAACTATCCAGGAACTTATACGCACGGGTATGACGGAGTTTTTGTTGGACAAATGGAAAATTTCATCAATCCCGGAGACATCGCGTTCGGCATTTCCAGTTCAGGGAATAGTTCCAATGTGATTAACGCATTGTTATTCGCTAAAGAGAAAGGCGCTAAAACGATCGCAATGGTCGGCTTTGACGGAGGACAGGCGTTAAAGACCGCAGATATGGTATTATTTGTACCTTCTGCAAAAGGGAAGTATGGAATTGTAGAAGGAGTTCATGAGGTTATTCATCATTTGCTCTATGAGTTTGCGGTTTTGTTAGAAAAATAATATGAATTCAGTGAAGGAAAAACTTAAGTCTGGCGGATTTACGATTGGATCTTGGATGCAAATTCCAAATACTTCGATTGCGGAAATCTTAGGAAGTGCTGGTTTTGATTGGATTGCTTTGGATTTAGAACATGGTGTTTTTGGTCTGGATCTTCTTCCTGACATTTTTAGGGCGATCAAAATCGGCGGAAGTTTGCCCTTTGCACGAGTTGCTCAGAATCATTTGAAGGATATCAAACAGGCTTTGGATGCAGGTGCTAAAGGTATTGTCGTACCTATGATAGAAACTGCAGAACAAGTGGAAGATTTTCTGAAATGGAGTAGTTATCCTCCGGATGGAACGAGAGGAGTGGGCTATTCAAATGCAAATCTATTTGGAAAATACTTCGATTCCGATTCGAAAAAGACTAATTCTGATTTAGTTCGTGTGATTCAAATCGAAAATATCAAAGCTATCCAACAAATCGATTCGATTCTTTCTATAAAAGGAATCGATGCCATGATGATCGGTCCCTACGATTTGTCGGGTTCGATGGGATTGACGGGCCAATTTGAACATCCCGATTTTTTAGCTGCCATTGAAGCTTTGAAAAAAGCGGCAGAAAGAAATGGAATTCCTCTTGGAACACATGTGATTCAAGCAGATTTTCAAAAAGTAAAAGATGAGATTCAAGCTGGTAAGAAATTTATTGCCTATTCTACGGATGCGATTATGTTAAATACGCAGGCAAGCTTGAATTTTAAAGAATTAAAATAGTTTAAAATTATTAATTACTGATTTTAGAATAAAGATATGAAAACGATTGCAATACTTCCGGCGAGAATGGCTTCTTCCAGATTTCCGGATAAACCATTGGCGAAAATTTCCGGATTAGAAATGATTGAACACGTCAGGCGTAGGGTTGAGATGTCCTCTTCCGTTGATGAGGTGGTTGTAGCCACTTGTGATGAAGTCATCAAACAAAGAGTAGAGTCTTTCGGTGGAAAAGCGGTGATGACTTCGGATGTTCACAGAGGTTGTATTGACCGGGTTGCAGAAGCAGCTCTTTATGTAAAAGGAGATATCGTTATCGTTGTCCAAGGAGATGAGCCTTTGATTTTGCCAGCGATGTTGGACGATTTGGTCAAACCGATGTTAAATGACTCTTCGATTTATTGTACAAATTTAGTTACAAAAATTGTAGATGAAGAAGAGTTTCAAAGTCCGAACGTTCCTAAGGTCGTTGTTGATAAAAATTGGGATCTACTTTATGCTTCGAGAGAACCAATCCCGTCTCGAAAAAAATATTCAAATGAAGATTATTTAAAGCTCAAGCAACTAGGGGTGATTGCATTTCGAAACGATTTCTTGCAAACTTTTGCAGCGCTTGCTCCGACTCCTTTGGAGGTTATCGAATCGGTGGATATGAATCGTGCAATCGAACACGGCTATAAGGTGCGAATGGTGCTAACAGAAGGGGTGATGATTGGAGTGGACGTTCCAGGAGACGTTTCCAGAGTCGAGTCTGTTTTTAAAACGGACTCGTTGCTATCGAAGTATTTATCATGAGTATGAAGAAGCTTAAAATTGGTATTGCAGGATATGGGGTCGTAGGAAAACGCAGACACCAATATATCAAACAAAATCCTAATTTAATAGTTACCGCAATTTGTGATAAGAGTTTACTGGACGGAAGAAACACATTTGAGAATTTGAATGTATATCAAAAGTTTCAAAATTTAATTCAAAAAGAAGAGTTGGATATACTGCTTGTTTGTTTGACCAATGATGTGGCTGCCGAGGCTACGATTCTTGGTCTAAAAAATGGACTGCATGTTTTTTGTGAAAAACCACCCGGTAGAAATGTTCAAGAAATAAGCGAAGTTCGTGAAGTTGAAAGGCAGTTTCCGACTCTAAAATTAAAATATGGATTCAATCATAGATATCATGATTCCATTCGAGAGGCCTTAAAAATTGTCTCTTCCGGTAAGATGGGAAAGGTCATCAATATTCGTGGGATCTATGGAAAATCAGCCATTGTAAATGTTGCTGACGGTTGGAGAGCCAATCGAGAAATTGCGGGAGGCGGCATCCTCTTAGATCAAGGGATTCATATGGTGGATTTGATTCGTCTTTTTGCAGGCGAGATGAGCGAAATCAAAAGTTATGTTTCCAATAGCTATTGGAATTTAGACGTAGAAGACAATGCGTTTGCTTTGATGAAGTCTGAATCTGGAGTGATTGTTCAGTTTCAATCTACGGCAACCGAATGGCGACATAGATTTAACTTACAGATTAATATGGGAGAAGGTAGTCTTGTGCTTTCGGGAATTCTTTCAGGTTCGAAATCGTATGGGCAAGAGACGTTAACCATTTATCCTAAGGATTTAGAGTCGGGTGGAAATCCAAGAATGGAAACGATCAATTATTTGGAAGATAACTCTTGGAGAGATGAGATCAACGAATTCACGAATCATATTCTAAAAGATGAACCCATCCGAACTGGTTCCAGTTTGGATGCGTATCAAACTATGAAACTAGTATATCAAATTTATTATGCAGATCCTGTTTGGAGAGAAAGATATCAAATAGAATTTTAATGTCTCTCTTTCATTCATGAATATAAAATCGAAGGTACAGTTTTTACGGTTTGCACAAGAAATTGCTTCCGAAGTTGGGCAAACATTGCAAAAAAGAAATCCTGCTTCGCTGCGTATTCATGCTTCTGAAATTCATGATGTAAAAATTGAAGCAGATTTAAAAGCTGAACGCAAAATCATTCAATATCTTTCTAAAAACTCTCAACTTCCAATTCTAAGTGAAGAGTCAGGAGAAATGAGAAGTGTATCTTACTCTCAAACGGATTCAGAGTTACGCTGGATTGTGGACCCTCTTGATGGAAGTTTGAATTATATAAAAGGAATTCCAATGAGCGGAGTTTCGATTGGGCTTTGGAATGCAGAGGTTCCAATTTTAGGAGTTGTTTATGATATTTTTAGAAACGATTTGTATTCCGGGGTTGTGGGGAACGCTTCTTGGAAGAATCGAAAAAAAATTAGAGTGAGTAATGTTTATTTAAAATCTGATTCAGTTTTGTGTACTGGGATACCGGTGAAAAATGACTTTGCGACAAAAACTCTGCACAATTTTGTTTCAGAGTTTCAAGAATATAAAAAAGTGAGGTTGCTCGGTTCTGCTTCTCTTTCTTTGTGTATGGTAGCGTCCGGGGCCGCAGAGATTTATAAGGAAAATAATATTCAGCTTTGGGATGTAGGTGGTGGGCTTCCGGTTGTTTTAGGAGCCGGGGGAGCAGCCACTTTTCATAAAACTTTGGTTTCACAATATACATATGATGTTCGGGCGACAAATGGAAGTCTATGAGATTTTTTGGGGAGAATGAGTCATTGGCTGTCTATAGAATCTGAAAGCGTAAACGTAAAAGGATTTGTAATGGGATATAAAACAAGGCTAAATAAAGATTTGATCAATAGACTCAAAGAATTTAAAGATTCAAAAATTTATATTACCTGATAGCACCATTTCGAAATTTGATTATTGGCAGGAACAGGCTAAAGAATTGACATCCATTTTAACTGAAGATTCGGGAAGGGTTACGCGGGTTATTATGTGCCTTCATCGAATTCCATTATAATTCGCTTTTTTGGTAAAATTAATAAGGCTTGTCCCAAAACCTATTTCCAGGACATTCTAATTAAAATGATAGCAAATGCGATTTGGAATAATGCCTTATAATTTTCGAATTTGAATTTCCAACAAGTTTTTATGGCTTTAAACGCATTAAACCAAGCAAAAATACGTTCGACTGTCAATGTAAAAGGATTTAGCGGAGCAATTCATTCAGGATTCTCGCATTCTTTTTATTTGGAATTCGATATTAAATATTCTTCTTTTTTAAATTGTTCTTAATCGTTTTGTTAGAGTAAGCCTTATACCTCCGATGTTCGATTCAAAATCAACGTTACATAGAAGATTTCAGGAATGGATAGCCAGTGGAGTTTTTGATAAAATTGAAAAAGAAGCATTAAAATTTTATGAACCCACTGTTAAAATTAGAACTAAAAGAATGGCATCTGATGGTAGCTTCGCAAGAGCTCCCAAAGGGCTTTCACGGGTCCAAACCCGACGGATCGCGGCAAAAGAAGCCTTAAAAGGCATATTCTCGTCGATCGGCGTGGAGCACCTGTAGCTTTTGTAATCGCTTCGGCAGGAACTCACGATTCTAAATTACTTTTTCCTACTTTAGAAAAGTTTAAAGTATTTAGAAACAAAAAATTGCTTAAACCAGAAATCCTTTCTTTAGATAAATTTCCATTGAATTCCTGTTCTTACCCTGTAATATATTGCGGCCATCGCCACTCTATCATCAAACCGAAAACAACTTTCTTTCTTGGAGTTTGTTTTACGCTTTGGTAGCAAGGGATGAAGGCGTTTCCAAATCTCTTCAGGGATATCTAAATGACCTAAATCTGATTTCATATGTCATATCTATTTCCTTAGACTACAAGTACAAGGAGGTTTTGGGACAACCTCTAAATATTTCAATCAGACAAAGTTGCTTCTACAAATCTCCATTTGATGCAGTCATGAGTCTGTTATTTTCCGATCCTGATTTCTCTCCATACCGTATTAATACTTGGAACTTAGAGCGTATCCCAAAACCTCAGAATATAGAAACTTCGACGAGAACTTAACAGTTATAAAATATGCTTGAAAGCTCGTAACTTACCAAAGGGGCGTAATTGATGGCAACTCCTATATTTTATTACGGACTTACTGAATCATTGTAACTAAGGTTTTGGGACAGGCTCTTAAGAAAAATTCGGAAATTTTTCCAGATGCAAAGTCTGTATCCAGACATTATAGTTATTGGTCTGGTCACTTAGTCTCCCTAATATTTATTTCAATTATTATTATCTAAATTTATTAAAAGGTTATACAAAAAAGAGAGATAAGGAGGGTTCTTAAAATCGAAGGTGGAAATGGAAATTTTTCTTTTATTTTATACAATAGTTTATCCCCGGTTCAATGCGTTATCGTCGATTTGCATGAAATGATTCTAATTTGTGCGGCGTATCGTTTTAAAATATGTTCAGAAGCGAAAATCGTATTACCAAATGAAGTTAATAAAATCCTTCCTAGAGATTATGATTTCTTATTTTTGACAACGACAGGCATTGATTTATTACCAAAGAATTATGTAGACCTTTCGATCAATTGCCATTCCTTTCAGGAAATGAAACCAAAACAAATTTCCGTATACTTTGGTTTGGTACAAAATGTAACGAAGAAGAATGGATATTTTTTCATTTCAAGCAGAATTGAGAGAATTCCAATGGGGCGTGATCCATAGATCCATACACAAAAATCCAAAATGAAGTTCCCAATCGTTTTTTCGAATTTCCTTGGAAAAATCGGATCAAATTCTAATCAATGAAATTTTGCGATTCAGTCGTTTAGTTCAGTTAGATGCGATTGGGTTATGCCTGGAAAGGATGCGTAAATAACTCAATCGGATAAAAAATATTCTATTTATATTTTGTGAGAATTCGGAATAAATCAGATTTATAAAAAAGATTGTGATTCACTAAAATCGGCTTTTGAGTGGGCCGAAAGTGAATGTAAAGTTTGTGTTTATTAAAAAACCGTAGGAGTTAAATTTTGAAACAAGAAACGGAAATTACAGTTTTAGATTTTGTTATACTGATAATTCGCAGAAAAACTCTATTCCTATGCGTCTTCGCATTTGTTTTAGCGATAGCGTTTTTTTATGCATTCAGGCAGAAGAGTATCAATTCTACAAAGATTACTTTTGAATTTAAATCCATTTTTAGCTTAGGTGTAATTGGTAAAAATGAATTTGGAATGGTACAATATGTGGAAACTCCGCAAACTGTTTTGGAAAAATTAAATTCAATTTATATTCCCAAAATGTATGAAGCTCGCTCGAAGGCTGGGCAAAAATCAGTTTCAGTGTCGGTTTCTCAACCGAGCAATACTAATTTGATCATTTTGACTAGTAGTGGTGGATCAGAAGATGAGCCTGAAGTTCAAAAGGTTCATAAAGAAATTTTAGAAAATTTATATCAATTGCATCGAGCGCAAGTGAATCATGTCTATCTTCTCAACGGGATTCGATCTTTGGGAAACATTCCTGCTTCTCAAATTGATGCGATAGCAATTAAAAGTCTTCTGCCGGTTCCTGTGGCGAAGAATCCTGTCATAATTGTCGGAGCAGGAATTGTTTTTGGACTGATCGCCGGATGTTTTTTTGTGATCTGTTTCGAGTTTTTCTTGAGTGTTCGAAGAAAACTCAAGGAGCCAAAATGATTCTGACTCAAAGTATGATCGTCCTATCAAAGAAAATACAAAGAAATTTTTAAGAAGGACTCCAAGTTTTAATATGCTTTAAAACTATAACACACTATGAAACTAAGAATGCGTTCGCTTCATCTTACGGTTTCCATCAGTTTGTATTTTATACTTTCCTATCTTTACTTGAATGCATTCGGTCTAGATTGGTTAGAGTGGTATGGTAGATTTCTGCCTGCGAGTCATTTCTTTTATCCTTTAGCTTTGGATCATGCTAAAGCATACTACCCAAACTTGATCGCTATGTTGTTTGGTACAAATTATTCGTTTCGCTGGGGAACCGGTATTAATGATAATGGTTTGCCTTTTGTCTATTTCCTCCTCACAAAAATATTTAGTTTAGAGATTAACGAAGTTTCCATAGTTTATATCAGTTATTTGTTCAATTCATGCGTTTATTTAGGTGCTTTTCGATTCTTAGATAAAATATTCACTGAGATCTTTGGTTTTAAGATCCATCCTGCTTTTTTTTTCCTTAATCCGGCTGTGATTTATTATTCGCAGATGATGAATAAAGAGCCGATCTCTCTATTTCTAGTTTTCGGAAGTTTCTATTATTTTTGTAAGAAAAAGTGGGTTTTGATGGGAATTTGTATTCTCATTCTAAGCGTTGTAAGAGTTCACTATGGTTGTTTATTGATGCTTTGCTTTCTTGGAGGTTTTCATGTCAAGAAAACACAAGCAGTTGCTTTTATTTATGTAATCTTGTTTTTGGTTGTTCAAACCTTCATTTCTCGCGACCAAGATTATCTCTTCGTAGATTCTCAGATAAATTTAGGTTTTACCTCCGTAGTCTATTCTCTCAATAAAGAAGCAGGTATCGGGAACCTTATTTTTGCAATTCCGAAAGTCATTCAGTATTTCTTTGATAATGTGAAAGTAGGTTTTGAATTCTATAATACTGGAAAACTGAATCTATATTATTTGAAAGAACTTCCTTTTGCAATTTTATTTCTTTGGTTCATTCCTGTGATGCTTAAGATTTTATTTAATTATAATGTTTTTTTGAATCGTAAAAATGGGGACACTCTGTTGTTTATTACGACTTTTGTCTTTATCATCGTTCTTTCTCCAATTGTTCATTCTCGCTACCTTTTTCCGATTCACTATATTCTTTTGGGATATTTTTTTAGCTGTAAACGTTCTTGCAAAGTAGATCGTGAAGAAACGTTTTCATAACATAACGTTCCTATAAAAAGTTTATTACTCATTCCTATAAAAATAAGTACCCAAAAGAATATAAAGACTAAAGATATACAAAATGAAGAATTTAGAAAAGACGAGATTAAAGGGATTAGAAAAACGTCGATTGAAAGAGATCCAACTTCTAAAGTAAGGGTATACGTGTTATAGAGTAGTAAAAGAACTTGGAGTAAGTAAACAATCGATAATGCGTTGGCGTGAAAGATACGAAGAGGAAGGAATAGAAGGTGTAAAGTGGAATGGTCAAAGAGGTAGACCGTCAAAATTAACAAACGCGCAAAAGAAGGAATTAAAATGGATCCTCTTGAAAGGAGCGACAAGTTATGAATATCCGAATGAACTATTGGACAAAATTTCGGATAGCGGAGATAATCCGAAAAGAATTCAAAGTGAAGTTTCATCCAGATTACGTAGGGATTGTGTTACACCAATTCGAATTTTCGTATTAAAAACCAAAGAGAATAGCATTGGAAAGAGATGAAAAGGCGATTCAAAGTTGGAAAATGGAAAGGTGGTCGTGGCCGGATATAAAAAAAGCGTAGAAAAACGGGTTTGAGAGAGAGTGTCGGCTTGATTGTGTAAATGACTTGTGAATAACCAAAAAGTAACAAGGATAAACCCAATATGAGCAAACCCAAAAATCGAGCTGAAGAGCTACTCGATGAATTAATCAAAGATAAGAGTCCTGAAGATCTACTGGGAAATGAAGGCCTCTTAAAGCAACTAACGAAATCACTGATAGAGCGAGCGATGCAAGGTGAGATGACGCATCACCTTGGATATGAGAAGAATTCCTCGTTGGGCAATAACACAGGAAATTCTCGGAATGGAAAAAGTAACAAAAAGCTCAAAGGAGATTTTGGAACAATCGATTTGGAAATACCTCGAGACAGAAACGGCAGTTTCGAACCTCAGATCATACAAAAAGGTCAGACACGTTTTACCGGCTTCGATGACAAAATCATTTCGATGTATTCACGCGGAATGACCACACGAGAAATTACCCAACATCTCCAAGAAATCTATCAAGTGGAAGTCTCAGCGGATCTGATCTCAGAAGTCACCGATTCGGTACTGGAAACGGTGATCGAGTGGCAGAATCGTTCTTTGGATAAAGTATATCCAATTCTCATCATGGACGCGTTAGTCGTAAAGGTGAGAGACGGCCACCACGTTCAAAACAAATCCTTCTATTTGGCTTTAGGAATCAATCTACAGGGCACAAAAGAGATACTTGGGATTTGGGTGGAGCGCACCGAAGGAGCGAAGTTCTGGCTTCAGATCTTAACCGATTTAAAGAATCGCGGAGTTGAAGATATCTTAATTGCTTGTGTCGACGGGTTAAAGGGATTTCCGGATACGATCATATCAGTTTTTCCTAATGCACAAGTTCAACTTTGTATCGTTCATATGGTAAGGAATTCTTTGAAATGGGTTTCTTACAAACAGAAGAAAGAGTTGATGATTGATTTAAAGGCTATCTACAAATCTCCGTCGGCAGAGATTGCTAAGAAAAGCCTTGATGATTTTTCAACCAAATGGGACAGTCAATATCCGATGATCAGCAAGTCCTGGAGAAACAATTGGGAATCGGTGATTCCTTTTTTGGCCTATCCACCTAATATTCGTAAGGCGATTTACACCACAAACGCCATCGAATCTATGAATATGGGTTTAAGAAAAATTATCAAGAATCGGGGTTCGTTTCCTACCGATGAAGCGGCTATCAAGCTTCTTTATTTAGCTTTGAATAATATGTCTAAAAAATGGACCATGCCTATTCAAGATTGGGGAAAAGCAATGAATCAATTTTCGATTATTTTCGGCGATCGGTTGAAGTTCGATTCGTTTTAAGATATGTCATTTACACAGGAACGCTGACACCCTCGTTTGAGATCATATTTTTGGATGAAAGTGGAATCAGTCAAAATCCGTATCCTGCAAAAACATGGGGATTGATAGGTAAGACACCGATCATTCGTTACAAGATGTCTTGGAAAAAATTATCAGTGATAGGAGCTATATCCCAAAAGGATTTTTACTTTCAGGTTATAGAAGGCTCCGTTAAAAGTCAGAATCTCATTCATTTTTTAAAGATGCTTTTAAAGGAAAATCGTAAAAAGATTTTATTAGTTTGTGATAATCTATCCGCCTATAAAAGTAAAGCCGTAAATGTATTTTTACAAGAACATACAAAGCGGCTTCAAGTTGAATTTTTACCTCCTTATGCGCCTGAGTTAAATCCCCCAGAATATATCTGGCGTCGTTGGAAAAGAAACGACATGGCGAATTTTTGTCCGGTCAATTTGAGTTCCTTGTTTAATAGAACCAAATATACTTTAAGAAAATTGAAATATAGTACGGTTTATTTTGAAAACTGTTGGAGACAAGCGGGAACTTAGAATACTTATTTCTATAGAATGAGCAGTAAGTGTCTATATAAACTTCTAAATGTGGAAAGAAAGGTTTAGATGTAAGATGTTTTATTATAAGATGTTAAAAATTTATAAAATTTAGGAAAAGTTTGATGATAACTAATAAATTATTAAAAACCAACCCTCTAATAATAGCGGATGTCGGAGCAAGTGGAGGTATACATCCCAGATGGGAGAAGTTTACTTCTTTTTACAAAGGGATACTTTTTGAACCAGATCCTAGAGAATATGAGCAATTAATAAAGCAAAAAGATACTAGGATATTAGTAATTGGTACTGCTCTGTCAGATTCAAAACAGGAAATTTCATTTAATTTATGTAAAAGACAACAAGTTTCTTCTGCTTACTTGCCAAATCTAAAATTTTTAAAAGCATTTCCTGATGCAGAAAGATACGATGTAGAAAGGGCGATTAAGATTAAAACAGATAGTATTGATTCTCTTTTAAAGGATAAAGAAGTTAGGTATATAGATTTTTTAAAAGTTGATACTCAAGGATTGGAACTATCTATTTTGAAGGGCGCTTCTCATTATTTAAATGATACAATTGGTTTACAAATTGAAATAGAATTTGTTCCAATGTATTTGAATCAACCATTGTTTCCTGAAGTTGATGAGTATATTCGAAAACAAGGATTTACGCTTTTCGATTTGCAGCGTTATTATTGGAAACGTAAGGATAGCTTTGCCACAGGAATTGACAAAGGGCAATTAATTTTTTGCGACACCCTTTATTTTAAAACTCCTGAATCTATTTTATCAGCTGCAAATCTAAGTAATGAGAAATTGGTTCGGACAATTTGTATTTATCTTGTTTATGGTTATACTGATTTAGCCCAGGTTTTATTCAATGAAGGTGACTTTAAGAAGCGATTTGATAACGCTACTTATAATTTGATTAATAAATTAATTGCAAAGCAGAAAAAGTGGCAAATTATTCCTAAGTTTCGTGGAAAAGGGCATTTACGTAATATTTTACAAAAAATTACAAATATTTTTGAAGAACATGAATGGTATTCAGGTTCAGATAAAAATTTAGGAAATCTATAAATATAAAAGTTAATTTTCAATTAATCGTAAGAACTATCTATTTTGTTTTTGTGCGAAAATATTTAAATTGAAAACTATATTCTAAAATGAAAGAAAATGAAATCCGTCCCAAAGATTTACTGCTCAAGTATTTGAATTTAGTGGAGTCAGACTCCAAGAAATTAGATAAAGCTAAATTCTTGGAAATTCCCTGTCCTGCATGCAAATCAGAAAGTTATACAAAGCATATCTATAAAAATGAATATAACTATGTTTTGTGCAATGAGTGCGGGAGCCTATTTTGTAATCCAAGGCCGTCTGAGGAAATTTTAGAAGAATTTTATAGAGCAGCGGAATCGTCTCAGTTTTGGTCGGACGTATTTTTTCCTACCGTGGCCGAGTCTAGACGAGAAAAATTATTCCGACCAAAAGCCGAACGAATATTCAAATACTTTAAAGAAAAGAAATTTTATCCCGCAAAGATCTGCGATGTTGGTTCTGGATATGGCATATTTTTAGAAGAGATGCTTCATTTTTTTACCGGTTCCGAAGTTTTCGGTATTGAACCATCTTTAGAGATGGTGGAAATTTCTCAGAATAAAGGGATCAATACTTTAAATACTACTGCAGAAAACTCTGCAGAGTGGTCTAATCAGTTTGATTTAGTTATCTCTTCTGAAGTGATCGAACACGTTTTTTCTGTTTCGAAATTTATAAATTCAATTTTTAATTTAGTCAAACCGGGTGGATATTGTCTGCTAACGGGGTTAGGGTATGAAGGTTTTGATATTTTGACTCTTCAAGAAAAATCGAATAGTGTTTTTCCTCCCCATCATCTTAATTTTATGAGTGTTTACGGATTTGAAATTGCTTTTAAGGATGTAGGATTTTCTGAAGTAGAAATTCTTACTCCTGGTGAGTTGGACGTGGACATCGTATTGAATAGTGGTTATGAAACTGAGTTTATCCGAGTATTGAGGAATCGAGGAGCCGATGCGATTTCTGAATTTCAATCTTTTCTAAAAAAATACCAATTAAGTTCGCACATATGGGTTTTTGCTAAAAAATAATTTATTCTAAAGCATTATTAAGTTTTAATTTTATTAGATCGTTTATGAAATCAAAAAAAATATTTATTTCCACATACCCATTCGGTTTTTATAATTCTGAACCTTTGAAAATTCTCCATGAAACTGGTTGGGAAATTTTTACCAATCCTTTAAAACGAAAGTTGACTCCTATTGAAGTCTCTGAGTTTGCAAAAGACGTGGACGGTATTATTGCAGGGACAGAAGATTTGACTCCTCTGATTTATAAGAACGAAAATTTAAAGATTATTTCTCGAGTTGGGATTGGTTTGGATTCTGTTCCATTAAAGCTATGTAAGGAGCGAGGAATTGCAGTCGCTTACACTCCAGATGCGGTTACTATGGCAGTAGTGGAATTGACGATTGGCTTAATGGTTTCCCTCACAAGAAAAGTCCTTTCAGCACATCAGGAATTGAAAGTTGGAGGTTGGTCTAGATTTACTGGAAAACGATTGGGCGAGTCTAGGATTGGAATTATTGGCGCTGGCAGAGTCGGACTGAACGTAATTCGTATTTTATCCGAATTTAAACCTAAAATGATTTTGATCAATGATCTCAAAGAGAAAGAAAAAGAAATCTTAGAAGTTTTGAAAGGTAAAAACGTTAATTTTAAACTTGTCAGTAAAGAAGAGATCTACGCGACTTCTGATATTGTTTCTTTGCATGTTCCTTTGACGAATAAAACTAGAAATTTAATCAGAGAAAAAGAATTCAGCATTTTTTCTAAAGATACTTTTTTGATCAACACTGCTAGAGGGGGGATTGTCAACGAAAGTGATCTATACAACGCATTAAAGTTTAATCGGATTGCAGGGGCTGCAATTGACGTTTTTGAACAAGAACCATATAAAGGAAATCTAATTGAATTGGATAATATTATACTTACGGAACATATGGGATCTTGTTCCTATGACTGTAGGCTTTTAATGGAAAAAGGTTCAGCACAAGAGGTAGTTCGTTTTTTTCAAGGTCAGAGTTTACTCAATCCGGTGCCCGAAGAAGAATATCAAAATCAGATTGTTTAACCAGAGTTCTCATCAAAATTCTATCTTAATTTGGGATCATTCAGTTGATCGAAATCTGCCAGATTTTTCTGGTAGAATCTATCTTTGGAACGATTATTCAGAAGATCCTTCTAAAGCTCGATTTTCGATTCCAAAATATATTGATCAAAATCGAATTCGCTTGAGAGAACAATACAACTCTATCCTTTATCAATTAGGAGAAATACGCTTTAGAAATAAAAGAGTTGTTGATTGGTTACAAATTCGTCCTGGTCTTAGTTACTGGTGGATGACGTTGATTGTGGAAAGCAATTATGGAAAATCTTCCTTTATGACTCCTTTTATAAAGCTTCTTGCTTTAGAGGAGATTCTATCAAACCAGAATGCTTTAGAAATCATTTTTAGCTCTTCTAATTCGGACTTAAAGAAGATAATTCGTAAGTTCTGTAAAGAAAACAAGATTCGTTTTTCCCAACAAAATGGAATCAAAGATTACAATAATCGTATTAATCCATTTTGGGTTTTTTATAAACGATCGCCTTATATTTTCAGAGCTAGTATTGCATTCTTTCGTTATTTACGATTGGTTTGGGGACTGCGAAAGCAAAGTACCTTCGGAAAAAGAGTAAAAAATTTTCAAACCTCTGTTTTTGATTATTTTTTCCATTTGAGATTTGGTTCTAAAGATAATGTTTCTTTTGAATCAAATTATTGGACGGACCTTGTTGATGTCTTGAGAAATTTGAAACTAAAAACGCTTTGGTTTCATATATTCATTCCATACAGTCAAGTTCCAAGTTCAAAAAAAGCAATTTCTTTGGCGCAAACTTTCAATCAAAATGAAAATGAAGTTCATCATTTTTTAGAAGGACAAATTAGTTTTCTTACAATTTTAAAAACGATTTTAGATTATATTCGAGTTTACTGGATTCATTTTGTCATCCGACGTTTAAAGTCATTTTGTAAAACAAATATTTTGGCTTTCGATTTTTGGCCTCTGATTCGAAATGATTTTTTAGATTCGTTGATCGGGCCTAGTTCGGTTCAAAATCTTTTTTTTCTCAATTTAATCGAAGCAAACTTACAAGATTTACCTTCACAAAAGTTCGGGATTTACCTTCAGGAAAATCAAGCCTGGGAGATGGCTTTAATTTATGCATGGAAATCCAGAGTGAACGGACCTTTGATCGGAGTATCTCATGCAACGGTACGATTTTGGGATCTTCGATATTTTCGTGATCCAAGAAGTTATATTCGAAAAAATGAAAATTCTTGGCCGATGCCAGATGTGGTTGCGATCAACGGAAGTGCGTCTTGGAGCGCCTATTGTGAAGGGAAATATCCGGAAGGTCGAATGGTTAAAGTAGAAGCGTTGCGTTATTTAAAAATCAATTCCGAAATAATTACAAGAAAAAAATTACTCAGAATTCATTCTTCGAAAGTAAAAGTTCTCATTTTAACGGATTATGTAGAGTCAGTCACAAAATTACAAATGCAAATGTTGGTCAATGCGATTCCATTTTTGAATCGGGACTATATATTTATTCTAAAATCTCATCCTGCTTGCCCGGTTCAAGAAGACGAATTTCCTTCTTTGCAGCTAATAGTTCGTCATGAACCAATTACGGATTTATTAGAGGAAGTGGATATTGCTTATACAAGCAATATCACTTCTGCAGCGATTGACGTTTATTGTTCTGGAGTTCCCGTGGTTTCCGTGTTAGACGGGACTTCTTTGAATATGAGTCCTCTTTTGGGTATGAATGACGTTGTTTTTGTCTCTACCGCAAATGAATTATCGAACGCGCTAGAGAGTGACTTCGACGTATTAGTAGGAAAAGAAAACTCTCTATTTTATATAGATCCGAATTTGCCTAAATGGAAAAAACTTTTGGCAATTGATTGAGGTTGGAAAAATTTTAATTATATGACTAAAATCAGATTATGAAAGATATCATAGTAAGCATTGTGATTCCAACTTACAATAGGGCAAATGATTTAAGGCGATGTCTTTTTAGCTTGGTTTCTCAAACATACCGGAATTTTGAAGTGATCGTTTGCGATGATGGATCGACGGATGATTCCGAGGCCGTTATAAAGGAATTTCAATTTTCTCTTAAAATCAATTATTATCATTTGGAGAATTTTGGGGGACCGTCCAGACCAAGAAATTTTGGAATCCAGAAGGCAAAAGGCAAATACATTGCCTTACTAGACTCAGATGACTGGTGGGCTCCGAAAAAGTTGGAAATGTCCGTTTCCATTTTGGAATCTAAAAATATCGATTTAGTCTATCACGATTTATATAAAATAAGTTCAACTTCACAATTTTTCTTTTGGAAAAAAGAAAAGACGAGAATCTTAAAGTCACCGGTTTTGCGGGATCTAATTGTAAACGGAAACGCGATTAATAATTCGAGTGTGGTCGTACGTAAATCCGTTTTAGATGTGGTGGGAAGTTTGGATGAAACACCGGGTTTGGTTGCAGGTGAGGATTATGATTATTGGTTGAGGATCGCAAAAATTACTGATCGCTTTTATAGAATTCCGCGAACCCTCGGTTATTACTGGACTGGAGGCGGTAATTTGACAAATCCAATACGGTCTTTGAATATACTTCGCACTTTGCAGAAAAAATATCAATCGGATTTTGATAGATACATCTCAAATCGTGGTAAAACCCCGTGGTGGTTTTATAAAACTAGATTCTTAGTCCATCTATCTTTAGGCAATTTGCAGGATGCAAAGAATGAAATTGCGTTTCTGCAAGAGGCACCACTTCGAATCAAATGGAAATACGTAACCCTATTTCGACTCAAGAATTTATTGAATTTTTTTCGATTTTAATAGGCGTTTTTGTTTGAATTTTAAATCATCATCATTAAGAGGCAAAATGCAAAATTCAAAAGAGATTATAGTGTGTAAGAGTTGTGTAATGGACACTACCGATCCAAATATAACATTCAACGAAAAGGGTATTTGTAATCATTGTTTGAACTTTTTTCAAAATATCAAACCCGAATGGGATAAAAAACTAAGTAACCCCTCTTTACTTCAGGAGATGATAGACAAGGTCAAGTTGGCCGGTAAGGGCAAGGAATATGATTGTATCCTTGGTATAAGTGGAGGTGTGGATAGTTCTTACTTAGCCTACTTAGCAAAGAAAAAATTCGGTCTAAGACCTCTTTTGTTTCATGTGGACGCGGGTTGGAATTCTCAAGAAGCGGTTAATAATATCGAAAAGATAGTCGATGGATTGAAATTGGACCTAATCACTGAAGTGGTAAATTGGGAAGAGATGAAAGACTTACAGTTGTCTTTTTTTAAGGCAGGCGTTCCTCACTTAGATACTCCGCAAGATCATGTCTTTTTTGCCTCACTCTACAATTATTGCGCAAAGCACGGGTTTCATTATATTTTAAACGGCGGAAACTATTCCACCGAATGTATACGGGAACCTTTGGAATGGCACTATCACGCTTCGGATTTAAGACAGTTGAAGGATATTCATAAAAAATTTGGAAAAAGAAAGCTAAAGACCTTTCCTTTGGCGGGGATATTCAAATATAAAATATACTATAGAATATTCAAAAGATTGAAAGTTGTTCAGCCATTGAATTACGTTCCCTATACCAAAGAAGAAGCCATTCGAGAACTTGAAACCAAATTCGGTTGGCAGAGATACAGTCATAAACACTACGAATCCAGATTCACAAAATTTTATGAAGGATATTGGCTGCCGAATAAGTTCGGGTACGATAAAAGAAAAGCCCATTATTCAAGTCTGATTTTGACCAATCAAAAAATGCGGGAAGATGCTTTGAAAGAAATCGGTCAAACGCCGTATGATCAACTTTCCATTTCTAAGGATTTCGACTATATCGCTTCCAAATTGGATATCACAAGAGAGGAACTAGAGAGATTGGAAAAGTTGGAAAATAAATCCTATAGAGACTATAAATCCACAAGCGGTTTGATCAGTCTTGGAACTAAAATTTTTAGAATGCTTGGGATCGAAAAAAGGATCATCCAGTGATTGGAATTTTAGACTACGGAGTCGGGAACTTAAAGGCTTTTGCGAACGTTCTCAAAGGTTTGAATTTTCATCATCAGATCGTTAAAACCGAACAGGAACTAAAAGGTTGTGCAAAAATCATTATGCCGGGTGTGGGTTCGTTCGATAGCGTGATGGATAAGTTGATCGAATCGGGCATTCGGGACGTGCTTTCCGATTTAATAATCAACAAAAAAATTCCTATACTAGGCGTTTGTGTGGGAATGCAAATTTTAGCTTCCTCCAGCGAAGAGGGTAGTAAATCGGGTCTAGGTTGGATTGGGGGAAGAGTGAAAAAGTTCAACTTTGATCGATCCGATTCCTCTCTTGCCATTCCTCAAATAGGTTGGAACGAAGTTAACTCTACGAGAGAAAATACGTTACTGAAAAATTTGGAGAAGAATCCTCGTTTCTATTTCTTACATTCATATTATATAGAATGCGAGGACAAGAAAGATGTGATTGCGATGGCGAACTATGGAGGGGATTTTGCATGTGCGGTGAATCGCGAAAATATCTACGGAACTCAGTTTCATCCCGAAAAAAGTCACCACAATGGAGTCGCCTTGATTCGTAATTTTGCAAGTTTATAATTTATGTTAAGACCCAGAATCATACCCGTATTGTTGTTACAAGAGAATGGATTGGTCAAAACGATCCAATTCGGCGACGAAAGATATATCGGTGACCCATTGAATGCCGTAAGGATTTTTAATGAAAAAGAAGCCGATGAACTTGCGGTTTTAGATATCTCCGCCAGCAAAGAAGGAAAGGAACCTAATTATCGTCTAATCGAACGTTTGGCGAATGAATGCAGAATGCCTTTGTGTTACGGTGGTGGAATTAAGGATTTGGACCAGGCGAATCGAATTTTGAGTTTTGGTGTGGAAAAAATAATTGTAAGTTCACTCGCAATCGAAAATCCGGAAATGATCTCCACTATGGCCACCTACTTGGGAAGTCAGAGTGTGGTCGTAGCAATCGACTTTAAAAAAGCGATGTTATCGAGAAGATACGAAGTGATGATTCATAACGGAACTAAAAAAACTGGAAAACATCTTGAGGATTTGGTGAAAGAAGTTATCGAATTGGGCGCAGGTGAAATCATACTCAATTCCATTGATCGCGACGGAACTATGGCCGGTTATGAGATCGAGATCATCAAAAAGATTCAAAGTATCTGTAAGATTCCGATTACGGTTTTAGGCGGAGCGGGTTCGCTGGATCACATCAAAAATCTAATTCAGGAACTTGGAATTATCGGCGTAGCTGCGGGAAGTCTTTTTGTTTATAAAGGAGTACATAAGGCGGTTTTAATCAACTATCCAAATGGAACGGATAAAGAAGCGTTATTTCCCTGAATAGGAAGCCAAATTTATTATGAAAGTTTTATATATTGCTCCTTTGCCGCCTCCGATCAACGGTCATTCCCTGGTCAGTAAGGAATTTTATGACAGTATTGTTTCCGAACATAACGTCGAAGTGATTAATCTTAGGAAACAAAGTCTGAAGGAAGGAATGGATTCCATACAAAGGGTTGTTGAAATTTTAAAGGTTTTAGTTCGAACTTTTTTTAAAAAGTCGAAAACGGACGCCATATACTTTACAATTTCTGAATCTCTTGCGGGAAACTTAAAGGATGTTTTGATTTATATGATCTGTTTTAATCTGCTTCCGAAGATGTACATTCATCTTCACGGTGGGAGTTTAAAAAGGCTTTTGTTTGATAAATATCCTTGGGTATTTAGATTCAATCGATTTTTTATCAAAAGAGTGGGTGGAGTGATTCTTTCCGGGGATTCCCATTTGGAAATTTTCCGAGATTATGTGGATCGGAAAAAAATTTCAATCATCCCCAATTTTGCTCAAGACTATTTATTTCTTCCAGAAAAAGCAATTCGACGAAAGTTTGAACAGCCAAATCCAATTCGATTATTATTTATCAGTAATATGATTCCTTTGAAGGGATATTTGATATTACTTGAAGGTTTTCTATCATTGAAATCTGATCTTCAAAAAAAATACGTGCTTGAATTTGCTGGAAGATTTGACACAGAAGAGGAAAAGTCGATTTTCGAGGAAAGAATTGAAGGCAAAAAGAACATTCGATATTACGGTTTGATTGATGATGAGAAGAAGAAGGAATTATTCGAAAAAACGCATATTTTTTGTCTACCAACAATGTTTTTTGAAGGCCAGCCGATTTCCATTTTAGAAGCGTATGCCGCAGGTTGCGCGGTGATTACAACCGGTCAGAGTGGAATTTTAGATATTTTTACAGATCAAATAAACGGATTTCAAATTCAGGAAAATTCACCCGAGTCAATTACGAAGATTCTTTCGGATTTACTCGTAAAGCAAAAGAATCTTTTAAAAATTGCTTTGTATAATAATCAATCGGCTGTTGAAAAATATAGAGTCGGTATTTATACTTCCAATCTTAAGAATGTGATCGGTTTGTGATCCGTTTTTTGAATCCAAACTTATATTCATTCATAAATAAAACGAAGAGGTCCTCCTTTGAAAAAAATTTTAGTTACCGGCGCCGACGGTTTTATAGGTTCACATCTTACAGAGGCTTTGGTTAGATCGGGATTCGAAGTCAAAGCTTTCGTTTATTATAATTCTTTTAACACTTGGGGTTGGTTGGATTATTGTTCCAGCGACGTCAGGGGTAAATTCGAAATTTTTACGGGTGACGTTCGCGACCCAAACGGAGTCAGAACCGCGATGAAGGGAATTGACGCCGTTCTGCACTTGGCAGCTCTTATTGGTATTCCTTATTCCTATCATTCTCCGGATACGTATGTCGACACGAATATTAAAGGAACGTTGAATGTTCTGCAAGCGGCAAGGGATCTAAATTTAAGCAAAGTCATTCATACTTCTACGAGCGAAGTTTATGGTACGGCCCAGTTTGTTCCCATTACGGAAGAACATCCTCTGAAGGGACAGTCTCCGTATTCTGCAAGTAAAATCGGCGCCGATCAACTGGCTTATTCGTTTTATTCCTCTTTTTCAACACCGGTCATCATCGTTCGACCATTCAATACATACGGTCCCAGGCAGTCGGCAAGGGCCATCATTCCGACGGTCATTACTCAGTTGCTCAGTGGAAAAACAAAGATTCAATTGGGTTCTACGAGTCCAACCCGTGATTTTAACTTTGTAACGGACACCGTGAACGGTTTTATTAGCGCCTTAAAATCCAAACAAGGTTTTGGAGAGGTGATCAATATCGGAAATGGATTTGAAATTTCTGTTGGAGATACAGTGAAGCTGATCGCAAGTATTTTAGACAAGGAAGTTGAGATCGTATCCGATGTTAATCGAATACGACCCGAAAAAAGTGAAGTGGAGAGGCTCTGGTCTTCCAATCAGAAAGCGAAAGATTTGTTTGGTTGGCAACCGGCCTACAGTGGGTTAGAAGGATTTAAACGCGGTCTTACTGAAACCATTGAGTGGTTTCGATATCCTGAAAATTTAAAGAGTTATAAGGCAGAGGTCTACAATGTCTAAACGCGCGGTTATTCTAGCGGGTGGCAAAGGGACACGATTACGTCCTTATACTACTGTACTTCCTAAACCATTGATGCCTATTGGAGAATACCCTATCTTAGAAGTTATTGTTAAACAACTGGTAAAATCAGGATTTTCTCATATTACTATGGCCGTAAATCATCAAGCTCAATTGATCCGAGCTTTTTTCCAAGATGGAAGTAGGTGGAATACGAAGATTGATTATTCTTTAGAAGATAAACCGTTGGGCACGATGGGACCGTTGAAGTTGATTTCTGATCTGCCAAATGATTTTTTAGTAATGAACGGAGATGTACTTACGGATATAGATTTTGCTAATTTTTATCAAGTGCATGTTCAATCGAAATCTATCTTTACTATCTCATCCAAAAAAAGACAACAGATGATTGATTATGGAGTCTTAGAAACAGATAACGACGGACTTCTAACTGGTTTTCGAGAAAAACCTGCGCAAAATTATGAAGTAAGCATGGGTGTGTATATGGTAAACCAGGCTGCTCTAAATTTTATTCCTGAAGATAGCATTTTTGGATTTGATAACCTAATGCTAAAGTTAATTAAATTAGACAAACCTGTTTCAGTTCGACCGCATGAGGGCTATTGGTTAGACATTGGACGTCCGGACGATTATGAGAAAGCGATCGAAGAATTTGAAACAATGAAAAATACCTTATTTCATGATTGATGTGTTGGTATCAGGAGCATCCGGCTTTATTGGGCAACCTTTAGTCGAAAAATTTCGAAACCAGGGTTTATCCGTTTGTGCGCTTGATCGAAAGATGGGGGACGTGTGCGATCCTTTGACTTGGTCAAAATTGCCTGAAACAAAATCCGTTGTTCATTTGGCGGGCCAAACATATGTACCCGATAGTTGGAAAGATATTCGTTCGTTTATCAACTCCAACGTAATGGGCACTCAGAATGCACTGGATTACGCCCTTAAATACGATGCACAATTCGTATTTATCAGCGCCTATTTGTATGGGAAACCCGAAAAAATTCCGATTTCTGAAACTCATAGAATCGCGCCGAACAATCCGTATGCTTTGTCTAAACATCTGGCGGAGCAGGTCTGCGAGTTTTATTCTAAATTTAAAAATATGAATATTAAGGTTTTAAGATTATTTAATGTTTACGGTCCGAGACAAAGGGAGGATTTTTTAATCCCGACAATTCTTAAACAGATTAAAACCAAGAAGGAAGTTCGTGTTTTGGATCTAGCACCTAAAAGGGATTTTATTTATTTGGAGGACGTCTTGAACTCGATTTCCTCCGCTTTATTTCCTATTACCGGTTTTCACAAGTTCAATATCGGTTCTGGAGTTTCTTATTCGGTGCAGGAAGTCATTTCCATCGCTCAGGAGATAGCTCATACGAATTTACCGGTTTTATCGGAATTCAAAGAAAGAAAGGAGGAAATTTCCAATGTCGTAGCCGACATTTCCAAAGCAAAAGAAGTGTTAGGATGGGAACCGATTTGGTCATTTCGAAACGGGTTGGCCGAAATATTGAAAGTTCTCTGATTTTTAAACAAAACGACGAATTAGGAAATTTAAATTGTATCATGTTGTCTCAGAAAAAAATACTGGTTTTAGGTGTATCGGGAATGTTGGGAAACGCAGTGTTTCGCGTTCTATCCGAGAACGCCGAATTTGAAGTTCAGGGAACAGTTAGAAGTATTGAATATTTGAGATTCTTTACGAAAGCGGAATCGGAAAAGATCACATCGAATATGGATGTTTTAAACGAGGACGAGTTACTTCGTTTATTTTCAAACATAAAACCGGATATCGTTGTTAATTGTGTGGGAATCATCAAACAGCAAAAATTGGCGAAGGATCCAATTACCGTTTTGCCCATCAATTCTCTTTTACCGCACAGACTTTCCAATCTATGCAAATTGGTCGGGGCCAGATTGATTTTGATCAGCACGGATTGTGTTTTTAACGGTCAAAAGGGGAATTATACAGAAACTGATACGCCCGATGCGGAGGATTTATACGGCAGATCTAAAGAAATCGGAGAAATCCGGGAAGAACCTCATGTGTTTACGGTACGCACTTCCATTATCGGCCATGAACTCAATTCGAACTATTCCTTGGTCGATTGGTTTTTATCACAAAACGGTGAAGTGAAAGGATATAAAAATGCCTTTTTTTCGGGGCTTCCTTCCTGTGAAATCGCCGAAATCATCAAGACAGTAATCATTCCCAATCCGAAACTCTATGGACTCTATCATATTTCTTCTGATCCTATTTCTAAATTCGATTTGCTGAGTTTAGTTGGAGAAGTGTATGGAAAAAATAATAAAATTTTAGAGAGCGAAGAAGTAATTGTAGATCGCTCTTTGGATTCAACCAAATTCAGAAAAGAAACTTCTTATAAACCTTTGCCATGGAAGAATTTAATTCTTTTGATGAAAAAGTACAAAGAACAATATTTGGATAATATCCATGTTTAATAATAAAATACTGATGATCACCGGCGGGACCGGCTCTTTCGGGAATACGGTTTTAAAACGTTTTTTGGGAACCAATGTAAAAGAAATACGTATCTTTAGCAGGGATGAAAAAAAACAAGAGGATATGCGAATATCCTTATCGAATGAAAAAGTAAAGTTCTATATCGGAGACGTAAGAGACTACGACAGTATCTTTCAGTCGACTATCGGAGTCGATTATATCTTTCACGCGGCCGCATTAAAACAGGTCCCGTCCTGTGAATTTTACCCTATGGAGGCGATTAAAACAAACGTAATTGGAACCGAAAACGTTCTCAATGCGGCCATTGCGAATCAAGTACAAAAGGTTGTACTATTAAGCACGGATAAAGCGGTTTACCCGATTAACGCAATGGGGATTTCCAAAGCGATGGCTGAAAAATTATTAGTGGCAAAATCGCGAACTATCCCGGAAGGGAGAACGATTCTGTGTGCGACTCGGTATGGAAATGTTATGGCTTCTAGAGGTTCTGTGATTCCTCTTTTTATAGAGCAAATTAAAAAAAATATATCGTTAACCGTAACTGATCCGCATATGACGCGCTTTTTAATGTCTTTAGAGGATTCGGTGGATTTGGTATTATACGCATTCAATCACGGACAACAAGGGGATATATTTATACAAAAGTCTCCCGCCTCCACGGTTCAGGATTTGGCGGAAGCGCTTATTGGAATATTCAAAAAAGAGAATAGCATTTCAATTATAGGAACCAGACACGGAGAAAAACTTTACGAGTCCTTGGTTTCCAGAGAAGAAATGGCCAAAGCCGAGGACATGGGACGTTACTATCGAATTCCGGCGGATAACCGAGACTTAAATTACAATAAGTATTTTGTGGAAGGCGAACAAAAAGTTTCGCAACTCGACGATTATACTTCTCACAATACGAAACGATTGAATGTTCCGGAAATTAAAGAACTTTTACTTAAATTGGATTACATTCAAGAGAAATTGAATGTTTAAGGTAATGACTATCGTAGGCACTAGACCGGAACTCATTAAAATGAGTCGGGTCATTGCTGAATTGGATCGAAATTTCAAACATATATTGGTTCATTCTGGCCAAAACTACGACTACGAACTCAATCAAGTGTTTTTTGAAGATTTAGAAATCCGTAAGCCCGATCATTTCTTAAATGCAGCCGGGGAATCCGCGGCTGCAACGATTGCTCAAGTGCTTTTGAAGGCGGATGAAGTTTTTGAAAAAGAAAAACCGGACGCTTTGCTTTTATACGGAGATACGAATACTTGTCTTGCGGTAATTTCCGCCAAACGAAGAAAGATTCCCATATTTCATATGGAGGCGGGAAATCGCTGTTTCGATCAAAGGGTTCCGGAAGAGTTGAATCGTAAAGTTGTGGATCATCTGAGTGATATCAACCTTGTCTTAACGGAGCATGCAAGAAGATATCTTTTGGCGGAAGGAATCAAACCTGAAACAATTATCAAAACCGGATCTCATATGGACGAGGTTCTTAAATATTACAAGGCAAAGATCGAAAAATCAGATATTTTAGAAAAAATTAAATTAGAAAAATATAAATTCTTTATAGTTAGTTTTCATAGGGAAGAAAATGTGGATACGATAGAAAATCTAAAAAGGCTATTGGAATCTTTGAATGTAATTTGTGAGGAATACGGCCTGCCAGTAATCGTTTCCACACATCCCAGAACTCGCAAAAGATTGGAGGATTTCAAAGAAGTTGAAATGAATCCTTTGATAACCTTCTTAAAACCGTTTGGATTTTTCGATTATGTTCAATTACAGATGTCTGCGTTTTGTATTCTCTCCGATAGCGGAACGATAACGGAAGAAGCGTCTTTACTTGACCTTCCCGCAGTTACCATTCGGAATACTCATGAACGTCTGGAAGGGATGGACGTCGGCACTCTCATAATGAGCGGGCTCTCAAAAGAGAGAATTCTTGAATCCGTTCGAATTGTAGTGGGTCAATATAGGGCCGGTATTAGGCATTATCGAGTAGTTGACGATTATTCTGCCGGACAGGTTTCTAAAAAGATCGTCTCCATCGTTCAAAGTTATACGGATTATATCAATCGAACCGTATGGCATAAAAGTTAAGTATTTTCTATGAGAATTTGCATCGTCGTAGATGATTATCTTCCGGGTAGTATCAAGGTTGCTGCGAAGATGATGCATGAACTGGCGCTGGAGTTTGTTTCGAGAAATCATGAAGTTACCGTTGTCACTCCGGGGGCTGATCTACCTGTTCCGTTTCGTCTGGACGAATTGGATCAAGTCAAAGTTCTTCGTTTTCGTTCTGGTCCGATTAAGAATATTTCGAAACTCAAAAGATTGATAAACGAAGCTTTACTTTCGCAGAGATCTTGGAAATCATTAAAGAATTATCTTACCTCGAACCCGCACGATTATATAATCTATTATTCTCCTTCGATTTTTTGGTTCGGTCTGGTTCGAAAATTGAAACGGATTTGGAGAGCCCCTGCCTATTTAATTCTTAGGGATTTATTTCCGCAGTGGGTAATTGATAGCGGCTTGATCCATAAATATTCTCCCTTAACGTTCTTTTTGAGATATTGCGAAATGAAAAGCTATAGAGTTGCAGATGCGATCGCAGTTCAATCGCCTAAAAACATGGAATGGTTTTCTAAAAAGTTTCCGGAATTTAAAAATATTCAACTTCTTTACAATTGGGCTACTGACTCAACCTTGGTATTGAATCAAGGAAATTTTTATCGCAAAAGATTGAATTTAGAAGATAAGATCGTTTTTTTTTACGGTGGAAATATCGGCCAGGCGCAGGATATGAGAAATATTTTGCACCTTGCGAAACGAATGCAGCGTAACCAAGAGGCGCATTTTTTGTTAGTAGGGGCCGGGGATGAATTTGATTTGGTGAAGAAAACGTTGTATTCAGAAAGTATTTCGAATGTAACTTTGCTCGATTCTGTTTCTCAAGAAGAATATAAGAAAATGCTATCGGAATTCGACGTGGGTCTGTTTACTCTCAGTGCAAAACATCAAACCCACAACTTTCCGGGCAAAATACTCGAATATATGCGTCAAAGAAAGCCGATTTTAGGGTCCGTGAATTCTGGGAATGATTTACAAGAGGTTATTCATTCTGCAGGAGCGGGTTTTGTTTCCATATCAGGACAGGATGAACTGTTCTATGAAAATGCATTCAAATTTTTGAATCCGAAAGTTCGTGAAGAATGCGGCGAAAATTCCGCAGTTTTATTAAAACAAAAATTTTCCGTAGATTTGGCTGCTGATGCGATTTTAAAGTCCTATCAAAGCTTCTAAAATCAAAAATCTATTCTATATGTACATTAGGCGTCATTCTAGGATTCATGAACAAGTATTACTTAGTAATACTTTCCAACTTTTGACTGGGGCCGTTTTGATTATAGTGATCACGGTGATTCCAAGATGGGGATTGGAATTTTGGAAACATATCGATACGAATAGTTCTAATACTCTCATCGGAGTATTGATTTCTTTTTCCATTATGGCGACTTCTCTTCGGAAGTTGTTTAAATATCCAGGGGCGCAATCTTCCGCATATATCCTCCCTTCCGCCGCGATAATTTATGGCTTCATGATGTTGATCTATTTACTGGTGCGTTTGGATTATAGTATTCAAGGAATGATTCTAGGAGCTGCAGTAACTCTTGTTTGGTGTTATATCGGATATTTTTTAGGTCATCGATATAGAAAACAGAGATTTGCCTTGATCCCATTCGGAGAAGCGCTTGATTTTCCTAGTCTTCACGGAACGGAGTTCGTTTTTTTACAAAAGCCGGACCTCGAAAAACAACGATTTGACGGGGTGGTTGCCGATTTACTGTCCGAAGATTTAACTTCGGATTGGGAAAAGTTTTTGGCCAAGTGTACTCTTTCTAGAATTCCAGTTTATCATACGAAGCAGATTATAGAATCATTAACCGGAAGAGTGAAAATCAATCATCTTTCGGAAAATGAGTTAGGAACTCTTTTACCGTTCATTTTTTATGAAAGAATAAAACGTTTCATTGATTTTCTTACGGCGGTCGTTTTAATTCCTTTTTTAACTCCCATACTTTTGATTACTTCCGTTTTGATTCGTATGGAAAGTCGAGGTCCGGTATTTTTCCTTCAAAAACGTATGGGGTTTCGCGGCCAACCGTTTACGGTCATAAAATTCAGGACTATGTCTCAGGATATAAAGGGAAAAGGATTTACGGAAGGGGAAAACGATCCACGTATCACTAAGTTGGGCAAGTATCTGAGGAAATATAGAATCGACGAACTTCCTCAGATTTTTAACGTTTTATTAGGAAATATGAGTTTTATCGGACCTAGGCCCGAATCCATGGAACTTTCGGAATGGTATGAAAAAGACGTTCCTTTTTTTGCTTATCGACATGTTGTTAGACCTGGTATATCCGGTTGGGCGCAGGTAGAACAGGGTTACGCCGCTGAAGTGGATGGAATGAACGTGAAGTTAGAGTACGACTTTTATTATATAAAGAATTTTTCATTTTGGCTCGACATGTTGATTGCTTTTAAAACCGTTAAAACGATTCTGACAGGTTTTGGAGCTAGATAGAAGTTAGAAATAAAATATTGAATTAGGTACGATGGAATTGATGTCGCTTATTATATTTGTGCTTGGCGTTTTAAATTTGGCATTTTCTTATCTGTTCTTGAAAAAGACAAGCTGGATTCTTCTTTTAATCCAAGCCTATTGGTTTTTTTGGATGTTTTTGTCTTCGTTCTCTTTAACTGGGCTTTTTATCCCTTCCGATTACACATATTCTCTTTATATTATGCTTTTATCTTCGGTGACAGCGGGAGCTGGTGTTGCAAAATTTTGGGATATAAAGACACAAAATAAAGCTCGCCTTATGCCTCGTTCTTTTTTCGGTCTGCTCATTAAAGATAAGGAGAAATATTATTTTTACTTTATTCTGATTTTCATATTTCCGATCGTTTTGTTTTTTTTATCAAAATCAATTTATATTAACCTGAAACCAGATGCAATGTATCCGTCCGCGTTTAGAACTTATGCATACGGAGTTTACGGCGAGTCGATTTTGTTCGGGAAGAATAAATACTTATATTATTATTCTTTAGTAGTAACTCCAATTATTTTTGCATCTTTGTTCTTAGGTGCGGCGTTTTATTTGCGATTAAAAAAAATGCGAATTTTGATTTTAGGTGCGATTCTTACGATAATGGAAACATTGATGTTTTTGGGTCGTTTTGGGTTTTATTACGTTCTGATTGTTCTAATTCTGGTTTTAATGATTAAAGTTTTTAGAAATAGTAAAAGCTTTTTGAGTTCTATCAGTTTAATTCATATTCTCATTGCTACATGTATCTTGTTTGGAGTTTTTTTTATTAGTGCTATAAGAAATTCGAATTGGCAATTTGATTTCCACGAATTTTTAAATATCTACATTATCGATTACCACACAGAGTCTTTTTCTATATTTGATAGTGAGTTGAAGGACGGAAAATCACTACTACATGAGAGGACGTATGGAAGAGCTTCGTTAGGTACTTTAGAAAGTAGCTTTTCGGTTGCCTTAGCATTTTTTCGTATACCACTACATATACAAGTACAGGGCGATTTGATTGGAGAGTATTTAAATAAAAACAGGATTATAGGGTATTCGAAGGACGGAAGACCTAAAGAATATAATGCCTTCGGTTCTGTACTTTTTACTCTTTATAAGGATGGGGGAATTCCTTTTATTATTGGGATGGGAATTCTCTTTGGGTTTTGCGTGACCAAATTTTCAAAGTCATTTATTTCGCTTAATCCATATTATGTTTCTCTTTTGGCTTCTTTATTTTTTGTCGGAATTTTTGGTATTTTTAAACCTGTAATGGCAGAGCAGATTACTCAAACTATATTCATATTATGGTTCATTTGGCTTATTTGAATTAAAGCGTTCAACAAGAACTAAGAGTACGTCTCAAAACTACCTATTAAAAAAGTTAAAAGCGTACGAGATAAAAAGATGTCAGATAATTTTCTGATTTTTTTCCCAATGAATCAGAATGGCTCTGAATCGATTGTTCCAACTGTTCGTTCTTTCAACGATCCAACTTGTAGTGTTCTATAAAAAGTTTTCAGGAAAATGCAGGTAAAATGAGAACGAACGTTACAGTGACACATACACATTCAAGAGGAAAGTGGCCGAGGAAATGATAGAATGGCAAATACAACCAGAACCAGGCGATGAAAAACTAAGAATCAAAGGTTCAGTGACAATTCGAAGCTTGTTAAAAAAGTATAGTAAAAATCAATCTGATGAGTAAAATAGTGAGAGTGGAAACGGAGAATGAATTGAACCGGCTGAAAGAGGCAGGGAAAAGGATACGAGAACTTGAAAAAGTGTTATCACATGTGACGATATAGAATATTCTTTACAAGGGTTTAGTTAAGGTTGCGGAGAGAGATTTAAAGAACTATGGTCATCTTGTATCAAAGAAGCGGGGAGAAATTTAGAGAAATTGAATATTAGGATAAATATACCGGATGCTTGTCGATATTTTGGAAAGTCTTGTCAGGAGTTTTACTAAAAGTTCATACCTAAAATGAATAAGGCATTAATTTCAACAGAAGAGCTACTTTTTAATGAAGTAAGAGAATTCGACATCTTTTGTCTCAACGGGAGGCAGAAAGCTTTATGAGATGTTGAAACCTGTCCGAGAGTGTCGGCTTGATTGTGTAAATGACTTGTGAATAACCAAAAAGTAACAAGGATAAACCCAATATGAGCAACCCCAAAAATCGAGCTGAAGAGCTACTCGATGAATTAATCAAAGATAAGAGTCCTGAAGATCTACTGGGAAATGCAGGCCTCTTAAAGCAACTAACGAAGTCGTTGATAGAGCGAGCGATGCAAGGTGAGATGACGCATCACCTTGGATATGAGAAGAATTCCTCGTTGGGCAATAACACAGGAAATTCTCGGAATGGAAAAAGTAACAAAAAGCTCAAAGGAGATTTTGGAACAATCGATTTGGAAATACCTCGAGACAGAAACGGCAGTTTCGAACCTCAGATCATACAAAAAGGTCAGACACGTTTTACCGGCTTCGATGACAAAATCATTTCGATGTATTCACGCGGAATGACAACTCGCGAAATTTCCGAACATCTCCAAGAAATTTATCAAGTTGAGGTTTCATCGGATCTAATTTCTCAAGTAACCGATTCGGTACTGGAAACGGTGATCGAGTGGCAGAATCGTTCTTTGGATAAAGTATATCCGATTCTCATCATGGACGCGTTAGTCGTAAAGGTGAGAGATGGTAACCACGTAGTGAACAAATCCTTCTATTTGGCTTTAGGAATCAATTTACAGGGAACAAAAGAGATTCTTGGGATCTGGGTAGAACGCACTGAAGGAGCGAAGTTCTGGCTTCAGATCTTAACCGATTTAAAGAATCGCGGAGTTGAAGATATCTTAATTCTTGTGTCGACGGGTTAAAGGGATTTCCGGATACGATCATATCAGTTTTTCCTAATGCACAAGTTCAACTTTGTATCGTTCATATGGTAAGGAATTCTTTGAAATGGGTTTCTTACAAACAGAAGAAGGAGTTGATGATTGATTTAAAGGCTATCTACAAATCTCCATCGGCAGAGATAGCTAAGAAAAGCCTTGATGATTTTTCCGCCAAGTGGGACAGTCAATATCCGATGATCAGCAAGTCCTGGAGAAACAATTGGGAATCGGTGATTCCTTTTTTGGCCTATCCACCTAATATTCGGAAGGCGATTTACACCACAAACGCTATCGAATCTGTGAATATGGGGCTAAGAAAAATTATCAAGAATCGGGGTTCGTTTCCTACCGATGAAGCGGCTATCAAGCTTCTTTATTTAGCTTTGAATAATATGAGGTTATCTCAAAAACCGTCATCCGTGTAGTCAGACTTAAAATTTCTTGTACTTAAACTATAAATAATATAATTGATCGTTATGAGCCGATTAGGTGACTTAACGAACGAACAATGGGATTTGCTTTGCGATTTACTTGTAGAACCCGAAGCAAGAGATGACGGTAAAGGTCGTCCGCGTGTAAATTCAAGATCAATTTTGGACGGTATATTATGGATTCTTCGCACTGGTGCTCCGTGGATAGACCTACCTGATAGATATCCCGCATATCAAACATGCCATCGAAGATTTCAAGAATGGCGCAAAAATGGAACCCTGGATAAAATTTTAGAAGCGCTTCTTCATGACTTAGAAATAAGAGGCAAGATGGATTTAAGTACGTGTTTCATTGACGGGACTTTTGTTCCTGGAAAAAAAGGGGCCTACGTATTGGCAAAACTAAACGGGGAAAGGGTACAAAAGTCATGGTTATCGTCGACAAAAATGGTATTCCTATCTCCGCCGGGATTGAAAGTGCTTCGCCGCATGAAAGTAAGCTCGCGGAAGGTGCAATCATCCGCAAAAAAGTCAAAGGCAAAATCAAAGATTTAGTCGGAGATCGTGCTTACGATTCTGATCCTTTAGATGAATATCTTAAAAAGAAATATAAAGTAAATTTGATCGCTCCACACAAATCAAATCGAAAAAAGAAAAAGACACAGGATGGACGTAAGCTGCGGAAATATCGTGGAAGATGGAAAATTGAACGAACTTTTTCTTGGCTACAGAACTTCAGAAGATTTGCAACTCGATACGAACGAAACGATCAAAACTTTTATGGAATTCTGATACTCGCATGTATCATGATCGTTATTAGGAGTTTTTGAGATAACCTCATGTCTAAAAAATGGACCATGCCTATTCAAGATTGGGGAAAAGCAATGAATCAATTTTTGATTATTTTCGGCGATCGGTTGAAGTTCGATTCGTTTTAAGATATGTCATTTACACAGGAACGCTGACACCCTCGAGTTATCCGCTGCTGGGTTTAATTTCTCTAAGCTCATTCGAGCTTTTTTTGTTATTTGGGAAATTTTATCTCTTCATCGTTTTTATTTTCAATTTGAATCTTGTTTCTTTTCGTCAAAAATCTCAATTTTTCAGGGACGACTAGGTAGAATAGTATCCTGATTTTAGAACTTTACAACTCTTGCAGAAACAAAGTGTACCTCCTTTCGGATTTGTTTATTTTTTGGGAGTAAAGGCTCTATAGGGTATCCCATTCGGTATCTCTGAATAATATTTGTCCATTTCCCCAAGTATTGTCTTAGCATTCTATAGTACAAGTAGGTTTTGAGACGTGCTCTAAAATACTGAGAAGTAATGTTACAAAAGCTTTACGCACTATATCCGAATTTAAAAGACATACTACACAATAGTGGTTGGTTGTTTTTTGATAAAATTTTCAGAATGGGTATGGGAATGTTTTTGGGAGTTTGGATCGCCCGTTACCTAGGTCCGAATAGTTATGGAAAGTTAAATTATGTAGTCGCATATATCGCGTTGATCGGTAGTTTTACAAATTTAGGACTCGATGGAGTTGTTGTAAGAGAGCTCATTAAGGAAAAAGCCCATAAAGAAGAGATCATTTCAACCTCGTTTTTACTGCAATTTATTGCTGGAATAATTGCATTTGCAGGAGCAATTCTACTTATTCCCCTTCTTAGACCTGATGAGTCGGATCTATTCTGGATGGTATTTCTTGTCGGACTAACGTTAATTTTTCGGGCCGTTGGTGTCGTAAAGTATTGGTACGAAGCGCAAGTGTTATCCAAATATTTTGTGTGGCTTGATAACGGATTATTTTTCGTATTTTCCGGAATAAGGATTTTGTTGATTTTGAATGGTTTGGGAATATTTTCGTTCATTTGGGTTGGTCTAATCGAATCATCTATTAGTTTATTCGGTTATTCTTTATTATATAAATATCATAATGGATCTTTATCCGTGTTTCACACAAATTGGAGAAGGGCGCGAACGTTATTGAGAGATAGTTGGATGTTGTTGCTTTCCGGATTGGCCGTAATTGTATATATGCGGATCGATCAGATTATGATCGGCCAGATGATGGGAGACGAAGCAGTAGGAGTATATACCGCGGCTGTTAAAATTAGCGAAGTTTGGTATTTTATCCCTATGGCGGTCGCTTCGTCGATCTTTCCCGCTATTTTAAAAGCGAAAGAGTTTAGTCAAGAATTATATCTAGAGCGTTTGGGTCTTTTACATTCGTTTATGTTTTTACTAGCCCTGATGATAGCGATCCCGATGACATTTTTATCGGATCCGATTATACGTCTATTTTTCGGAGAAAAATTTTCGGAAGCAGGAACCATATTGGCGATTCATATTTGGGCTGGAATTTTTGTTTTTTTAGGAGTCGCAAGTAGTCGATATTATTTAACGGAAAATTTACCAAAGGGTGAATTGTATAAAAGTATATCTGGTTGTTTGACGAATATAATTCTAAATTACTTTTTAATTCCACTCTACGGAATTAAAGGAGCCGCCATTGCTACGGTAATTTCTCAATTTGTAGCTAGCACTTTATTCAATCTTCTATTCAAACGTACTCGCGAAATATTTTTTATCCAATTAAAATCGGTTTTCTTTTGGAAAATGTTTAGTCGTCTCAATCATCTTAGAAGTCGGCTCCTTAAGGATGGTTGAGTGATGGAATTAGCACCGATCGCACTGTTTGTTTATAATAGACCGGAACATACGAGAAGAACTATTGATTCTTTATCAAGGAATGATGATGCAGACCAGTCGGAACTATTTGTATTTTGCGACGGGCCTAAATCCGATTTGAATACGGATAAGATCAAAGAGGTCAGATCGGTTGTCAAAAATGCGATAGGTTTCAAAAAAGTCACTATTTATGAAAAGAAAATAAATGCAGGATTATCCAAATCCATTATATCGGGAGTGACGGAGCTTGTAGGAAAGTATGGAAAAGTTATTGTTTTAGAAGATGATATGATCACCTCGAAGTATTTTTTGACTTATCTGAATCATGGATTGGAATATTATAAAAATGTAGATCGTGTGATTTCCATACATGCTTATCGTTTACCATTCGGAGTAAAAACACCGGAGACGTATTTTTTAAGAGGCGCTGATTGTTGGGGATGGGCGACTTGGAAGAGCGGATGGGATTTATTCGAGCAAGATGGAAAAAAACTTTTAGATAAGTTAATTTCGGAAAATCTAATGTATGGATTTGATATGCAGGGTTCGTACCCTTATACTCAAATGTTAAAGGATCAAATTGCGGGTAAAAACGATTCCTGGGCTATACGATGGTATGCTTCCGCTTTTTTACAAAATAAACTAACGTTGTATCCGGCCAGATCTTTAGTGTTTAATATTGGATTGGACGCTTCCGGAACACATTGCGATACAACGCATGAATACGACGTTGAATTGAGTTTATCGCCGATCCGAATCGAAAAAATTAAAATTGAAGAAGACGTTAAAGTAAGGAATTTGTATCGAGATTATTTTCGTAAACTTAGTCGATCGAGTGTTAAAGACAGGATTTTCGATCGAGTGGTGCGTTTTATAAAACGATTTTGAATAAGGCTGGACGTTAAAATCTTGATTTGCTCAAGGTTTAAATCGCTTATTTCGTCGCCCTGAAAAAGGTTCCAAATAGAGTATAACGTAAATAAATCCGTTATACTAAATATCGAAAAAGATAAACTGGAAAAAAAATTGAGAAAGGATTCGGAAAGTATTGCGTAGGGAAAACAGGATGACCTGTATAACGAATACGCTTATTGATAGGCCTTTATCCCTTGAGTATGTATGTGTATAACATGTTTGATGAAGCAGTCTTAGAAGGTTATTTAGAGAATTCTTATTGGCAATATTTTGCAGAAATAAATATTTCAAACATGATTTTCCTTGTGATCTAACGAGTTAAGAGCCTGCCTCAAAACCTTAAAAGAATATCTCTAAACGATCCGGTAAGTTTCTAAAAAACGTGAGAGTTCCCACAGACTACATCGCATTGGCTGTTTTTTCTGTCGTTTAAAATTGTAGTAGTTCCTACATTTTGAGACGGGCTCTAAGTAAAGTGGAGAAGCGAATCCAAGGGTATAGAAATTTTTAGAAGAGATAGTCTTGTTAGGATAAGGAGAAGACCAGATGAAAGATCAAAAGTTTAAAAGAGTGAGAAACGGTTCAGGGGAAAGCGATCTCTTTTCCAACAAATGCGAGATTGTATTATAACATTCGATGAGTTTTAGTGAAAGAAGCGTTAAAAGAAAATATCAACTAAAATAAAGTTATAAATAAAAAAGCGAATTATCGTTAATTTACCAAGATAGTTACTTTCATGCAAAATAAATAAAACGTGCCATAAAAGGTTCGAGGTATATCCGAGACGAAAGTTCTTGAGTTGATCCGTTCCAATCAAATTTTTTCAATAAAAGTTTGTTTCAAAATCTCAGAATGTAGGTTCTTACGGAGTTTAACAATAATAAAGCCTATTCGAAAGCCAATCAATAGTCAAAAGGAAGAAATCTATGGGACTCCTTCGTCTCGTGAAAGATTCACGATGATATTTCTATCAAAGTTTGGAGGCAAGTTCTAAAATTAGAACTTAGAGGTTGTCCCAAAACCTCCTTGTACTTGTAGTCTCAGGAAATAGATATGACATATGAAATCAGATTTAGGTCATTTAGATATCCCTGAAGAGATTTGGAAACGCCTTCATCCCTTGCTACCAAAGCGTAAAACAAACTCCAAGAAAGGAGGTCGTCCTCGGCTTGATGATAGAGTGGCGATGGCCGCAATATTTTACAGGGTAAGAACAGGAATTCAATGGAGATATATACCTCCGATGTTCGGTTCAAAATCAACGTTACATAGAAGATTTCAGGAATGGGTAGCCAGCGGAGTTTTTGATAAAATTGAAAAAGAAGCATTAAAACTTTATGAGCGCACTGTTAAAATTAGAACTAAAAGAATGGCATCTGATGGTAGCTTCGCAAGAGCTCCCAAAGGGGGGCTTTCACGGGTCCAAACCCGACGGATCGCGGCAAAAGAGGCCTTAAAAGGCATATTCTCGTCGATCGGCGTGGAGCACCTGTAGCTTTTGTAATCGCTTCGGCAGGAACTCACGATTCTAAATTACTTTTTCCTACTTTAGAAAAGTTCAAAGTATTTAGAAACAAAAAATTGCTTAAACCAGAAATCCTTTCTTTAGATAAGGCTTACTCTAACAAAACGATTAAGAACAATTTAAAAAAGAAGAATATTCAATATCGAATTCCAAATAAAAAGAATGCGAGAAATCCTGAATGGATTGCTCCGCTAAATCCTTTTAGATGGACAGTCGAACGTACTTTTGCTTGGTTTAATGCATTTAGAGCCATAAAAACTTGTTGGGAATTCAAATTTGAAAATTATAAGGCATTATTCCAAATCGCATTTGCTATCATTTTAATTAGAATGTCCTGGAAATAGGTTTTGGGACAAGCTCTAAATAAAATGAGCCTTGTGTTGATCCTTTTATGATTGGTTCCGCGGTAATGGAGCGTTGTAAATTTGAGGCAAAGTCGTCGTTTAGGTTATGAACATATTTTGTCATACAGCACTTAGAGAGAATTTGCCTGATCTTTTAGAAATTCTTTCAATTGAACTTAACAATTATTAGGGTTTAAAGTTAGGATATAGAAACTTTAATTTTTTAACAAAGTTAATTATTATTAAAGATAAGGAAATGGGTTTGCGAAATTATATAAAGAAAATAGCATATAATTTTTTACCTCCTATCATTTGGGATTTGCTAAGATTCGGAAAGAGAAAATTTTCCAAACGGATTAAAATCAAAATACGCAGTGGGATTGTTCGCAGCGGTTTTAACGGACTGTATAAAACTTGGGATGAGGCGGCGGCATTGTGTGGATCTTACGATTCAGAGAAAATTATCGAAAAGTGCACGCGATCGTTGTTAAAAGTAAAACAAGGCGAGGCGATTTACGAAAGAGATTCCGTATTATTTGACAAGGTTCAATATTCTTGGCCGTTGCTTGCTGGCTTACTTTATTCGGCGACTAAGTCCAATTTAAGGCTGGATGTTTTAGACTTCGGAGGATCTTTAGGAAGTAGTTATTATCAGAATAGAAACTTTTTACAAGGAATACAAAAACTATCTTGGAATATAGTAGAACAATCTAATTTTGTTCAAGTTGGCAAAAAACACTTTGAAGACGACATCCTAAGTTTTTATGATTCCATCGAGTCTTGTATTAGCGATAGAGATAGAAAAATTAATGTATTTTTAGCATCGAGTTCCTTTCCATATCTAAAAGATCCTTTTGAGTTAATCAAAAAAATAATAAATTACAATTTTCCTTATATTATAATAGATAGGACCTATTTTATAGACTTGCCGAATTCTATCGTATCAGTTCAACATGTTCCTCCTGAAATTTACGATGCTTCTTATCCCGCTTGGTTCTTTAATTTGGAAGAATTCGTTTCCTTGTTTCAAGTTAAATACGACTTAGTAGCAGATTTTAATAGTTATTTGCAAGCAACGGATATATTGAAAGGAATACCGACCCGGGAAATGGGAATGATTTTTGAGTTCAGAAAATCTTTATAGGGTGCTATCTCAAGATCTTAAAACGTATGCTCCTATATTGTTTATTACAAACTTGCTCAAAGATGGTGGTTAATTTCTTTTAGGATTTTGAAATAGGCTCAAAATTCGAAGAGATCGATCAATAAGATTTGTACTCAAATAAAATATATCTCAAAAATTTTCTATTTGCCGTAGTAACTCAGCATACAAAAGTTAAAAATCTTTTTGAGATAATCTTTATAGGCAGATTTTGCCAAATTTACACTTATCTAATATGATTTAAAAAAATCCGACAATGAAGTATCTTTGTACACTTTTCGATTCTAATTATCTACCTCTGGGATTATCTCTGTACGAATCTGTTCGGTGCCATTTTGGAGACTTTCATCTTTGGGTGCTTGCAATGGACGACAAAACTTATACTTTTTTTAAGGAGAATTCATTCGATCATGTTACAATACTTTCATTAAGCGATATTGAGTCCGAGGACGTTCTCGTTGCGAAAGGGAATCGGACTTGGCAGGAATATTGCTGGACTCTTTCTCCGGTTTTGCCGGCTTATATTTTAAAAGAAAATCCAAATATAGATCACGTTACTTATTTGGATTCCGACATATATTTTTTTTCCGACGTGAGTCCTATTTACGATGAAATCGGAAAACATTCCATAATGATCATACCACATCGCTTTCCGGATCGTCTTAAGCATCTCGAAGCCAACGGAATTTACAATGTCCAAATGGTATATTTTAAACGGGACGAGATAGGAATAAAATGTCTCAGCCGTTGGAGAGAGCAGTGTTTGGAGTGGTGTTATAACCGAGTGGAAGACGGTCGTTTGGGAGATCAAAAATATTTGGACGTATGGCCGCAAACTTACAAAAACATATGTGTATTAAAAAATGAACAAACTGGTGTTGCACTTTGGAACGCGGAAAAATACAAAATTCGATTGAAAGACGAAAAGATTTTGATCAATGAAAACCCTCTCATATTTTATCATTTTCATATGTTTAAATTCTACAAGGGGAACATCTATGGAACTGGAATTTCCGATTATAGATTGAATTACAAGGTGTTAAAGGTTATTTATGATGTTTATGTGGAACAATTGATCGATGTGGTTTCCCGTTTTAATCTGAAATTAAGAAGTTTGAATATTTGGGAAATGTGCATCATGATGGAGAAAAAGAATTTTTATTCTTACTCCATTTTGAATGGAGTTTTTTGGAATGTTCTGCTCTATAGTTTGGTAATTTTAAAAAAGATCCTGAGAAGCGGTCAAAGTTTTCTTTTAAGTAAGAAATGATTCGAAACCTATTTTAAATTTTAAAAATCAATTGTAATCAATAAACTGTAGAGCTACTTCAAAAAATACTTAGAGCTTGTCCTACTGATCTCTATAAAATTAAGTACCGTACTTTAATTCTAAAGCCCTGTTTCAGTGTAAAATATTAGGCACTTGTATGCAGTTCTTAGTAAAATTTAGGACTTCTACAGAAATTGAATAAAAATAAAATCTGTTTGGAAGCTCGCAAATTCCGCAAAGGAACGTATCTGCAGAATTTCAACGTGTTATTACGAATTTATCGAATGATTAATTAATTTTTAAGGTTTTAGGATAATTCTTAATCTTTGCTTAGCGCTCATTTCGATTATTCTAAGATATTTTTGAGATAATTTCTAAGGTAATATTGAAGTTACTATGATATAAATGTTCTAAAAGTGGTTTCGTATAATGTTGTAGTTATATAGTAGTATGTATATCTTTTAGGATTTTGAAGTTTGTGTTATAGATGCCTTAGAATTCAATGTTCGTATTGCATTGAATTAGGCCTTATTTTGGTAGAGAGTATCGTATGTGATTCATCGATTCAGTTGGTGTGGAATTTAAAAAGGGATCATTGCGATAGTGTGTTTGGATAATTTTTATGGATCAAATTATAGTTAAAAATTCAAGTTATATAAACCTAAAAAAAGTCAGAGACGATAGAGATGGAAATTTAATCATATTAGAAAGCATGAAAGATGTGCCTTTCGAAATAAAACGAGTTTATTATATTAACAATTTAGAAAATTCTGTGAGCGTTAGAGGACAACACGCTCATAAAGAAATTGAACAGGTGATCTTTTGCATTAACGGAAGTTTTACATTAAAATTGGATGACGGGAAGGCAAAACAGGAAATCTTAATGAATAAAGATAACGTTGGGGTGCTTTTGGGGAAGATGCTTTGGCATACTATGGAGAATTTTTCTTCTGGTTGTATTCTTCTTGTTGCCGCTTCCGATTATTATAAAGAAGACGACTATATAAGAAATTATTCGGATTTTATCCGATTGACCGAGAGAAATTCTATATGATTGAATATGAAAATTTGCGTTTAACGAATGCGCGGTTCTTTAAAGAGTATGAAGCGCGGTTTTCTGAAACCATCGAAAGCGGGTGGTATATATTAGGAAAAGAGGTTTCTAATTTTGAGAATCAATTTGCTCAATACAATGGAAACCGGTATTGTATTGGAGTAGGGAATGGTCTGGATGCGCTGATACTAGCACTGAAGGCATTGAATTTAGAAAAAAACTCTGAAATTATAGTTCCTTCGAATACTTATATAGCTTCTATTTTAGCAATTTTGCATGCAGGTTTGAAACCTATATTGGTTGAACCGGACATTGGAACCTATAATATTGATCCCCAAAAAATAGAAGAGAAAATTAATTCCAGAACGAAAGGAATTCTAATTGTACATCTGTATGGTAAGCCTTGCGAGATGGACTCTATTTTGAAGATTAAGAGAAAAAATAATCTATTTTTAGTAGAGGATTGTGCACAATCTCACGGTGCTTTGTATAAAGGAAAGAAAACGGGAACGTTTGGAGAAATTAACGGATTTAGTTTTTATCCCACTAAAAATTTGGGGGCTATTGGAGATGCGGGCGCTGTCGTAACGGATAACGATCTATATTACGAGGAAATTAGAAAACTGAGAAATTATGGTTCTTCGATCAAATACAAGAATGATTTACTCGGATATAATTCCCGTTTGGATGAGTTGCAGGCTACAATCTTAAATATCAAGTTGAAATATTTGGATGCAATGAACGAACATAAAAGAAGTTTAGCTAAGATTTATCTGGAAAATCTAAAAGACAATTTTATAAAACCGGTAGTTGACGAGGAAACTTACGACGTATATCATATCTTTAATGTTCGTCATACAAGGCGCGACGAGTTGCAAAACTATCTACTAAAAAACGGAGTGAAAACGGAAATTCATTATCCGATACCTCCTCATAAACAAGTTGCAATGAAGGACGTATTTCCATACGTAGAAGGCGAGTTCGCAATTTCAGAGGAAATTCATGGCACGACACTTAGTCTTCCTATTTCAACTTTTCATACCGAAGATGATATTTGTAAAGTTGTGGAGATTATGAACGGATTTTGAATAAAGAATTGAATAAAATCAAGAGTATCTACTACAAAATAAAGATTGATTCCTTTTTTAGAAACGAAAGAGGAAAATGATTTAGAGTATTGTGCTCAATCCAGAGGATCCTCATATAAAAGGGAAAAATAACTAATAGTAAAGTTGCTGAAAAATTAATTTTTCATCTGTTTCCGTTTCATGGAAATGATCGATTGAAGCAGTTTTGTTAAGCTGAACTTTTCAACAACTTTATCGTATGAAATGGTTTCAAAAAGATATTTCGATCAATGACCGAAAAAAAACCTAAGATTTCGATTGTTACTATCAACTATAATGACCGTGTCGGTTTAGAAAAAACTATTTTATCCGTGCGTAATCAGATAAGTTTTGAACAGATTGAATATATTATAATAGATGCGGCTTCCAAAGATGGGAGTTTGAGTGTAATTCAAAAATATAGCGATCTATTTTCATTTTGGCTTAGCGAACCGGATCTAGGTATCTACTATGGTCAAAATAAAGGGATTTTAAATTCGAAAGGAGAATATATCCTTTTTTTAAATTCGGGCGATACTCTTGCGAGTGAAAATACACTTAGTGAGATACTTTCATTCGAACTGAGTTCCGATTTGATTTATGGAGATATGCTTATTGAGTCTAAGGAGGGGAATCTACGTTTGGGTAGGCAGCCTCCTGTGATGACGTTAAGTCATCTTCTGCTCGATACAATTTGGCATCCAGCGTGCTTAATAAAAAGAAAGTTGTTTGAACAGTACGGGTTGTATGATCTTAATTTTAGAATTGCTGCGGATTATGAATTTTGGCTGAAGATTTTTTCAGCAGGTGTTTCGACAAAATATATTCCTGTAATATTCTCTCGGTTCAATTTGCAAGGATTGAGTTCTGCACCGCAAAATCAGAATTTTCTTCTTCAAGAGAGAAAGAGGGCTCAATCGCTTTATTTTAATCGCGTAACTTTATTTTTATATAGAGATCTTTTGAAGGTAATTCGATTTTTATTTTCGTTAGGAAAATTTATTTTAAGAAAAACGCTTATTTTATTAAGAACTTGTCTTAAGGTCTGAAGAGGAAACCACGATTAATTATAATTTCTAAGTTTCTGACAGCAAACATAGTAGTTTTCGCTGATTTACGTTTGGATTTTAAATCGTTTTTTCATTGTTAAATAACATATAATTCTAAGTTTTTGGTGCAAACTCTGAGTATATTCCCATGGTATTTTCATAATTCAATTTGTAAGAGTTAGTTTCCGCGCCCTAGAATCAAAATTTTTTCTTCAGATTGTTTTCTAAAAGACTCTTTTATTGTGTTGAGGAATCTGTAACGTCTACTTGAAATGAAGAGCTTTCTAACAAATGCATTTTTCATTATACGGTAGTTGCTCAATGATGATCTATGCGGAAATTTAATTTCTACAACCTTCGTGTTTGGATTTTATAAAGACGGCATGAAAATTTTTTATTTATTTTAGTGGATGTTTTAGATTTATTTGAATTTTATTTTTTGACGGTATATTTTTAGCAAGTTCAAAGTAAGAGATATATAAATTGAATTATCTTTAGTGCTCCTTAAAAAGAAATATTAAAATAATATAATTTTACCTAAATGAATCCTCTAGTTTCTATCGTAATTCCATGTTATAATTATGGTCGATATATTCACGAAACCGTTGAGAGTATATTGAGACAGACGTATAAGAATTGGGAAGTAATAATCGTAGATGATGGGTCTATCGATCCATTCACAATTTCAATTATAGAAGAATACAAAAATAAATCCGGTTTTACGGTTCTCTCTATTCCGCGTTCTGGACCTTCGACGGCACGTAATATTGGGATTGATACGGCTCAAGGAGAGTTTATACTTCCTTTAGATTCGGATGATATGATTCACGAGGATTATCTTTTGGAAGCGATATCCGCTTACGAAAAGAATCCGTCTTTAGGGATCGTATATTGCGAAGCGGAGTTTTTCGGATCTATAAAAGGGAAATGGAATCTTCCTGAATATCGTTTTCCGAATATACTTTTGGACAATTGTATATTTGTATCCGCCGTATTTAAAAAGTCGGATTGGAAGGAAGTCGGTGGATTTAATGAAAATATGAAAAACGAATGGGAGGATTATGATTTTTGGCTTTCGTTGATTGAAAAAGGGGGAAAGGTTTATAGAATTCCCAAGGTTTTATTTTACTATAGGATTGGACATTCGTCCCGTTCGCAAAGATCTCTCAACCACTTTCTTCCATTATATATGCAACTATATGAAAATCATAAAGAATTATATTTGAAGAATATTCAATTTTTATTTCAGAGGCATTTGGAGGCTAAGCGGTTGGAAGACGAATTTTTAATTTTGACTAAAAATCCATTCGTTTACTCGTTTATAAAGGTGTTGATAACTTTTCTAAAGCATCTTTCCCTATTAAAAAGAAAGTTCTTAAACGTCTGATTCAAAATTAAATGTAAGGCTTTAAATTTCGATTAACTGTAAACAGCGAAAAGACCTTGGAAAAATCTAAAAAGAGCAATTTTGAAATCGAATTTCCGTAGCTTTTGGGAACCACCATCGATGAAAAATTCATTCTATAGAGGTTTCCTAAAAAAAAGTAGTTCTTACATTTTTAATTGTAGCAAAGCTCAAATAACGTAAATTCGGCGTTTTTTCATATGTTCATTTTTCTATAAAAACAAAATGCTATACTTCACTACGAGAGTATTCCAACAATGAGATTCATAAATCGTCAAAAGAATTTAATCTGTAAAAGCTCTGGCGGAACTGTTTCTGGGGCAAACTTCTCATTGTTTGAAGAGCAGTGGTTACCATAAACTATGTTTCTTTACGCGTTTTATTACTCAGTCGGATAAAAATAATACCCTGAAGGTGAAAATAATAATAGTTTAATAGATATAAGTGTAAAAACAAGTTCTAGCTATTACATGTTTTCTTCCGAGATACTTTCCTGACTTAAATCCACATGAGTTTGTCTGGAATCATTTAAAGACAAATCTATTACCAAAAAATCTTAGGTTCCAATCAAACTATCTTATATGTTGTTTGAGCGTGTTTTGAAACTATTAAAGGGAATGTTAAACTCGTTGGATCATTCTTTTTATTTTAACTCGGTATTCTATTTATGCGACTGAGTAGTAATAGTAAAAAGTTTTTCACAATGCAGTTCCGGCAGGGTTCTTATACCAATTGACGATAGTCGGGATAATATAGTAATAAGCAATTCTGATTTTGTGGAGGTTTTCGTATTTAAATCATGCTCCTGTTTTCTTACCCCGAACTCACGTAAGTTTACTCGAAAACAAATTCAGTTAAAAACTTTGTTAAGATTCGAATCGATCCTTGCTTGTTTGGAATGTATCAAATGTGATGTTCAAAGAGCGAAGTCGTTTAAAGCATTTTGTTAATCTATATCGTGTTGCAGTGTTAAAGAGGTTTGCATGAAGACCTTTGTAAGGAAGATCCTCTATTGGCTGAGGCAGTATCAATATTATTTTTTTCTCTATTCGTGGAATAAGAATACTCATAAATCAGAATATTCTTATCAACCTTTGATTAGCATACTTGTGCCCGTTTATAACACGAGAAAAAGATATCTAGAGGAAATGGTTCGCTCCGTTGAGATGCAAACTTACAAAAACTGGGAATTAATTCTTCTTGATGATGCTTCTCCGGATGAAAGCCCCGGAAATTATCTGAAAGAACGATGTAAAACAGATTCTCGAATTCGATATTTTCGTTCGGATAAAAATGAAGGAATCAGTTTAGCGACTCGGAAAGCGTTCGAATGCGCCGGGGGTGAATATGTGGCATTTTTAGATCACGATGATCGTTTGTCAAAAAACGCGTTATCAATCGTATTGGAAGCTCTCCAAGAGGAAAAAAACAGACCTGAGTTTCTTTATTCCGATGAGATTTTTCAATCCAAGATTCCCGGAGTATTTTCCTTATCTACAAAACCGGAGTTCTCGCCTGAAAAATTAATATCTTATAATTATATCTGCCATTTTGTGATAGTTTCAAAAAACTTAATCTATCGAATGGGTGGAATTCGGGAAGGTTACGACGGAAGCCAGGATCATGAATTTGCGCTTCGCGCGTGTAGATATACGGATCGTATTAGAAGACTTCCATATTTTTTATACGTATGGCGTCTTCATGGAGAAAGTTTTTCAAGACAAAAGGCGAAAATCTGTGAAGAAAGTTCTAAAAGGGCTATCTTAGAATATTATAAAGACAGAAGAGAAGAAGTAGAAAAAATCGTTCCAGGATATTATCCGTTTACCTATCATCCAATTCGTAGGTTGAAATCAAACAAATTGATTTCGGTTGTTGTTCTTGATATAGAGGCTATACTGGGAAATGGATTTCAAGATATTTATGAAATGATTCGATTGACCCCTTCTGATTTTCACTTAGAAATTTTTCTAAGCGTTGGAAAGAATCAGACGAAATTTGAAATTCCTCGATCTGTTTTGAAAGAATTTCAAGGTCGAGTTCGATTTAAAATATTTGAATTTTCAAGCTCGGATCTTTACGCTAAAAATATCAATTCAATTGTTTCTGATGCACAAGGTTCTTACGTTTTATTTTGGAACCCTTGTTTTAAACCGAAGAACGAGAATTGGTTGTATGAGTTGCTGCAGCATGCGCAATCTTCGGGAATAGGCGCAGTTTGTCCGGTTATTTTCAATCAAAAAAATGAACTCATTTATTCTTCTTTGCTTCTTGGGAAAGGAGGATTCATTGGTATTGCGGGTAATGGGGTTACAGTAGCGGGAGCTAAAATTTGGTCTGGAGAATTTGTCGAGAAGAACGTTTCTGCAATTTCGCGTAATGTGTTCTTGGTATCTCGAAAGAATTGGGATTTATTAAATGGCCTTGATGAATCTTTTCAAAGCGACTATTGGGACGTGGATTTTTCTCTAAGGCTCCTTGAGGAAAATTTTAGGATTGTAAGTAACCCTTTCTCAAGTTTTGTCTCTTCTTATACACTTAAGAGATCTTTTCAGGAATATGATTCTAAATATAAAATTGGTAGATCGGATCGAAAATTGCTAATCAGAAAATGGGGAGGCTTATTGGAATCAGACAGATTTTATTCTCCTCATAGCGACTTATTAGGATCTGATATGTATCCTAGAAATTTTTTTCATAGTTTGCAGTATAAGATTTACAGAAGAAAATGGAGTCTAAACTGATAAAGCGAATGTAAAGAATCGATTTAAAACTTTACATTCTGCCCCAAAACTTAGAATTCCCAAAGAAATCGTCGGGAATAAATTCATATTTTCTGTGAATGAGAAAGATGAAAATTTTGATCGCGATCTTAAGCAATTCGGATTTTTTGGTAATCCTGGGATGTAGATTGAAAGGCTTAATGAAATTATAACTTATCTCAAGAATAATTTATTATAGTTTTGAAGTACTTTTATTCGAAGGCGAAATGTTTTTGCCGTAGTTTTTGAAAGACCCTATCTCCTAAAACAAGTTAATTTATATGCAATTTAAAAGATTTTCCATAGAAGGTCCTGTTCTAATCGAACCCAAAGTTTTTGGAGATGAACGAGGTTTTTTCTTTGAGACTTTTAAGGCATCACTATTCGAAAGTGAGAATATACCGACTCACTTCTCTCAAGATAACCATTCTAGATCCTCTCAAGGAGTATTGAGGGGGATGCATCTACAAGTTCCTCCTTACGAACAAGGAAAGTTAGTCCGAGTAGTGAGAGGTAAGGTGATAGACGTGGTGGTGGACGTTCGGGTGGGTTCTCCTAGTTATGGAAAATGGTTTTCCGTTGAACTATCGGAGGAAAATAAAAACATATTTTGGGTTCCTCCCGGATTCGCTCACGGATTTTTAACTTTAGAAGATAAAACGGATTTTTTATATAAGGTGACGAAGGAATATAACCCTCAAAACGAGGTTGGAATTCGCTGGGATGATCCTGCGTTAGGCATTCCTTGGAAAACCTGGTTGTCTGATTCTGAATTTATAGTGTCTCAAAGGGATCAAGAAACCCCTTTTCTCATCGATTTCAAAAGTCCATTCGTATATTAAAATATGATTTATTATACAGGAAAAAATGGTCAATTGGGCTGGGAATTGGCCAGACGATTCAAATCCGAAGGTTTAGAATCGGTCGGATTCGGTAGAGAAGAATGGGATCTAACGGATCTTGATTCTGTAGAAAAAATTTTAAAAGATTCTCCTAAAATTTTAGTTCATTGTGGAGCTTATACGGCAGTGGATAAGGCGGAATCGGATTCGGAAAAAGCCTACAAGATCAATTCCTTATCTGTAAAAAAAATTTCGGAAGAATGTCTAAAAAGAAACATTCATCTGATTTATATATCCACTGATTTTGTCTTCGATGCAAATTCGGAAACGATCGGAGATACGATTCGCTTTTGGAAACCGGATTCGACTCTTTCTCCGAAAGGGATTTATGGATTATCGAAAGCGGAAGGGGAAGGCTGGGTCCGAAATACGTTTGCAGATTCTAGGCAAGCCAACATTGTCCGTACCAGTTGGGTGTATTCCTCGCACGGAAATAATTTTCCTAAAACGATTCTAAAACTTTTACAGGATTTCGATCGCACTGAATTAAAAGTAATTGAGGACCAGTTGGGAAGGCCTACGTGGGCAGGAAGGCTTGCGGATTTTATAATATTCTTAATTTATGGAATTCTAAAGGGCGAGGGGTATTCGAAGGTTTTGCATTTTTCCAATTCCGGAGTCGCGAGTTGGTATGATTTTGCGGTTGCAATTCGAGATATCTCATATTCTTTTTCTTTGATAGAGAATTTAAAACCGATTTTCCCGATTCCTACGGAAGGTTATCCTACGCCTGCTCCAAGGCCTAGATACTCAATTTTAGATTTAAATGAAACTCGAAAAGTTTTTGGTCCTGTTCCACATTGGAAAGAAGATTTAACTCTCTGTCTGAAAGAACTCGCCGAGATTTCCGGAAAAAAAGTATGAAAAAAATTTTAGTCACGGGCGGAGCCGGTTTTATAGGCTCTAATTTTGTGAATCTCATTTTAAACGATACCAAAGAATATCAGGTAATCGTCTTAGATAAGCTGACTTATGCGGGAAATCTGAAAAGTTTGGAATCCTGGAAAAAAGATCCTAGGTTTATTTTTGTAAAGGCGGACATTGCAAATAAGGAAGAGGTATTTTCGATCTTTCAAGAACATAAATTCGACTACGTAGCGCACTTTGCGGCGGAAAGTCATGTGGATCGTTCCATTTTGGGCCCGGAAGAGTTCATCAAAACGAATGTGCTGGGTACTTTTTATCTTTTGGATGCCGCTCGGTTACAATGGAAGGGGGCTTATGAAGGAAAAAAATTTCTTCACGTATCTACGGACGAAGTGTTCGGGACTTTAGGAGATACTGGATATTTTACCGAAGAAACCCCTTATGCGCCTAACTCACCTTATTCGGCTTCTAAAGCCGGTTCGGATCATATCGTAAGATCTTACTTTCATACGTATCAAATGCCGGTCGTGACTACGAATTGCTCCAATAACTACGGCCCCTATCATTTTCCAGAGAAGTTGATTCCTTTGATAATTTTGAATTGTCTACAAGGGAAACCTCTTCCCGTTTATGGAGACGGAAGGAATATAAGGGATTGGTTATACGTTAAAGATCATTGCGAAGCATTACGTCTTGCCTTGTTCCAAGGATTGCCGGGGGAGACTTATAATATAGGGACTCGAAACGAAAAAAAAAATATAGATATAGTAAATTCGATCTGTTCGATCATGGACGAGTTTCATCCTTCCGGAGTTCCGCATTCTAAATTGATTCAACATGTAAAGGACAGGCCTGGGCATGATTTTCGTTATGCAATTGATCCTTCCAAAATTGAAAGAGAACTGGGATGGAAACCCAAGTTCGCGTTCGAATCGGCTCTCAGAGAAACGGTTCGGTGGTATTTAGACAACGAGTCTTGGTGGAAGGAAATTCTTTCCGGTCAATATAAAGAATATTATCAAAATCAATATGAGAAACGTTAGATGAAATCAAGAAAAGGAATCATACTCGCAGGCGGTTCCGGAACAAGGCTTTATCCGGTTACCTACGTCGTTTCCAAACAACTTTTGCCGGTTTACGATAAACCGATGATCTATTACCCACTAACAACGCTTATGCTAGCGGGTATTAAAGAAATACTTTTAATTTCCACACCACAGGCAACTCCTATGTATCGGGAACTTTTAGGAGATGGAAAACAATGGGGAATTTCTATCGAATATGCGGTTCAGTCCGAACCGGGAGGATTGGCGCAAGCATATTGGATCGGAGAAAATTTCGTCAATGGGCATCCGTCCGTATTGATTCTTGGAGATAATATTTATTTCGGTCATAATCTTGCTGTTCTTTTAGAGAACGCTTCTAAAAAAACTAAGGGTTCTACCGTGTTCGCGTATCCGGTTCATGATCCGGAAAGGTATGGAGTGGTGGAATTTGATTCGGAAAGACGTGCGGTTTCGATCGAAGAAAAACCTTCTAAGCCGAAGTCCAATTACGCAGTCACTGGATTATATTTTTATGATGAGGACGTCGTAAATATCGCCAAGTCCATCAAACCTTCCGCAAGGGGAGAATTGGAAATTACGGACGTAAATAGGATTTATTTAGAAAGAAGAATTTTAGACGTTCAAGTGATGGGACGAGGATACGCTTGGTTGGATACTGGGACTCACGAATCTCTTTTAGAGGCATCTGTATTTATAGAAACGATTGAAAAAAGACAGGGACTTAAAATTGCCTGCCCGGAGGAAATCGCGTTTAGAAAAGGTTTTATAGATGGGTCTCAATTAGAAAAATTGATAGTTCCTCTTAAAAAAACAGGTTATGGAGAATATCTTGTAAAAATACTTCAAGAAAAAATTTACTGAATAAGTGAAGATTTTACGTTCTAAAACTTCCCAAAGTTTTTATCTCTGGATTTTATATCAGCGTATTATTTCTTATTTGTCGACGTTTTGCAGTTTTTATTATATTCCCTTTTTTTATGAGGGTTTCTTCTTTCGATCTTAGTTTCTTTTTTTGTTTTAGAATTTGTCTCCAGAAACTTCAGGATTTTTGATCTAGGAAGCAGATGGTCTCATGGTTGTCGGAAAGGAGGATCCAATGACAACGATCAAACTTGCAAATTGACATCTAAAAAGTGGGAATTCGAGCGTTTCTATTACGAATTTATCAAATGATTCTAGCTGACTTCTCTTAATTGATCCTTCCAAGGGTTTCATTAATTCCACATTTTTTCATTAAAATCGTTTATGAATTTGATATCTCCGATTAACAAAACGGTTCCAATTATTCGTTTGAATGTAAAAGAAATGGTGCAAGATTTAATTTTCAACGACTTTATTGTGCGTAGATGCTAATTTTTACAGAATTGAGTGGATCGGAATTTAAGTTTTTGAATGCAATATTATAATATTATAACAGTTACATACAATTCAGGAAAATACATTTCTGCATTAAACGATTCCATGAAATTGCCTCCCAATTGGACTTGGGTGATTTGGGACAATGATTCCAAGGATGATACGCAGGAACAACTCAAACGGCTTTCCAAAGAAGATAGGAGATTGATTTATTTTAGTTCTAAGAATTTAGGTTTTGCAGGTGGAAACAACGAAGCGATCAAAGTAGCGCCTAAGTCAAATTGGACCTTACTGATCAATCCGGATTCTCGTTTGAGTGACGATTTCTTTTCCGAATGCGAGAAGACACTTGAATCGAAAGGAAAGGAGTATTCTATCATTTCCTTTTTAATGCTTAAAGACGATCAGGTGGAAAAGAAGTTAATAGACGGAGCGGGCGATATTTATCACGTCTCGGGGGCTGCATGGAGAAGGGGGTATAAAAGAGTTCTCTCCGAAGAGTATTTGAGAGAAGCGGAGATTTTTTCCGCATGCGGAGGTGCGATGGCTATTCGGACAGAAGTCTATGAAAGAATGGGCGGATTTGACTCCGATTTTTTTTGTTATATGGAAGATGTAGATTTAAGCTTTCGGGCCAGGCTTACGGGAGAAAGAGTACTTTTTAGTCCGAATATCAAAGTTTATCATCACGGATTTGGGTCCACGGAAGAGAAAAGCACGTTTTCCCTCTATTACGGCTTAAGAAACGCGTTAGTCGTTTATTGGAAAAATATGCCACTGTCTTATGCTTTACGTTATATATTTCATCATATGTTTTTTTTCGGAGTAAGTATTTGTTTTCATACGGTCTTTACGAGTCCTAAAATATTGGGGGTACCTTTCGATTTTTTAAGGATGTTGCCTGGGATCATCCGTAAAAGATTAGAGATTTGTAATGTTGAAAACTATCAATCTGACGAAATTTTAATATGGATGGACCGTAGGTGGTTTACTCCTTTTCGTAAAAAGTAAAATGTATGTTAGAGAAATTTTCTCCGTTAGCTGTTATAGTCACTTTCAACCCAGATTTTAATTTTACCCACAAAAATATCCAAAACTTAAATTCGAATTCCGTTCCGGTTTTAGTCGTAGATAACCGATCCAAAAATATATCTTCAATCCGTTCCAAGATTGGAAAACAAAACGTACTTATAGAAAACGAATCCAATCTAGGTTTAGGGTTCGCTTTAAATCGAGGAATCGAATACGCACAAACGAATCGATATACACATGTTTGGTTATTCGATCAGGATAGCTTTTTGGAAACGTCGGCGATTCGAACTTTTCTGCAAAAAGTCGGGGAATATGGGATACAAAAGTCCCGGAATGAGAAAATAGCATCCTTCGGTCCTAATATTTTTGATACAATCAAAAATCGTAATATTTACAGAATTCGGGAGAATGAATCTGGAATTCTGAACGTGGAATTTTTAATTACTTCGGGAAGTTTTTATTCCTTAGATGTCTTTAGGGATGTGGGTTTGATCTATCAGGATTTCTTTATAGACTATTTGGATTACGAGTGGTGCTTTCGGGCAAATTATAAAGGTTATGTTCATAAAATCGTTTCCAAAGTGAAAATGAACCATTCCATAGGAAACGATTCCAGAAGCATTTTGGGACTTTTTAAAGTAGCGATTCATTCTCCTTTTCGGTGGTATTTTCTATTTAGAAACGGAATATATATGTGTAGAATGTCTCATATTCCACTTCGGTTTAAATTAGAAGTGGTTTTTAAAGCGATTTTTCGTTTTTTGATTTTGCCCATTTTTTCAAATTCGAAATACCAGACGTATCGTCATATTCTATGGGGAATCTATGATGGGGTTACGAAAAAACAATCGTCTTTTTATAAACATCTTGTTGGTAGAATGTCCCAGAGTTAGGTCGATGAAAAATCCGATTTATCGCCTTTTGCTTTTGGACTGTAGATCTTCGATTTGAAAGCTCGCATATCAGACAAAATGGCGCCCCTTCTGGGCTTGAAAAGCGTGGGTAAGATGCAAGCATTTACCACAAAACAAGAAAACCAACAGAAGGAACGTAATGAAAAGAAAAGTATATGTAGGAATGGATGTCCACAAAGAAACGATTAGAATTGCGTGTTTAACGAACAATACAAAGGAAATAGTAAAAGAACAGCAGATAAAACATAATGAGGTTTAGATCAAAAAGTTCGTCAATAAACTAAAATCAGAATGGAACGAGATACATAGTTGTTACGAGGCGGGAGTAACGGGTTATCCACTTTACAGAAATCTAAAGTCTTTGGGAGTGAATTGTATCCTTGTAGCACCCGGAAAGATACCAAGACAAAGCTCGGATAAGATCAAAACGGATAAAAGAGATGCAATCAAATTAGCAAAATTATTACGAAGTGGAGAATTAGAATCGATTCATGTACCGAGTGAAGAGGACGAAGCGGTAAGGGATTATCTAAGATCCCGTGACAGTCTTCGTTTGGATTTAGGAAGGAATCGTCAAAGGTTGATGAAATTCTTATTAAGAAAGGGTATAACTTACTCAGCAACAAAGTATTGGACAGTCAGTCATAACAAATGGTTGAACAATCTACAGTTTAACAACGAGATCCTTCAAGAGACATTTAACGACTATTATAGTCGGGTAAGAGTTCAAGAAGAGAATTTAAAAGCGATGGATAAGAGAATACAAGAGATAGCGGAAAGTGAACCGTATCGAGAGAAAGTAGGAATATTAAGATGTTTCCGAGGAGTGGATTATTTAACCGCAATGTTTTTACTTTGTGAGGTTTGTGACTTCAAACGATTCAAAACAGCCGGTTCGTTCATGAGTTTTTTAGGACTTGTTCCGGGAGAATATTCCAGCGGTTCCAAAAGAAAACAAACAGGGATAACAAAAACTGGAAGTCCCAGACTTCGAAGAATATTGACAGAAGCAGCTTGGCAACATCGTTTCCCTGGAACAGGAAGTAAGGTTGTAACCGCACGTAGATCGGGACAACCTGCGTTAGTTGTTGCTTTGGCGGAAAAAGCTTCTCTCAGGTTACACAAGAAGTTTCGTAATCTACAGCAAAGAGGAAAAACTCCTCAGGTAATGATAACGGCAGTTTCAAGAGAGTTATCCGGATTTCTTTGGGCAGCGATGAATCTGGTTGCATAGAGTTAGAGTAATGTTTCATCCAATAATTGAATTCGTTAGAGAAGATGTACGATAAAGGAGGAATACTTGTTGGCTCAGTGTTGAAGCAAATTTGAATTTCAAATTTGACCTTCGTTTTAAGACTAAGAACAGCTCCCGATGTATAGATTATCCTGCGGTATCCAACCCGCGAATATCAGTCTGATCAATCGTCGCGAATGCTTTTCTCTAACGAGTTAAATTATTGGGTGATTAAAAAAAAATGCGAAAAAATATTTACGGCTCCGGATGGGGCGCCATATCAGAGCCTGTCTTAAAATCTTAGAATATGGGAACTCCTAACGATTTTAAACGACAGGAAAAAAACCACAAAAGCGGTATAAACTGTTAATGTGACGTGGTCTGTAGGAGTGGAACTCCCATATTTTTTGGAAACTTGCAGGATCGTTTAAATAAATTTTTTGAAGTTTTGAGGAGAGCACTAAGCGATTCGGATTTTGGACTTTAGAACAATTGCATATGTTAATATACAACTGATCCTAATGCGTTAACCCCTAACATCGAATATGTGTATTCCTAACAAATTTTTAGGAAATTCGGAATTGTCTAGATGGATTCAGATCGGGCACAACGAGCTTTTGCTTTGACCTCATGTGATGTTTAAGGAGCTAAAAATTTTTTCACAGAACCAGCCCTTTGTAACTTTTACACGAGAATTTTACAGTTTTTCAAGCTTTTATTCTGAAAACGTAATTTGTGCGAGTTTTCCAGCTCTTAGATTTTGAAAATCAAAACAAGCTGATAAGTTTTAAATTGAAAGCGAATGATTTAAAAAATAGAGATTTAGACCTGTCCCAAAACCTCGGAATATAAGAGCCTCGACGAGAACTTAACAGTTATAAAATATGCTCAAAAGCTCATAAACTACTAAAGGGACGTGATTTGTGGGACTTCTATATTTTATTACGAACTTACTGAATTATTGTAACTGATTTCTTGTAAGGTTTTTAAGACAGGCTCTGATATGGCGCCCCCATCCGGAGCTGTAAATATTTTTTCGCATTTTTTTTTAATCACCCAATAATTTAACTCGTTAGAGAAAAGCATTCGCGACGATTGATCAGACTGATATTCGCGGGTTGGATACCGCAGGATAATCTATACATCGGGAGCTGTTCTTAGTCTTAAAACGAAGGTCAAATTTGAAATTCAAATTTGCTTCAACACTGAGCCAACAAGTATTCCTCCTTTATCGTACATCTTCTCTAACGAATTCAATTATTGGATGAAACATTACTCTAACTCTATGCAACCAGATTCATCGCTGCCCAAAGAAATCCGGATAACTCTCTTGAAACTGCCGTTATCATTACCTGAGGAGTTTTTCCTCTTTGCTGTAGATTACGAAACTTCTTGTGTAATCTGAGAGATGCTTTTTCCGCCAAAGCAACAACTAACGCAGGTTGTCCCGATCTACGTGCGGTTACAATTTTACTTCCTGTTCCAGGGAAACGATGTTGCCAAGCTGCTTCTGTCAATATTCTTCGAAGTCTGGGACTTCCAGTTTTTGTTATCCCTGTTTGTTTTCTTTTGGAACCGCTGGAATATTCTCCCGGAACAAGTCCTAAAAAACTCATGAACGAACCGGCTGTTTTGAATCGTTTGAAGTCACAAACCTCACAAAGTAAAAACATTGCGGTTAGATAATCCACTCCTCGGAAACATCTTAATATTCCCACTTTCTCTCGATACGGTTCACTTTCCGCTATCTCTTGTATCCTCTTATCCATCGCTTTTAAATTCTCTTCTTGAACTCTTACCCGACTATAATAGTCGTTAAACGTCTCTTGAAGGATCTCGTTGTTAAACTGTAGATTGTTCAACCATTTGTTATGACTGACTGTCCAATACTTTGTTGCTGAGTAAGTTATACCCTTTCTTAATAAGAATTTCATCAACCTTTGACGATTCCTTCCTAAATCCAAACGAAGGCTGTCACGGGATCTCAAATAATCCCTTACCGCTTCGTCCTCTTCACTCGGTACATGAATCGATTCTAATTCTCCACTTCGTAATAATTTTGCTAATTTGATTGCATCTCTCTTATCCGTTTTGATCTTATCCGAGCTTTGTCTTGGTATCTTTCCGGGTGCTACAAGGATACAGTTCACTCCCAAAGACTTGAGATATCTGTAAAGTGGATAACCGGTTACTCCCGCCTCGTAACAACTATGTATCTCGTTCCATTCTGATTTTAGTTTATTGACGAACTTTTTGATCTGAACCTCATTATGTTTTATCTGCTGTTCTTTTACTATTTCCTTTGTATTGTTCGTTAAACACGCAATTCTAATCGTTTCTTTGTGGACATCCATTCCTACATATACTTTTCTTTTCATTACGTTCCTTCTGTTGGTTTTCTTGTTTTGTGGTAAATGCTTGCATCTTACCCACGCTTTTCAAGCCCAGAAGGGGCGCCATTTTGTCTTAATTTTTATTCATATAAAAGCTAGAACGACGTATGAAATTATTTTTGATTCGTTTAAGAAATTTCTTACTGTTTTGCATGAGATTCTGTATAGGAATTTCAAGAAAATTAAAAGTTCCAAATTGTTTTGTTATAATATGGCTCTGATTTTAGCTTCAGGTTCGTTTGGGGAAAGACACAAAAGAAGAATTTTAAACTGAAAGGACTGAATTTTGGAATTTGGAATTACCGTTTCTATCGTATTATATAAACCGAATTTATCTATTTTTAAAGAATCATTTTTTTCGCTTCTGAACTCGATCGTATATCAAATCTCTCTCACTTCAAAAACGATTCGATATAAAATTGACGTCTTGGACAATTCTCCCGTATACGGAGAGGAAGTAGAAGCGATATTAGACGGTTGTGCGAAGGAGCCTTCGTTTCAGAATCATGTCGAATTTCGATACGTTCATTTCCCCGAAAATCCGGGTTATGGAGTGGCAAATAACCGTTCCATTTTAAAATCGAATACGAAATTTCATTTGGTTCTCAATCCAGATATCAAAATGATTCCGGAAACATTGGATCTATGTGTTCGTTATCTGGAAGAACATCCAGGCTGCGATGCGGTGGTTCCATCCGTTTGGGATTGGGAGAGTGGTTCTGATGAAAAACGTAATATACAATTTTTAGTAAAATCTTATCCTACCGTTTTTGTATTATTTTTGAGGTCTTTTGCGCCGAATGTTTTAAAAAAAATATTTCGAAAATACTTAAACCGATACGACCTAAGGGAAAAGAATTGGAATCAAACTCAGGAAGATGTACCTCTCATAAGTGGTTGTTTTATCTTTGCAAAGACCAAATCTTTACAGAAAATCGGTGGATTTGACGAAAGATTTTTTTTGTATTTTGAGGATTTTGATCTTTCGATGCGTTTGAACCGTAAGGATTACTTCCCGAAGATCCGAATTTTTCACAAAGGCGGAAACTCTTCTAAGAAAGGTTTTTTGCATATTAGGCTTTTTATTGTTTCCGCATGCCGATTTTTTACGAAATTCGGCTGGAAGTTAATTTAGAACATTATAAAATTCTATTTTTATATTTTAAATATCCAAGTGAAACGCAACTTAATTTTGATTATTGGAACTTTGCTCTTAGTTGGAATTTTATTTTTCGTTCAGATCCGTTTTGTATTTCCTTTAAGCATTGCCATTATGATCTGTATTTTCGTTTTGGCCGCTGTTTTTTGGGTGACCGAACCGATTCCTGGATACGCCACTTCGATTCTCGTGATCTTTTTGGAAATTATTTTTTTGGCAAACCCTATCGGCATTCCTGGTTTTGTATTTCCTCAAAATAAAAATCCGTCCATTGCAATCTTTCTTTCTTCTTTGGCGGATTCTTCGATTATGTTGTTTTTGGGTGGTTTCGTATTAGCAAAAGCCTGCGTAAAGACGGGATTAGATCGTTTTTTTGCCAACCGGATCATTCGTAAATTTGGGGTGAAGAGTCATCAAGTGCTTCTCGGTTTTATGTTCACAACCGGATTTATATCAATGTGGATGAGCAATACGGCGACCACTTCTATGATGATCGCCCTTTCTTTTCCTTTGTTACAGATTTTACCGGAAAAAGAACCATTTCGAAAAGCATTGATCCTGGGAATTCCGTTTGCGGCGAACATAGGAGGAGTGGGGACCCCGATCGGATCTCCTCCGAATATCATCGCGATGGGAATTCTTAGACAACAAGGTATTATCATTCCCTTCGGAACTTGGATGTTTTTTGCGGTTCCTCTCGTAGTCGTTTTAATTTTATTCACTTGGTTCCTTCTTTTGAAATTATTTCCGCAAAAGAATTCCTTGGACTTAGTAGTAGAATTTCAAGAACCGGAAGGGGGAGCTAAATCCTTTTCGTTTAGAGTTACTTCGATAATTTTTTTGGGAACAGTTGTTCTTTGGTTTACCGAAAATTTACACGGAGTTCCGGCGGGAGTTGTCGCACTTCTTCCTTTGATTCTATTTCCTACATTCGGAATTTTGAACGAGAAGGATATAAACTCTTTGGATTGGTCCGTTTTAATTCTGATTACGGGTGGAATCGGTATCGGAGTAGGTTTTCAGCAGAGTGGAATGGGTCCCTGGTTTTCGGGAATCTTAAGGCCTATTACAAAACCGGAATATGCAATAAGTGTATTGTTTTTTCTTTGTATCCTGACTCTTTTGTTGAGCACTTTTATGTCGAACACCGCTGCGACAAATCTTCTGGTTCCGTTTGCGTTTCCGCTTTCTGAGGTGCTTTTTCCCGGATCAAACGCGTATCTTTTGGAAATATGTTTTGGGATTGCTCTTGCCGCTTCTCTAGCCATGTCTCTTCCTGTAAGCACTCCTCCAAATGCGATCGCATATTCGGTCGGGGGATTTGAAATCAAGGATATGATTTGTGCTGGTTTGCCAGTCGGAATTTTCGGTTTAATTGTTGTTTTGTCCACATATTTTGCATTTTTATAATTTATATTTCTATAATTTGTTGCACACTCTCCTCGGCTTCTCTCCTTTGTAAATTTTTTCAAATCGATTATTGATTTTATTTTTATAGTCGATTTTTTTAAATTAAGGTTTTTAAAAGTTAGATCTGAAAAAGATTTATGAAACGCGAAAATTACTTGAAAGAACCCATATTTATGGGACAGTAAAAATGTAATGAAGACTACATTGGAAATACCAGATCTATTGTATAAAAAGGCGAAAGTGAAAGCCGCCGAAAGGGGGATATCCATGAGAGCTTTGTTTATTGAAGCCTTAGAGCATAATCTAAAAATGGCAGAGGCGGTAAAAAGAGAAAAGGTAGCGTCTAAATTTGCAACCAATAGTTACGGATGGCCCGTACTTTCTAAAAAGAAGGGGATAAAAGTAACTAACGAAATTATTAATACGATCAGAAAGGAAGAAGGTTAGAATGGGATATCTTTTGGATGTAAACGTTTTAGTTGCTCTGAGCGATTCCAATCATATCTTTCATGAAAAAACATGGCAATGGTTCGATCGAAAAGCGAAAAACAGTTGGGCCACTTGTCCGATCACTCAAAACGCATTGGTGCGGATTATAAGTCGTTCTTCCTATCCAGGAAGTCCGGGAGGGATAGAGGTTGCTTCGGCGATTTTACACTCTCTCTTAAAGGTAAAGGGTCATCGATTTATTCCGGATAACATTTCTATTGATTCTCCGTCCTTTTATCTCAATATCGTCTCCGTAAAGTCGAAACAACTTACGGATATTTACCTTTTGGCTTTGAGTGTTAGCCATAAGGTAAGATTCGCCACCTTCGATTCTAAAATTCCATACGATGCGGTTGATCGTGGAAAAGAATATTTGGAATTGATCGCAACTTAACTTTCTACTCTTTATGAAAGAATTTTTTGACGAATTTTTCCCTTCTATTTTGAAAAGATCGAAAGGGATATAAAGTTTGAAGCCTGTTCCAAAACCTTAAAATAAGTCAGTTATAATATTTACAGTAAGTTTGTACAAAAAATGCAGTAGTTTCTAGATTGGATATTTTATGTACTTTCTAACGGGTTTTTCGTTTTTTAGTTCTCACATTTAAGGTTTTAGAACTAATCCTTAGAACCCGTCTCAAAACTTCAAAATGTAGGAATTATTAAGCGACGGGAAAAACCGCCAATGTTGAGTAATCTGTAGGAACTCCCACGTTTTTTAGAAACTTGCTGGATCGTTTAGAAATATTTTTTTTAAGATTTTGAGACGAGTTCTTTCTTAAAAAAAGAATCATTGATGGGAGTCCGGAATTTAGTTAAGGTTAAATAAAAATTTGTTCCAAAATGTATCGTTTTTTTTCGTTAAACTGTTTTTGGTTTTGGAGGATCGAGAATTCGCTCAGTAAAAATCTTCAAAAATTCTGAATCAAAACTCAGTTACGAAGAAGTTTTTTGAATCCTTGGCTCGAAAAATAGAATGTTACGTGGTTCTTTTTTGGATTTGTGATGTGAAGAAATAAAAAACATGGAAAGTAATTTTGGAGATGTTAGAACGAAAAAAACATTTTATGAATTATAAAATCGATTTCGAATTATTTTGTCTAAACTCAGTCCTGTTTTTTATTAGAAACCGTCTCCGTCTCAAGAATGTTTTAGAATAATCAGTATTTTAAACAAAGATAAAGTATTGTTGAGATAGTTCTATTTTTTAAAGGTAGATCTTTTACTTAAAAGGTTAGATTCAGGTTCAATCAATTTTCACTGGGCGGATATCCTTTACAAATAATTGTATTTTATAGAGGTTGCCCTAAAGATAAAATCTCATTTTAGAGATTTCGATATGAGGATAAAAGTACCTGAAAAAATTTAAATTTTTTCTTGGGATTGACCTGAACTTTTGTAAAAAAAATTTGTAGAAAAGAAATCTATAGATTCTTGATAGAACTGACCTACGAATATACGATTGAATTTATCTTTTTACGTTTGATTTAAAGGGGGGCAGATTCAAAAGTGTTTCGCATTTGATTCTAAAAAAAAATCTTTCCAATCTTGAATAAGATTGATAGTTTATCCTCAGTGTTTTTTTCTCTTTTTCAGATCCTTGAAATTTTTAAAAATCCAGTATTAAGAGTTCGAAATCGAAAAAGCCGAAATCGGTTTTATTTTTCGAAGCATTTGATTCGTCTTTTTAGGGCATCAAATGGAAAACTTTACTGTTTCCTGTCAGAACTTACGTCAGGATTTTTTTTCTCGGCTTTTTTAATTTTTTGGATTCTCAAATGCAAGGACGCTCTACAGCGTCGTATAAATCGTCAGAAATTTCCAAATACGATTCAGTATGTTCTCATGTCGCATTCTACGGTCCGAGTTGTGACGATGAGAGTGACTCCTAAGTTTCTTTTATTAGGATGGATTCTGATATTTTTCTTTTTATCCATTTCCTGTTCTCCCGAATTTTTAAAAGATTCTTCTGTCAAAGATTCCGAGACAAATTCCCCGTCGGCTCTCGCGGTTTTTCAAGACAAGATCGATTCCGTTTTACATCCAGAGCATAATCACGATCCGGAATTACTCAAAGTTCTTGCGGGAGGAGACGTTATGTTTAATTGGGGGATCCGAGATACGATTCAAAAACACGGAGAAATTGCGCCCGTAAAAGGTCTAAAATCCCTTTTTAGCGAGGCTGACTTTAGAATGGTCAATCTGGAAACTCCTGTCGTTGCCTCCAAAACGGAAGAATCTAAAAAAGCTTATATTTTTACCGCTCATGAAAAAGATTTGGATTCTCTCAAATTTTTGGGAGTAGATATGGTTTTCCTTGGAAATAATCATTCTTTCGATCACGGTCAAAGAGGAATGGACGAGACTCTTGGTATATTAAATAAAAATAATATACTTAACGTGGGTGCAGGAAAGAAACTCCCGCAGGTCCTGAATCCTCTAAATTTAAGTTTGAAAGGTACGGACCTACGTGTTCATTCCGTGACTGCGATTGCCGAACGATCTCACTACGCGACTCACACGAAGTCGGGTGTGGCTCCTTTTCTGCTTTCTTCTTTGCAGGCGACGTTTCTTGAAAAACATTCTTCCCGTTTTAAAAATCATTCTTCTCCGATTCGGATTGTTTCCTTGCATTGGGGAATTGAGTATTCTCCCTTTCCGACTCCCGACCAGAGGAAAATTGCAAGGACTTTGATTGATTCTGGCGTAAAGATTGTGATCGGCCATCATCCTCACATTCCGCAGGGTGTCGAGATTTACAGAGGTGGGGTAATTCTCTATTCTTTGGGAAATTTGATTTTCGGAAGTAGAAATTCCTACCTTAACCACAACTTAGTTGCGATTTTCCATATCCGTCGTAACCGCTTGGAGCGGGTAGAGCTCGTTCCGATTTTCGGAAAATTTCAAAAAGAAGATCATAGGATCCGACCGGTAATAGGTCAGGAAGCACAGGAGTTCCTACATGAAATCGCGGTTCTTTCGGCGGAATTCGGTACTCAATTTCGAATCGAAGGAGACAGAGCGTTTCTAGATCTTCCGACAAATTCTCCCTTGACCCCGGTCTTTCGGCGCAAAAAATAGGCTAAATTATCGGTTCTTCTGCTCGTCGCAAATCGTAGGCGGGCTTATAACCATAGGAGAAACTTTTGAGAAACTACGAACTCACCACTATTACACGTGTGAGCTCTCGGGAAGTTGCAAAGTCCGAAGTTCAGGATACTTTGAAGAAATTTTCCGTGAGCGTTACCGCTGACGAAGATTGGGGCCAAAGAAAACTCTGGCATCCGATCAAACACGAAGAACAGGGCATTTTCCATCATTACAAATGCAGCGCCGAGCCGAGTGCCATTGAAAAAGTGGAAAAAGAATTTTTAATCAATCAGAACATCCTTCGTTCCATGGTCGTTCGCCTCAATGGCTAATGATATCAATAGAGTGACTCTGGTCGGTCGTTTAACGCGGGACCCAGAGTTCAAATCGATCAATGGTACTTCTCTTGTAAATTTCTCTTTGGCCAATGGTAGGACCTATGTGTCTAACGGAGAAAAAAGAGAGGAGTCCCATTTTTTCGATTGTGAAGTCTGGGGGAAACCGGCCGATATCATTCAACAATATTGCAAAAAGGGAAAACAGATTGCCATTGAAGGAAGATTAAAGCAGGACACATGGGAAACACCGGAAGGTAAAAAAGCATCTCGAATTCGCATCGTTGTGGAGAATTTCCAACTTTTAGGCTCCAAAGACGATTCTAATTCGATGGGTGGATCTTCTTCCGGCGGATCTTCAACATTCGGGGGAAGTTCGTCACCCTCTCCGGAATATTATAACCCTCCTGCACCAGATGGAGACGACGACATACCGTTTTAATG
>NZ_CP024871.1:1665000-1672500 GCF_000306675.2 Leptospira mayottensis 200901116
TTCTATTTGTTCGAAGATTTCAGGTCGTTTTGGTGGTTATTACTCTTTTGATGGTAACCTGGATGCTCGCCATTCCGTTTTTCGGTCAGGATAAAATGGATCTTTCTCCGGATGGATTATATTCGGAAGGTAAGACCGCGCCGGAAAAAATCATTTCCGTCAAAGAAATCGTATACGAAGACGAGGATAAGACCAAAGCTAAAAAACTAACCGCGTACCAATCTGCTCCTTTTGTTTTCGACCGCGATTACGCGACCTTACAAGATCAAATCAACAACGCTATTCAGGAAGATATGGAGAACTTCCGTTCCTTCAAGCCGAGTATGGAAGAAAAAGTGTATTCCGAACTTTTAAACACCGTTCCACGATGGAGGAACCGATCGAAGGAAGAAATCGAGCTTTTATACAAAACTCCTGGCAAGGGAAAACTTAAGGATCTAGTTCAACAATACTCTAATTTAGTATTTTCTTCTTTTTGCATATTGCGCGATTTACCTCCGGATTACGCAGCCTTAAAAAATTCGGGTGGCCGGGTTCGAAATCAGGGAATCAAGGAGCAGGTTTCTAATTTGGAGGGGGCCTATATCATCCCGAGGTCGTATTTGTATCGGGATCCTAATACCGTAAATATTCTCAATCGGATGGCGGAGGAAAAACTTTCCCGTATGGATGCGGCGGTGCTTCCGATCGTCCAAAAAATTTCTCTAAGTTATATTTATTCCAATCCTTCTTGTTCGTATAACGCGGAGGAAACTCTCTCAGCCAAACAGTTTGCGGCCGACCGGGCCGAACCGGTCAATTCCAGGATTCTTGCGGGAGAAGTGATCGTTAAGTCCGGAGAGATCATAACTCCTGAAATATTCAAAAAATTGCAGATTGTAAACACCTACGCCACACGGGCGAACATCGCGTCTATCGTTTCTATTTTGCTTATTCAGACCGTCTTTGTGGTGATCATTTATATTTTTCTTAAAAAATATAATCCGAAACGATTGAACGACGTTTCGAGTAACGTAATTGTATTTTCCCTTATCTGGTTTTTGGTTTTAAGCTGTACGGTTGCTTCTAAGATCTATTTCAATTTTGAAACCAAATACGATTCCATCTTTTACTTCGCCTTGTTTGTTCCGGTGGGAGTGGTCTGTTTGATCGTCAGCTTTATCTACGACGAACAACTTTCTATCGCGATCGGATTTTACCTTTCCTTTTTCGTATTTATGGCCTCGCATTACAATCCGACTTCGTTTATGCTCGGATTCGTCTCTTGTATCGTTTCTGCGAGTTATGGAAGAAATCTAAAAAAACGAATCGACTTTATCAAAGCGGGTTTGTATATATCCGGAGTTCAGATTGTCATAGCTTCCAGCGGTTATTTGTTTGATTCTCGTAACTATTGGGTAGCGATTCCGAGCGGATCTTGGATCAAGGATTTGTTCGAGTCGAACATATTCAAATTATATGTTCTTTGTCTGATTAACGGATTCGCTTGTTCCACCGCGGCGCAGTTTCTGCTTCCGATTTATGAATATCTATTCAACGTTCCGACTCGTTTTAAACTGATGGAGCTTGCGGACACTGGTCACCCTTTATTGCAGGATCTTTTGACCAAAGCACCTTCCACGTATACACATACGTTTTTAGTTGCGGCTCTTTCGGAACGCGCCTGTCAAAATCTGGGTTTGGATTGGCTTTTGACAAGAGTGGGTGTATATTTTCACGACATCGGTAAAATCCCAAATGCCGGGTTCTTTGTGGAAAATCAACATTTGATTCCGAAAAAAGAGAATATCGACAAAAACAATCCAGCACTCGCGGCCAAGATCGTCATTGATCATGTGTTAGACGGAATCGAAATGGCGAAGAAAGCCAGACTTCCGAGAGAAGTCATTGACTTCATTCCCGAACACCATGGAACTTCGACGATGGCGTTTTTTTATCACAAGGCATTGTCCGAACTTTCTCCGACTCAGAAAAAGAAACTGAAAAAACAAGACTTTCAGTATCCCGGTCCTAAACCTCAGAGAAAGGAAACTGCTATTGTCATGATTGCGGATTCTCTCGAAGCGGCGTCTCGTTCGTTGGAGGAGATTACTCCCGAGTCTTTGGACAACCTCATCACCAAAATTATTGGGATCAAGCTCGCCGAGAATCAATTGGACGAATGTGGGCTTACATTGGGCGATCTGGAAGTAATCAAAGCTTCATTTAAGGAAGTGTTATTGTCTAGTCTTCATTCCAGACCGAAATATCCGAGTATGGAAGCCACCAAAGCATTAGAAAAAAAGAATGCGTTAAATTCCATGAATGGATACAAGCAGACCAAGGCCGCTTCGGGGAGAACAACCTGATTGCAGATTCGGTCTCCATTTCCAACGACTACGGGGACATTTCCTGGTGGAACGAAACGGAGGTAATTTTCAATTGTGGGATTCTTTTCCGTAAAGAACTAAAAGATTTTCGATGCGAACTCAGCCTTTTACTCGTAGGCGATTCCGATATGAAGGAAATCAATCGTTTGCGTCGTGGAAAGGACAAAACGACGGATGTACTTTCTTTTCCTTTGGAGTTTGGTAGTTCACCTTTACAAAACGTTCTTCAAAAACGAAGGGGTTTTGATTCGAATTCATTACCTCCAATTGCGTTAGGCGAAATTGTAATTTCCGTAGACACTCTTGAAAAACAAGCCATAGAAATCGGACATTCTGTTAAGGACGAGTTTTATCGTCTCCTGGTTCACGGCTTTTTACATCTCCTCGGTTATGATCACGAACGTGGAAAGGAAGAAGAACGAATCATGAAATTAAAGGAGGATGAATGTCTGGAAATTCTCCGGGAGCTTTAAAAAAAATACGCGGAATCGTTTTAGAGTCTAGAACAATTCAAGAAGGCGACGCGCTCATTCGTCTCCTTCCCGAGATAGGACAGGTGGAAAATTTTCGTGTTCGTGGAATTCGAAAAAGTAAAACTAGACCGATTGCGTCAGTGGAGCCCGGTTCCCTTTCCGATCTGGATTATTATCATTCCAAAAACAAAGAAACGTATAACGTTAAAGAGATTTCGCTTATCAATCGGTTTGACAGGGCTAAGTCAGGATATTTCGCGACGGTGCTCGTGTCGTATCTTGTGGAGCTAGTTTCCTCCTTTACTCCAGACGGAGCGGAGCATCCGGGCGAGTTTCGACTTCTTTCCGGGGCATTGGAGGAATTGGAGGAAAATGGTCCTTCCGGATTGATTCTTCCTTTTTTTAAATTACGCCTTCTCGTTTCTGGAGGTTTTCTTTCCAAGGAACTTGTTTGTCATTCTTGTGGAACGGAACTGAAAAAGATGATATCCGTCATTTTGCAGACTTCTCCTTTAGAGCTTATATGTGGAAATTGTCTTCATGCAGATAGGAACGATTTGAGTCTGGTGCAGTGGATACAAACGTTTTTGATGCTTCGATTTCGGGATTTAAAGGAAAGAAAAATATCCGTTGAAAACATCTTGGACCTGGACAGAATTTGCAATGAGATGCTCGAACCTATTTTGAGAAAGAGGTTGAAATCGGCGCTTACTCTCTACGATGCATTAGGAGAGAATCTTGGAAAATTTTTTTAAAACAATACTCTTTTGGTTTTATTTCTGTGCTCTATTGTTTCTCGTGATTTTGGATATCCGATGGGATCAAAAATCTACTCCGAAACAAGTTCCGACTGTTATAGATGCGAGAGGTAAACGGACTATTCTTGTTTCCATAATGGATTTGAAAAAAACTGTATTTCAGCAGCTGGAATTAAGTTGGGAGAATTCCTGGAAAAAGAACGTGTTTTACGAAAGGAAATGAAATCGACTATCTCTTTCGAAATTAGCGATAAAATAGCTTGTATAATTTCGTACGGATTGCTTTTGCAATTTGGTTATCGAAGGATTCTATGAAAGAAATTGAAACAAAAAAGATGAGGGGGGAGATTTCCCCCCTCGGAAAAGTCGCGCCTCGCATCTTCTTCTCCGGACTCGGTCTTACTGAAATACGCAGGAGTTCCACATTTTGCGCAAGATCACTCATCTCAGCTACGCAGAGAGTTTTCGGTAAACTCAACCTCGCTCACTATGGATCGCTCGACATATGAAAGAAAATGAAACGCTCAAACAAATCGTATTAAAATCATTGGAAGAAGGAGTGGATTCCTTAATTACCTCGTTTCCTGATGTGGAAAAAGGTATGCTCCGAATAAAAATCGAATATTCCAGAGATGAAAAATTTGGAGATTATTCCACCTCATTTTCATTAGAAAATTCTAAATTACTAAAAAGGAATCCGATTCAAGTATCGAAAGATCTAGTGGAGATCTTGCAAAAACGAACTGATCTTTTCGAAAAAGTGGATTTTACCCCCCCCGGCTTCGTAAATTTCAGAATTTCCTCATCGTATCTTTTGGGATACATAGAAAGGTCCATTCTTTCTGGAAATTATTTTCCAAAAGTGGAACGTCCTCTCAAGATTAACTTGGAGTTCGTATCCGCAAATCCAACAGGTCCGCTTAACATAGTTTCCGCACGGGCCGCGGCAAACGGAGACGCGATGGCTTCTCTTTTAAAGGCGATCGGTCATAATGTGGACAAGGAATTTTACATCAACGATTACGGAAATCAGGTTTTTTTACTTGGAGTTTCGACTTTGGTTCGGATCCGAGAAATAAAGGGAGAATCCAGCTCCCAGCAGGAAACGGACGATACTACACCGATAGATACGATTTTAGAGAAGAATATATTACCGGCCGAGGGTTATCGAGGCGAGTATATAAAGGATATTGCAAATGCTCTTTTAAAAGATCCAAAAAAGTCCTCTAAGATCGAAACGTTATTAAAGGAAAAAAAATACCATGAACTCGCGGAGCTTTGTTCCATCTGGACGGTGGAAAACAATCTTGATTGGCAAAGAAAGGATTTAGACTCGTTCGGAGTTGAATTCGACAGTTATTTCCGTGAACGAACGCTTCACGAATCGGACAAGGTTCTTGCGGTGATGAAAGATTTGGAAAAGGCCGGAAAGATCTTTGAAGAAGATGGAAAAAAAATATTTCGATCTACGGAATACGGAGACGACAAGGATCGGGTCGTAGTTCGAGACGATGGAAGGCCAACGTATCTTTTAGCGGATATTGCTTATCATAAGGATAAGATCGAGCGTGGATACGAAAAAATCTACGATATCTGGGGACCGGATCATCATGGTTATATCGCAAGACTTGCTGGAGCGGTACAATCACTGGGATATAAAAAAGAGAATTTTAAAGTGATAATCTCTCAACAAGTCAATCTACTCGAATCGGGACAGAAGGTAAAGATGAGTAAACGTGCTGGCTCCTTTCAAACGATGAGTGATCTTATCGGGTTTTTGGGAAAACACGGTAAAGACGTAGGACGTTATTTTTTCGTAATGCGTTCCCTGGACGCACCTCTCGATTTTGATTTGGATCTGGCACAGGACCAGTCGGATAAAAATCCGGTTTTTTATCTGCAATATGCTCATGCAAGAATCTGTTCCATCTTTCGAGAGGTGGGAACGGAAAGTTCCGCCGAAGCGGCTAAATCTTTGGAAATGTCCGAAGAGCGAAAAAGGTTTTTATTTTGGATCGCAAGGTTTCCTGAGGAAATATTCGATTCTGCAAATTCGATGGAACCACATCGTGTTACTAATTATCTACAAAGTTTTGCGAAGGCCTTTACGGGCTTTTATTTAGGAAAGAACAATAGACTGAAAGACGCACCTTCTGAGGTGCGCCTTGGACTCGCAAGAATTTGTCTTGCGGCCAAGAACGTGCTTGCGGAAGGACTCGGGTTAATCGGCGTTTCCGCTCCAGAAAAAATGGAAAAGGAAAGCTGATGTCTTTTCCTAAAATTATCATAGTATCTACGGGTTCGGAACTTACGGCAGGAAGAAGTCAGGATACAAATTCCTCCTGGATTGCAAACGAACTTTATGGGATGGGGTTCACTGTTTCCAAGTTTGTTGTTTTGCCTGACGATCCGGTCGTTATACTGGAAGAATTACGAACGTTAATTGAACTCGCTACGAGTGGAACTTCGATTCTTATGGTGATGACCGGAGGCCTTGGACCTACGGAGGACGATTATACTCTGGAAGTGATTTGTAGGTTAAAGGGGGTTGTCACCGAAGAAAGTCCGGTCGCAAGACAAAGAATAGAAACCTTTTATAAACTTCGTGGAAGAAATTTTCAGGACGCAATGCAAACTGCGATTCGACAAGTATCCGTTCCGAAAGGTTCTATCGTATTAAATAACAATGTCGGAATTGCACCGGGTTTTATCTCATCACTGTCAGAAAACGTGCATCTGGGTTGTATGCCCGGTGTTCCGGGAGAAATGACCGAAATGTTCCGCGAAGAGTTTGCTCCTTGGATTTTAAAGACATATTCGTCCCGAGAGTTCTACTCCGGATTTCGATTTATCTGGTGGATGAGTGAGTCACAATTTCAAAAAGAATTTATTTCCAGAGAAAAGGCGATAGAGGACGGAAAGGCAATCTGGGGAGTAGCGGCGAAAAGAGGATATATCCGTGTGAGCTTTCAGTCTGATAATCGTGCGTTGGTCGATGAGCTACTTCGAAAATTGGATACATTTTACGGGACCAAATCCACGTCGGACGTATTCGAGGAGCTTCCGAGGATGCTGATCGAAAAAAAGATCACGATAGGAACCGCGGAAAGTTGCACCGGAGGGTTGATTGCCAAAACATTCACCGATGTACCCGGGTCCTCGGCGTATTTTTACGGAGGAATAATTTCCTACGATAACAGCGTAAAGACGGGAATACTTAGGGTCAAACGGAACACTTTGGACGAATTCGGAGCGGTAAGCGGAGAAACCGCTAAAGAAATGGCGGAAGGAGCGTTAGACGCTCTTGGGGTCGATTATTCGATTAGCGTCACCGGAATTGCAGGACCAGGAGGGGGGACCCCGCAGAAAAAAGTGGGGCTCGTCTATTTTGGAATTGGACAGAAAAATGGAGAGACTGAAATTCACGAACATTACTTTCCGTTTCCGAGAAGTTCTTTCCGAGAGTTTGCCGCTCATACTGGAATTTATTTATTATACAATCGTTTGAAGAGGTTTGTATGAAGCTTTTTTCCATAGCGGGATTCGGTATATTTTTTTCCGTATTGTTTTTTTATCTTTTTGGAAACCAGTATTCCACTGCGATCGGAATCCAAAAAGTGTGGGCCTTTTCCAAATCAGCGCACGTGGGAATGATTCCAGATCCAAGATTTTTATGGAATCCGGAAGAAGCGATCAATGGGTATAAATTCGAGAATTCGTATTATCCTATCCAGTCTTTGAGTGGAGTTGTGTTCGGCGATACAAATAGAATTGAATATCCTTTGAATACGAAAGGGTATCTTGAGTACAAAAAGATAGGCTCTGAGGTGAATTTTTATTCTCCTTCCGGAGAAATGTTTTGGACGAAGGAATACAGAAGTTATCCCCGCATTTCTCCTT
>NZ_CP024871.1:1677500-1682500 GCF_000306675.2 Leptospira mayottensis 200901116
AATCGTGAAAGAGCTGGGCCTTTTACTTGGAATCTTTTTTCAGAAGAGCTTCTACTCCGGGGAGTTTTCTTCCTTCCATAAACTCAAGAGAAGCACCGCCGCCAGTAGAAATGTGGGTAATCTTGTCGGCGACTCCCGCTTTGTTGATTGCTGCGATAGAATCTCCGCCACCGACCACGGTTTTCGCCTTGGATTTCGAAATCGCTTTCGCGATTGCCATCGTTCCGCCCGCGAATTTATCCATTTCAAAAACGCCCATCGGTCCGTTCCAAAAAATCGTCCCCGCGTTTTTGATGATCTTTTCGTAGTTCGAAACTGTTTTGGAGCCGATGTCCATTCCCATCCAACCGTCTAAGATTCCCATTTTATCTACGGACTTAGTCTTCGCTTTTTCGCTGAACTGATCTCCGATGATATGATCCACAGGAAGTTGAAGATCTACCCCCGCAACTCCGGCTTTTTCGATCAGTTGAAATGCTTGGACTTCGAAGTCTTTTTCCACGAGAGAATTTCCCACGGGAACCGCCCTGGATTTTAAGAAAGTATATGCCATCCCGCCGCCGATGAGAAGATGATTCACTTTATCGAAGAGGTTGTTGAGAACCTTAATCTTTGTGGAAACCTTGGATCCACCGATGATTGCAACGAAGGGACGGGCCGGTTTTGAGAGAAGAGCGGAAAGTTCCACGATTTCTTTGTGCATCAAAAGGCCCGCATATGCAGGAAGAAGATGAGCAATTCCTTCCGTAGATGCGTGGGCCCTGTGAGCCGCACCGAATGCGTCATTGACGTAAACGTCCGCAAGTGCGGCGAGCTTTTTGGAAAAGCCCGGTTCGTTCTCTTCTTCTTCCTTATGGAAACGGACGTTTTCGATCACGAGGATTTCTCCGTCTTTGAGTTCTTTAGAAAGTTTGACCGCTTCGTTTCCAATTACGGTTTTAGAGAAGTAGACGTTTGACTTAATGAGCCCTTTGAAAGTTTCAACGACCGGGGCCAAGGAGAATTCTGGATTCACTTGACCTTGGGGTCTTCCCAAATGACTTGCAATGATTATTCTTGCTCCTTTTTTAATCAGAAGTTCGATCGTAGGAAGGGTTTTTTCGATTCTGGTTTTGTCGGTAACTTTTCCGTTTTCTATGGGAACGTTAAAATCTACCCTTAGAAAAACCCTTTTTCCCGAGAGGTCGGCGTTTTCGAGTCTGGGTAATTCCATGAATTAGCCTTTCTTCGCCATGTAGCGGATCAGATCCAGAACTCTGTTGGAGTATCCCATCTCGTTATCATACCAGGAAACGAGCTTAAAGAATCTGGAGTTAAGTTCGATACAAGCGTCTTGATCGAAAATGGAGGAAAGTGTGGAACTTACGAAGTCGTTGGATACTACCATGTCTTCTGTGTAACCGAGAATTCCTTTCATGGATCCTTCGGAAGCTTCTTTCATCTTTGCGGAAATTTCTTTAAGAGAGGTTTCTTTCGTGGTTCTCACGGTTAAGTCCACAACCGAAACATCCGGAGTGGGAACACGAAAAGACATACCTGTCAGTTTCCCGTTGACTTCAGGGATACAAAGTCCCACCGCTTTTGCTGCACCGGTCGCCGCAGGAATGATATTCTGCATTGCTCCTCTCCCGCCGCGGAAGTCCTTTTTAGAAGGTCCGTCTACGGTAGGCTGAGTTGCCGTTGTTGCGTGGATCGTGGTCATAAGGCCTTCTTCGATCCCAAAGTTATCAAGGACGACTTTGGTAATCGGAGCCAGGCAATTTGTAGTGCAGGATGCGTTGGAAACGATATGATCGGTTGACGCATTGTATTTCTCGTTGTTGACACCCATTACGAATGTGGGGATATCCTTGTCCTTTGCAGGCGCGGAAATTACGACTTTTTTCGCTCCCGCTTTTAAGTGTTTTTCTGCCCCCGCTCTGTCGGTAAAAAGTCCGGTGGATTCGATCACGTAGTCCACTTTCAGATCTTTCCAGGGAAGTTTTTCAGGATCTCTTTCGGAAACGCAGAGAACTTTTTTTCCATCTACGATCAGTTCTTTATCGGTGTGTTCAACGGTTCCTTGGAATTTTCCATGAGTGGAATCGTATTTGAGTAAGTAGGCCAGGTTGTCAGGAGTAACTAAATCATTGATTGCGACAAATTCCAGATTAGGGTCTTTGATTCCTGCACGGAAAACAAGTCTTCCGATTCTTCCAAATCCGTTGATGGCTATTCTAGTCATTTTTTTCCCTTGTTGTTTCAGATTTTATTTCAGAACTCCCTGTTCGGCGACGCGCGTAGGGGAGAATTTTTAAGGTTTGTAATACAGTATTTTCTCGGATAATTCTCTTGAAAATCCGTTTTTTGGGAAGAATTTAGGAATGAGTCTCAGATTTTTACAAGAAATCTCTGTTTGGCCTTGTTGCGTAAATACGGATTCTGTTCATGCGGCGTTATGCAAAGTGGAAACGGCCAATAATACAAATATCGTTAAAAAAATGGTCGTTCTATAGAAACAGTAGGAGTTCCTACGTTTTTGTGTAACGAAAGTATCCCACTTCTATAGATCGCTTTTTCCAACTTCGTTGGAAACCACTCGTACCGCTTTGCTGCTCGTCGGTTGTCTCGCTCAACAGGTTTTGGACAAAATTTTAAGTTGGTTTAAAAAGATTGTATGTCTGCGGAACTCGATTGAGAAAAATTTCTTATTAAAATTTCATCCATCATCGAATTTGTAAGAGGTTTTGTTTTGAAATCTGATGTAGAACCGAATTGAGAGAATTTATTTCTATCATCCGGATTTTCCGAGGTAGTCAACATGACTATGATCGTACTGGTTTGAAGCGCCTTATCTAATTTTTTATATTCTTCTAAAAATTCCCAACCGTTCATTCCGGGCATATTGATATCCAAGAAAATGAGATCGGGAAACGGTTCCGGATTTTCCGATTTATTTTTTAAGAAATCCAAAGCGTCCTGACCAGATTGTTTTGAGATTACAATTTCCGCATAATTTCCTTTGCGGATCACCCTTTCGTGAAAAAAATTATCGTCTTGGTTATCGTCGATGAGGAGAATACATTTTAATTTTTGATTTTTCATGGATTTAAGATAGGAATGTTGAAATAAAAAGTGCTTCCTATTCCTATAGCGGACTCGACCCAGATACGGCCGTTGTGTAATTCTATGATTTTCTTGCAATGAGCTAATCCGATTCCGTGGCCTTCGTATTCTTCTTTGATATGAAGTCTTTGAAAGATAAAGAAGATTCTATCCAAATATTTGGATTCGATTCCGATTCCGTTGTCTTGGATCGAAAAATGCCAGTGGTCACCTTCATTTCGACAGTGAATTCGAATTTCCGGATCAGTTTCTTTTTTGGAGAATTTGATCGCGTTCGTGATCAGATTCTGAAGGAGTTGTCTAAATTCTACCTCGTATACGTTCAAGATAGGAAGAGGTTCGAAAAAGATTTTGGCCTTGGAATGAAGAATCAAGTTTTCGAGATCGGAAAGAACTTCTGAGATGGTACGATTTAAATCCGTAAGAGCTAACTTTTGATCCCTTCCGATTCTTGCATACATAAGAAGGGCTTTTACGAGAACACTCATTCGTTTGGTTGCTTGATCAATCGTTCTTAAATGGCGGTTCATATTCGAATCGAATGTGTTACCGTAGTCCTCTTCCAAAATTTGAATGTAGTTAGATACGGTTCTAAGAGGTTCTTGTAGATCGTGAGATGCAAGAAATGCGAATTGCTCCAGTTCCTTATTTTTGACTTCCAATTCGTTTTTTCGAATCAAAGTAGCCTCTTGATTTTTTCTTTCCGTAATGTCGATGATGGAGGCAAGAACCATAGGGCCTTCATCCGTATCGATCGGATTCAAACCGATTTCGACTTGTACTTCGGATCCGTTCTTTCTTCGAGCGAATAAATCTCTTCCTGTGCCCATCGATCGAACAGAAGGGGATTGAAAGAATTGATTTCTCCGATCCGGATGTTCTATACGGAAACGTTCTGGGAGCAGTATTTCCAATTTGGTTCCGATCAATTCTTCTCTTTCGTAACCGAAGAGTTTTTCGGTCTGCTCATTTACGAGAGAAATTGTTCCTTCCGCGTTTACCAGAACCATCGCGTTTGGCGCTGACTCGACTACGAGACGAAATCTTTGTTCTGCTTTTTTTCTTTCTGTGATATCGATGATAGACGCTAAAACGAGAGTTCCGTCCGCGGTTACGACCGGATTCAAGCCGATTTCGATTGGAAACTCGGCCCCGTCTTTTTTGAGCCCGAAAAGATCTCTACCTGCACCCATCGGTCGAACTTTTGGAGAAAGGAAAAAGGAATCTCTAAATGTCGGATGATTTTTGCGGTATCGATGCGGAAGGAGTTCCTCCACAACCTGTCCGATCAATTCGATTCGTTCATATCCGAACAATTTCTCGGCTTGATTATTGATATAAACGATCTTACCATCCCGGTTCAGCAATAAAATTGCGTTTGGGACGGATTCGACCATGAGTTGGAATGTAAGTTCTGAATGTTTCATTTTGAATCGATCAGATTTTACTCATCAAATTGCCTGAGTATAAACGTTCGAACGAAAAAGAGTCGGGTCAAGATATCATGCGGATCGAGCCTTGTCAAATCGTAAAATCGAAAATTTGAATATTCAAATTCACGCTATTGTTACCCTAAAGCCTTGGAAGTTCCGAACGAATTGATTTTTGGCTTTTTTAGTTAAAAAACCTAAACAAATATTGGGACTATACTCGAAAAATCGATTTCAAAATTGAAAACGGTATGAGAAAATTCAGAAAGCTTTTCCCAAGATATACTCGATGGGAATTGGACCGAAATCTCTGGAATCTGAACAAGAGTCCCGATTGTCGCAGAGTAAAAAATAATCTCGATCTTTGAGAATTAAAGGTTCACTATTATCCCGACTGGAAAAGCTTGCGGGAAACGGTGCTCGTTTATCTTCGAACCGTAGCACGAATCCGCCGTCGGAAAAATA
>NZ_CP024871.1:1695000-1725000 GCF_000306675.2 Leptospira mayottensis 200901116
TCTTTTTGACAAACGAGGTGGGAATTGTCCTCGCTCATTCCGATTCAGAATATCTCAAGGAAAACTTGAAAAAAAGAAAGCCGGTCGCCTTATATCAGGACTCTTTATATATGAGAGCTTTTCGTCTTCGTAAGTGGCAGATTGGCATTCCAGTCCTTTTGAGAAAAAAGGAGGAAGCTTCTTCTAAGAGCATTTTCTTTTCTAAGTTCGAAAGTTTTTTTCCGGAAATCAACGAACCTGAGATTCTTCTTTCTGCGGCAGTCTATCACCCCGTAAAATTGGAAAGGGTGGCGGCGATTCATATGATCTATGATCGAGGTAATTTCCGGAAGTTCGTCTTTCGGCAAACGGAACTTTTGGAATGGCTTCTCCGAAATGATTCTCTGATCGCTCTCGGTGCCGCTGTGTTCTTGGAATGCATCTATCTCTTACTAACCTTGGGCAATTCCACAAAAAAATCGGCTCCGGATAGAAACTCCAGACCACTTGTGGAAAAGGTTTCTCATACAAATGCGACTCACGTTCCCGTTCTTGTAAAACAATCCAGTCCCTTGGATTCAGTCGTTTTTCCAGGTAGTTTGGGAAATCCTGCGGAAAACACGGAGGTTGCTTTTGTGCAAACGACACCCGTTGCCACTCCGACCGAAATTCCTCAAACTCCGGCCGAATCGGTGGCTCAAACTCAGACGGTTTCCTATTCTGAGACTGTATCGGCTACTCAGCAAAAAGTTGAATCGGTAGCCCAAACGGAGCCGATCATTTCTCAAATAAATCCGGACATTGCTGCTTCCAATGAAGAAGTCTTGGACGCGATTTATTTAGGGTAAGATACAGAAGTGGAAATCAGATCTAGACTTTCCGGAGAAATTCTCAAGCTCAAACTTAGAGGACATTTGGACTCTGTGAGCGCAGAGGATTTTTATTCCTATTTGAAATCGAAATGGGAAGAGGGGATCCGCAAATTTTTATTCTCTTGCGAAGAGTTAGAGTATATAGAATCCGAAGGAATCTGTGTTCTTGCAAGATTCGAGAACTTCTTGAAAAACAGAGGGGCATCTTCTGCTTATTGTTCGTTCAACGAAGAATGCAAAACTCTTTTGAGCTTTTTAGGTTTCGGTAGATCGATTGCTTTTTTCGAGGATCCTCAACGCGCCGAGGAATATCTTTCTTTGATCAAAATTCAGGATCAGAGAAGGAATCGACCCGCTTCGAGGATCAAAAGAAATTCTCCGGTACAATTTTATTCTTCCAGTTCTTCTCCAAAAGGTACGGCTTCCCGCTCGACGTATGTTCCGGAGATTCAGACTGTTCCCGAACTTGAGGTCGAATCGGGTAAGGCTCAAAAAACTTCCGAGCCAGAAACTTTGAAAGCGGAAGATCCTCACGGTATTTCTAGTCAATCTCAGAGATTGCAGGCGTTCTTAAACGAAGAAAAGGAGAAGAAAGAATCTTCCATTTCTCAAAAAGAAGTTTCGGTATTTTCTGAGAATTCTTCCTTATCCGATGTTTCTTCCGTGTCTTTCGTTTCGGATCGAAGTTCCAAAGCGTATTCGGTAAAGTCCGTTCTTGAAAAAGCGATTCAAACCGAAAGAAATTTTCCCAAAAGAATTATTTATTGCGGTGCTTGTTCTTCTAGAATTCGAGTTTCAAAACCCGGAAGATACCAATGTCCAGCCTGTCAGATTCAGTTTGACTTGAACACTATGGACGGAGTTCGATACTTAGAAAAACTTATAGGAACTTAAGAATTGTCCAACGCCGCATCGCGAAGTATTGCACTTTCTTTTTATACATTTTTATCCAGAATTTTAGGACTTATTCGGGATCATTTTATGGCGGTTTCCTTTGGAACCGGAATGGTCGCCTCCGCGTTTTCAGTGGCATACCGTCTTCCGAATATGTTTCGAAATCTTCTTGCGGAAGGAACTCTTTCCCAATCCTTTATGCCTCTTTACTCGGAGTCCGGAAAAATTGGCGAAGAAGAAGCAAAAGTAATGAGCGGGGCGGTTCTGTCCTTTTTGTTTTTTGTTTTATCTATTCTTGTGGGAATCGTGTTTTTTCTTTCTCCTTTTTTTCTTCCGATTCTCGTCGGAGGAACGAAAGAATATTCTGATTTAGTGATCGAGCTTACGTATATTCTGTTTTTCTTAATCGTTACGGCGAGTTTGTCCGCTATCTTTATGGCGATCTCCAACTCGAAAAATCGATTCTTTGTACCTTCTCTTTCCCCGATCATCTTAAATTTAAGTTATCTTTTCGTATTTGTTTGTCTATTTCCGTTCGTGGAAGACGTTCACGATCGTGTAATCGTACTTTGTTTCGCGATCGTTACGGGAGGTTTTTTACAACTCGTGGTCCAGATTTGGTACGTTTGGAAAAAAAAAGATATACCTGAAATCAACTGGAATTGGAGACATCCGGCGATCAAAAAGATTTTTAAGCTGATGCTTCCCGCCGCGCTTGGTGGAGGATTTTATCAACTTAGTCTTCTCGTGGATATTTTTTTGGCGAACTGGGTCCAAAATCGTAATCCTGGACTTGGTGCAGTCGTAAGTTTGGATTATTCCCAAAGGTTGGTTCAATTACCTACGGGGATCGTCGGAGTTGCGCTTGCGACCACGATTCTTCCCGCTCTTTTGCAATCCCTAAAAAAAGAGGAATTGTCCTCCCTAAGACAGGAACTTGCCGCCGCTCTCGAATTCGCATTATTTTTGACGGTTCCTGCTGCGATTGGAATGGTTCTTCTTGCGGGACCGATTTTGGATTCGATTTATTTCGGTGGGAAGTGGGACCATCTTGCTACTCATACGGCGACTCAGCCTTTGATCTTTTATTCCCTTGCGATTCCTTTTTTTAGTGTCAATAAAATATTGATTTCTTCTTATTATGCTTTTCAAGATACAAAAACACCCCTTCGGATCCAGTCCGTGTCGTTTACGATCAATATCATTCTAAATTTGTTCCTAGTTTGGTTTTTAAAACATTCTGCTATCGCTCTTTCCTCTGCAGTTTCGGCGATGATTACTTTTCTTCTTTTGGGAATCTTTTTGAAAAGACACAAGGTCGGATTCCCTTGGCCCGAACTTATGAGAAAAATTTCCAGAATGTCGATTCCGTTTTTGTTATTGGGGAGTTTTCTTTTCTTTCATCAAATATTCTTATATTCTCCGATTTTAAACTATTTGGAATCGATAGGGATCGATTACGTTCAGGCTTCCAGAATTCATTTAAGTCTGACGATTCTTCCTGCAGTTCTGATTTTTTTCGTTTTCAGTCTCATTTTTAGGGTGGATGGGGTATATCTTTTAGTTGGAAAATTTCGCCGGAAAAGTCGAGCTTCTGAAACGGGAACATGAAATTCACAGTTCGCGTTAAACCGAATTCAAAAAAGACTTTTTTTCGAAAAGAGGATGACGGGTCTATAACGATTGCGGTTCGAGAGCTCGCTTTGGAAGGGAAGGCGAACGAGGCAGTGATCGAAACGATTTCACGGGAGATGGAAATTCCCAAAAGAAAAATTAGGATTGTCTCCGGGGAAAAAAGCAAAAGGAAAACGATCGAAATCGATCTATAAACTTGAAGCCCCGTTAGAAATGCGAAATCAAATCCTATTTACGATCTTATTTCTTATTCCTGGAATTCTTTCAGCGCAAAGTCGGACTTATGCGGGAGATCCTTTTGACGAACTCGTAAAGGAAAAAAAGGAAATTTTCGGAAGCGAAAAGGAAGAGAAGTATCCCGTCCGCGCCCTGATCGTGGATATTGAAAAATGGAAAGGACATTTTGCGTGGCATGTGTTTTGGTTTATCCGCAGCACGGATTATCCAAAATTTAAGCAATTTAGAATATTCCCGTTTTATAATTCTATCGAAGCTAAGTCCGGAAAGGCCGAGTTGACGTATCTTTTTCCGGCTTTCGGTTACAAACGTGTGGAAGCCGAAGGTGTGGAGGAGAAATTTTTTCTTTCCCCATTTTATTATCGGAATACGATTCAACCCGCAAACGGAGGAGTGGGTTATAAGGAATCCACGAATTTTTATTGGCTCGGTTATAATTCCAGTTCTTCCGGTCCAGGGTTCGAAAAAAGTTTTAGCATGGTTCCGGGCTTTTTTCCCTTGTTTACACGGAGTGTGGAATTGACGAACGGATTAAAGCGAACAGACACGATGGTCCTTCCCGTGTATTTCAATACGGAAAGCGCGGAAGAATCCTCTACGATTCTCACTCTATTTCGATGGGGACACGACACCGAAAAGAAATTCTTCAATTTCTTTCCTTTGCTGCATTATACGAATTATAAAACCCGAGAAGATTATTCCTTTACCTTCTTTCCGCTGTATCATCAATCCAAATCAAGCATCAGTTCTCGGAAATCGGCAACATATTCCCCTCTTTGGTTTTACAACGAGGAGCAAACTTCGAATTCCTATTCGAGTTCCCTGTTTTTACCGTTCCCGTTTCTATATAGATCGAAAACGGTTTTATTTCAGGAAGAATCCACGAGCTTGTTACTCGCGCCTTTGGCCCTGTATTTTCGGGAGGATGGAGAACATTCTAAATTTCGAAACTTTCTTATCTTTCAGTGGGGAAGCGAAAAGGATTGGAGTTATTTTCGGATTCTTCCCCTAATATATTTGTCCGGAACCAAAAATCAATCTGACCGTTTGTTTACGTTTTTTCCGTTCGTTTTTTACAAGGAGAATTCTCATCTTACGCTCTTTCCACTTGTGTTCTACAAAAAGGATTCCTATTTCACTTTTTTTCCGTTTTATCATCATTCCTACGAGGGAGAAAATTTTACGCAGTATTTTCTGCCATTCGTTTATCGCAGTCGAGGAAAAGAAAATGCAGAAACCTTAATATTAAACACGTATTGGAGTTCTAATAAGGACGATCTGACTTCCTTTCACTTTGTACCTTTTTGGTTTTACAAAAAGAAAGAATACACGCATCTTGTTCCGTTTGTCTTTTCTTGGAAGGATGAGGATGGAGGTGAAAATTTAGGAGGTCCTCTTTACTACCGATATCGATCCAAAAACGTTTTCGGAGATTATTATCTGAATACGTATTACAAACGGGAAAGAGGGAAGGGGATGACGGAGCTGATCAGCTTTCCTATTCTTTTTTACAAACAGGATTCTCACCTTACGATTCTGCCCATTTATCATCATTCCATCGAAAGCGACGATTTTACACAATATTTTTTGCTGCCGATTCCTATTTACAGACATATTCGAAAAATGGAATCTGAAACGTTGGTCTTAAACACGTATTGGGCTCGTGACGCAAAAGGAGAATATCTTTCTTCCACATTTTTTCCGTTTTATTTTCATAAAAAGGATTCGTATCTGCACATTCCTTTCGCTCTTTTTTTTCAAACACAGGACGCGGCCTATAAAGAAACCTTTGCGCCTTTTTATTACCGTTATTCTAGTATGAGCGAAGACGAAATCTTTTTCTTAGGTTATCACGACTACAACTCGGATAACCGGTCCTTTAGACGTTTGTATCCGTTCTACTATTCTTCTAAGGAAAAAAGTGGCGCTTCGTTTTTAGGTTTGGCCGGACTTTTTTATCAATGGAAGAGCGCATCCGCAGAAACGACGACCCGCAGAATTATACCTTTACACTACTATCAAAAAAATGAATATAATCTTTGGCTTCCCTTTTATTACCGTTTCGGAGGGGACGATGATAATTATTTTTCTTTCAGTCCGATTCATTTTCGACTTCGTTCGCCTAACGTGGATTGGGATTGGGTTTTTCTTCTCTATTATTCTTCCGAAGATCGCGAGGAAAAAACGAGTTCGCGATTTTTAGCGCCTCTTTACTTCGAATGGAAAAATAAGGAATCCAGAGGGGACATTCTTTTTCCCGCTTATTTAAAATATTATGAAAAGAACAAGAACTTAGAGTTGTATTTCGGCGGAATTTCCATCTCCCAAACTGGCGGAAGGTTCGACGCTTCGTTGAAGGCGAGCGAATCCGGAAAAGAATTCTATGTGGATCTTGATTATTCTTTCGTATATAACGTTTTCAGCGTTTCTTTGAGGAAGGAAGTTTCCAATCCTTTTACGTTCTTTACGGATGAAAAGAGGGAAGAATCGGTTCCGGTTGCTCCTCAGGCTCAGAACGAAAAAAAGACCATTCCGAAAAAAGAAATTCCTCTCGCTTCCTCGGAAACTCAGAACGCTTCGACTTCGTCTTCCAATTTCTCTTCGTATAAAAAGCTGGCGAGAGGGAATTCAAGAAATTATTTCGGATGGGAGGCACTGTTTGGAATCGCGAGTTATCAATCCGGAGACGATAAAAAACACTTCCGGATTCTTCCTTTGGGTTGGTTTACATGGGGAAAGAACAACGACGATCGCATCGTGATGTTTCCGCTTCCCCTGCCTACTTTTTTGGGAACGGTTGGCGACGAATCGTATCGTGTCGTTTTTCCTCTGTATGCGGAACAAAGAAAGGGGGAAGATTATACGAAGGCCTTCGGGATTTTTTTATTCGTAATGGAGAAGGAAAAGGATCGGATGGAATATTCGATTTTGTGGCCTTTGATACATTATGCGAAATCGAAAGAGGAAATTTCGTATCGTTTTTTTCCGATCTTTGCGCATAGAGAAGCTGCGGACCGCCTGGAAACGAAGAGCATCTTTTACTACCGATCCAAGGAAAAAACGGGCGTTTACGAATCCTCTTCCTTTCATGGGATTCTGTTTCCATTTTATCACGCCTCAAAGGAGACCTTTACGAAAGGTGATTCCGTGTCGGGTGGCGGATATAGTCTGTTTTTTCCTTTTTATTACCGAAATTACCAGGACAAGTCCGCGGGAGGAATCTCTGTTTTTAAGGAAAGAAATCTTTATACGCCGTTGTTGTTGTATTCTTCGAAGGAGGATTCCCTTCTTGATTCCAAGGATTCCTTTGTTTTGAGTCCTTTCTTTTATTCCTCGTATGATAAAAATAAAATATTCAATAAATCATATATTTCCGATTTTAACCTGATTTTGCCGATCCCATTCGCGTTTTGGGGCCAAGAGGGGGAGGAAAAATACAAATTCGTTCTAGGTTATTACGATTCCAACACTCCAGAAAAATCCTCTTGGAACGTTTTGATGCTGTTCGGTTCAAGTGTAACGAAAAGAGAAACAAAAGAGGAAAGATTTTCCTATGTCTTTCCGTTCTTTTTTAGGACGGAGGTTCTAGAAAAAGGAATCGTAAATTCCACGTCTATGACTCTGCCGATTCCGTTTCTGTTTTCCACGTATCGAAACTCGAAAGAACTCGACACCGTGAAAGGTGGACTCAAAGAGACGAACGGATGGGACTGGTTATTTTTTGCGAATTACGAAAAAAGACAATACCCGAATATTCAAAAAACAGAATCCGATTTCAAAATACTTTTCGGAGCGATCGGAGGTTATTCTTCCGGAAAGGAACCCCAGAAAGAAACCTTCTCTTGGAATCTTTCCTTGTTTTTATTTCGAAAGTCGGTCTTTGAAAAGGGAGTGAAGACGTATTCATCCACTTTGATTCCGGTCGTTTTCTCAAACGAGGAAACTCCGGATTCGTCGGAAACGACTTTCTTTTTGATTGCGAGTTCCAAAACGAATTCAAGCACGGGATTCAAACGCACTATGTTTCTACCGTTCTTGTATAATAAGGAGGAGCGAATCCGTCCAGGTTATACGGATTCATTTTTATTCGTCAGTTTTCTTTTTTTTCAATCCAAATCAATTCAGGAAGAAAACGGGGGAAACAGAAGCGTGGATCGTTTTTATACGTTTCCCCTTTTGTATACCTTCGAAAATCGGATTCAGGAAAATAAGATCAAAAAGGAAGTTTGGGGTTACGATTGGCTCTTTTTTGCGAACTATAAGAATACGAAGTATTTGAACACCGAATCCACTTCGTTAAAACTTTTGCTTTCGACTTTCGGATACGAAACTAGCGGAAGTAGAGAGGAACACGAAACGAGTTGGTATCTGTTTCCTCTTTTCTTTTACAAAAGTGAGGATCACAAGGAATACGAATCTTATCGTTGGTTCACTCCGATCGTAGCCTATAGAAGTTATAACGAAAGTCAGGACAAGATCCGTTCTCATACGAATCTTTTCGGAATTCTTCTGAACTATAAACGCGACGACGAAAACGGAACCAAAAGTTTTTTTCTTTTTCCTTCGATCTATTGGTCTAAGGATGCGCGTTCTAAGGAAAGTATCTTCTTTTTTCTTCCGCTGATATACAATTTTTCCAGCGAGGAAGAATCCCAATTCTTTTTAATGGGATACTATCAGCGCGGAAATTCCGTGTCAAACCGTTATAACTTTTTATATCTCTATGATTATGAATTCTATCTGAAGGAACAAAAAAAGGAGCTGATTCTCTTTTTGGGCGCGTTCAGCGCAGAATTCGAAAAGGATAGGACCCGTTGGGGAGTTTTGGGAGGAGTTCTTCTCGGTTACGAATCGACTCCACAGATGACCGATTGGAACTTTCTTTGGATTCGATATCTCAATTCTCCTCAGGAAAGAATTCAAAACTTTCTTCCAATCTATCGATATGGTGAAACTCAGGAAGGTTATTCTTTTCTGGCTCCGCCTTTGCTTACGTATCACGAAAAGGATTCGGATGGAACCCTAACGTTAGGCGGTCTTGGACTTTTCTATTACCGCAACCGATCCGAATTCAAAAAGGAAGAATCCACGAAGATACTTGGAGGCCTTTTTTATTTTTCCGAAAAGAAAGCGGCCCGCGGTTATCAGAATCACGGGGTTTTAGGCTTTCCTTTGATTGGAGGTCTTCTTTGGAACTACGAACACGAGGAAGAGACGGGGTTCGAAAAAACTTCCGTTTTAAAATTCGTGTTCAGCAGAACCACATACAAAGGAAAAACTTGGAATAGTTACTTCGGGATTTCTCCTTCGTTATGGTTCGATAAGAACGAAGATAATTAAAAAACCGTTCAAAAATACTTTGTTTTTGATTAAAATATTCTTTGGGATCTTTTTAAATTGTATTTGAAGAGAGCTTCTAAAGTTTATCTTAAACTTCCAAGTTGTTTGTGGATTTGAGTCTTTTTCATATTTTTTAGAAATCATAAAAAGCTGAAAAAATTGATATTTTAGTACGACCTAAGCGTACCAAGATTTATGCAAAAGGTTTCAAAATTCTTTTGCAACCTTTTGAGATTGACTTTTAGGTTTGGTTCAGCTTTCTAAAAATTCTCAAAAGTTCATTTATTTCCTTGGGAGTCAGTTTGGAAATAAAAATCTCCCGAATACCTTCTTCATAAATTGGCCAAGAGTCCCTTAGGGCTTGAATTCCTGAAGTAGTGATTTCTACGATGAATTCTCTTGCGTCTTCTTCGCTTCTTTCTCGTTTTAAAAAACCCTCGGCGACCAATTTATCAACGGAACGGGTCAATGCGCTTTTACTGAGAATAATTTCTTGAGCGATATCAGACATTCTAGATCGTTTTTTAGGTTTCGTATAGACTGAATAGAGCACGTCATACCAGGTGAGAGAAATTGCCTTCATTTTCGTAAGGTCGGATTCGATTTTGGAGGAAGCGGAGGTATAAAATTTCAATCCGGCGGCCCAAGTGTCGATCGACTGTTTCGATAATTTTTCTTTCATTGAAATCAAAGTTTAATTTTTTAGTTGCAATTGCAACCATTATTTCGTAATGTGGAATAGTTGTAGTTGCAACTAAGTTCTTACCGAATTTACACGGTGGGATCTAAAAGGAGTAAGAAGATGAACACACAAACACAAAGTATCAAAAAGAGCGTTTCCAAATTGAACGAAATGATTCTCGCAGGCGACGTGATCAAAGCCTTTGAAGAATTCTATCACCCAAATGTAGTAATGCAGGAAAATACGCAGAATCCTACTGTTGGTTTTGAGGCGAATCTTGCGAGAGAAAAGGACTTCGTATCCAAAGCGAAGTGGAACCACGCGGAAGTTTTAGGTACGATCGTGGACGAAGAAAAAAATAGAAGCGTTGTCGAGTGGGTAGTTGATTATGTTCATAAGGAATGGGGACATGTTAAAACTACACAAGCGAGCGTTCAAACTTGGCAAGACGGAAAGATCATTCACGAAAGATTTTACTACACTCTCGGTTGATGTTAGGTCGGGATAAGAACTATTTTTCTTATCCCGTTTCGTTCCCACCTGATCGTGATCGGACTTATGTTTCGTCTATGGGTGGGAATTATTTTGTCTTTTTTCTTTTTGAAATGGATTTCTTTTTTTCATCTTTACCTTTCGTAAAAAGTTTCGAAAGAAGTTTTCCAATTTCTTCTCCTTTAGAAATTCCTAGATTTACAGTTTCTTTCAGTTTGCTTGCATTCGTAGTAACGAGAGTCACTGGCAAAGGATTTTCGGGAGAGATTGTATGAATTAGAACTCCTTTCGGAGGTTTTTGTGCAACTGCTCTTGCGAGATTGAAATGGTGATGGTGCCATCTATTCATCAGTTTTGCCATTTTCCAGTCTTTTGGAAAAGATAAAATACTGGTCAGCATTCCGAACGGAGGAGAGATCCTTTCCACGGGAGAATTTAAGACAACGGTAATATCTTTATAACCCGCCTCGATCAAATCTCCCAGCGGAAGAGGATTGAGTATTGCCGCGTCTGAATATAGTTTCCCGTCCACTTTATGTTTTCCTCTGGTTGCGATCGGAAGAGAAGTTGCCGCTTTCAAAAGATCAAATATATTTGATGAAGTTGCACGCACGTATTCGATTGTTCGAGTCTGAAGATTGCTGACCGCAACTCTTAATTCGGGCAGACCGAACTTTTCAAAATTTTCTGCCGGTAAGGGATATTTGCGTCCGAACAGATCATCTACGAGATATTCCTGGTCTAAAAAGGTTTTTCCCTGAAAAGGGTGAAAAGGAGAGATAAGTTTTCTTCCAGCAAGTTCAATATACCAAATCGCAAGAGTTTTTAAGCTTTTTTCAGGCTCTGGTTTTGGCATTGTTACGTAATAAGCGGCCGAGCAGGCACCAGAGGAAACCGCTACGACCAAATCGTAATGTTTCGGGGAAACCAAGGTATGCAAAGCATGTAGAGCACCACCGGCAAATGCCCCTTTCATCCCGCCCCCTTCTACGAGAAGGGCGCGTTTACTTCCTTTTGCTATTGGGATTTTCATGTGATTGATTCAACCTTTGCAGAATCTAATTCTTCAAAACTTTCTAATTTAGATTTTTTGAATTCGTATGGATAGGTCATATTCGTAAGACTTGCGATTTCGTGCATGCGTTCGTGTAGAAATTCTTCCGGGTCCTGGTTCGGATTCAAATATTTTAATTCTCCGATTCGAATCGAAAGTTTGGTTCTGCGTAAAAATCCACGGGGTCTGTAGTCCAGTCCTAAACACAAAACGGGTAGAGGGGTTTCGGGTTTTCCTACGATAAAACGGAAAGCGCCCGGTCTTCCTTTTCCCATTTTATAAGGTACTGTTGTCTGTTCTGGAAAGATAACCAGCATATTACCATTGTATAATACTTTTCTTGCAAAAAGAAGATCTCTTTTGCTTTTGCGGGGTTCGAGCCGATTGAGGGGAATTCCTCCACATTTTAAAAAGAAATTAAAAAACATCGGAGCGGCCATGGAATCTTTCATAATCGCCCAGATGTCCCAACGAGCTTTATACAACCCTTTTGCAAGACCGACTGGAATGTCATCGTTTCTTTGGTGTTTTACAAGCACAAGAACGGTTCCTTCTTTTGGAACGTTTTCAAGTCCGCTGACGTCGGTTTTATAAAAGAGGCTTCCGTAAATTCTTCCAAACCAACGAAGAATTTTCCGTGCTCGAAGCGAACTGCCCGGGTGTATGCCCGGTTCGGCGTCGCCGAAAACATAAGTGATTCTATTTTGTTTTTTATTCACGCAAGTCTCTTGAGAATTCATACATCCTATCTGAGTCAGAATAAAAGGATAGGTTACAAAAAAAAGAAATTCTTTTTTTGAATTCGGAAATTTACGTCTCATTTTGTTACAAAAATAATTTGCAATCCTGAGAATGAGTTTATTTTTCGTCGCAAAAACGCATACAATCGGATTCCTACAAGAGTAATGTAGGCTTCTATTGAATGAGAACAGGCCGTCAGCAGACGTACAATTCTCAGGGCTTGGACCGATCAAATCTGTCACAGAAGATTTCAGGAATAGGAACGTGGGGATGTTTTTAAAAGTATTTATAGATTCATTTTAAAATATTATAATGTGTAAAATAAAATAACATGGAACAGTGGTAATCGTTGGAGAAGTTTAACCGGGAAAAATCCTACGGATCGTACCAAATTAGGCATAAAACGGTATATTCTTGGGTAGGATGTGGGTCAACGTTTATGATAAACACGATGTAAAAGAGACTTTAAATTCAATTCTAAAACCTATCTCAAAACCAATATTTGATAAATATTTTCGGGAAAGAATAGTAAGAATCTAAAAACTTAGATGAAGGCTATGATTTTGAAGATAAAAAAGTATTCTTCATAAATAGAGTCTCAGATTCGGAAAAAAATAAAAAACTTCTCATCAATAAATTCAAAAGAAAGTTTATGCATTAGAATCGTCAAAAGAACTAATAACTGGCACAATCGATTCAGAGCCATTTTAACTTGTTAAAGAAAAGGAATTAGAAAATTATCTCGTATTTCGCAAGCTCAATCATTGTTTTTAATAAGTAGCTTTGAGAATGGCTCTTTAGAGCTTTTGGGAATGGATTTGTGATAAAGAGTTGGGGCGGTTGGCGATTTTCATGGAAAAAGACGATGTGCTTTTCTGTATTTCTTAAAATTAAAATTCGTGAATATTATTCCGGGTATTATTTTAAATGAGAAAATTAGTATATAAATAATAAGGAATTTATCTTTCGTAAAACGAAATTTCCTAAAAATTAAACCGGTTTGAAATAAGTTGTTGATCAAAATACATTTTGTAGGTTCAATTAAGTGATTCTTTTCAAATAAAGCCGGTCTCATTTTCTATGAGATTAATTTTATTCTGAAAGAGTTCTTTTTATTAAAAAGAGGAGGACGTTCTATTACGGTTTGAAAATCACGAGATCTTCTGAATCGGAAGAAATGTTTATGACGTCTAAGGATACTCAGGACATAGAAATCGATCTTCTTTTGGAGGCAATTTTTCAAAGATACGGTTATGATTTTAGGCAATATTCCGAAGCTCATGTACGAAGACGGCTGATGAGTCGGCTTGTACTTTCAGGTTTTAATAATATTTCCGAAATGCAGGATCAGGTATTACACGACAAAACTTTTGCCGCTAGGTTATTGCAGGATTTATCGATCACCGTTACGGAAATGTTTCGTGATCCTGATTTTTACGCGTGTTTGAGAGAAAAGGTCATTCCTATTTTAAAAACGTATCCATTTGTAAAGATTTGGCATGCAGGTTGTTCTACCGGAGAAGAGGCTTATTCTATGGCGATCGTTCTTAGAGAAGAGGGTTTGTATGAAAGGTCGGTTATCTATGCCACCGATTTTAATGAACGTGCTTTGAATGCGGCAAGGGAAGGCATTTTTAGAAATGATGCAATGAAGGAATACACGATCAATTATCAACTTTCGGGAGGAAAAGGTTTTTTTTCGGATTATTATACTTCCGATCAGGAAATGGTAATTATGAATCAAATGCTAAAAAAGAATATCGTATGGGCTAATCATAATTTAGTGACGGATAGTGTTTTTGCGGAAGTTAATCTTGTGTTATGTAGAAATGTTTTGATTTACTTTAAGAGAGAACTTCAGAGCAAAGTGCATCGTCTTTTTTTTGAAAGTCTCGTAAACGGAGGAATTCTTTGTTTGGGTTCTAAAGAGGGGATTTCTTATGGGGATTTACGGGAGAAATACGATGCGTTAGATTTGAAACAAAAGATATACAAGAAAAAATATTAGATAACATTATATTATAAAATTCGTATGGATTACGAGGCGATTGTAATAGGAGTTTCCGCAGGGGGGATGAATGCGATGAAAGTGATATTGCCGTCTTTACCTGCGGGATACAAAATTCCACTGATCCTCGTTCAACATATTGGTCCCCGTTCCGATGGTACATGGTTTAGGATTCTCGGAGATCTGTGTAATATCAAGATCAAAGAGGCGGAGGAAAAGGAAAAGATCGAACCGGGAACCGTTTATGTAGCTCCGCCTAATTATCATTTATTGATTGAAAAGGATAGGACAGTTTCTCTTTCAATTAGTGAGCGAGTGAATTTCTCAAGGCCTTCTATAGATGTTTTATTTGAATCTGCTTCTGATGCTTACGGTGATAGGTTGATCGGAATTGTTTTAACGGGTGCAAATTCGGACGGTGCAAAGGGTTTAAAAAAGATCAAAGAAAACGGTGGCTTGGCGATCGTTCAAGATCCATTATACTCCGAGGTTTCTTTGATGCCGGAGTCGGCTATTAAGGCGGGGCCGGTGGATTATATACTTTCTTTGGAAAAGATTGCGGAACTACTGATAAGATTGGATCAAAATAATCTAAACCGAGGATATACATGACCATTCGAGGAAAACTGATCATCGGATTTTCTATTATTTTAACGATATTGTTTATCAGCGTTTTATTCGTTGTTGAGATGCTTTCTGATTCAAATGAGAGGTTGAAACGTATCGTGGATTTATCCGCAAAAAAAGTAAGTCTGTCTCACGAGATTTTAATCGATGTTTTGGAGGCGTCGCGTCACGAAAAAAATATCATCATAGAAAGAGATTATATAAAGAAGCTTTATTATAAGGATCGGCTTTATAAGGCGATAGATTTGGCCGATCAAAAAACGATTGAGTTGGAGATGTACACCGGTAAGGACGGATCAAAGGCACTTGATGATTTTAAGTCTTTGTGGGCCACATATAAATCCGATGTGGCTCAAATTGTGTTTTTCGCTTTGAAAAATAACGAAAATAGGGCATTTGAAATTTCCATTCAAAAAGGTCTTACTATACGAGACTCTATTATAAAAACGTTGGATTATCTTGTAAAAAAAAGTGAGAAAGAAATCCAAACGGATAAGCAGGAAAACGAGAAAAGATATTATTTTACGCTTCTTTTTTTAGTTCTGTTGATTCTGACGAGTTTTCTCATCGAGATTGCAATTTCTTATTGGATTATAAGAACGATTAGTCTAAGGATTCAATTTATTGCGAAGAAAGCGGAAAGGATCGCCAACCGGGAATTTTCGGATAATCTACTAGTGGACTTCGCAAATGACGAACTCCGAGCTGTGTACGAATCCTTAAGTAGGATTCGCGAAAGTTTCAAGGAGATAACAGATAGCGCGAATAACGTAGCTTCCGGAAATTATCTCATAGATTTTGTACCGAAATCGGAGAAGGACGTTTTGGGAAATTCTTTACGTACAATGACTTCCTCTCTCCGAAAAAAGACCCAAGAAAATGAAAAGCATAATTGGATAATGAGCGGTCAAAATCTTCTCAATGAAAAATTAAGAGGTGATAAGGCAGAGTCGGTTCTTTCAAACGATGTCATCATTTTTTTATCCGATTATTTAAAGGCTAACGTGGGTGCGATCTATCTTTGTGACGACCAGGAATATTCCTTATCGATTTTCGGAAGATATGGTTTTACCTCTACCGATCGTTCTTTCGAAAAGTTTATTTTGAATGAAGGTTTGATTGGTCAGGCGGCAGCTGACCAAAAACAGATTCTTTTAACGAATGTAAAGGAGGAATCAATTCGTATCTTATCCGCTGTAATCGACACAAAACCGAAAGAAATTTTGATCGTACCGTTTATGTTCGAAGGAAAAACGGAAGGTGTGATCGAACTAGGGAAGCTTGATTCCTTTTCGCCTTCCGAAATCGAATTTGTCAGTGCGGCCGTCCAGAGTATAGGAATTAGTTTCAATTCTTCCAGAGTGAGAAGGCGTGTTCAAGAACTTCTGGAGCAAACTCGGATTCAGAGTGAGGAACTTCAGACTCAACAGGAAGAACTAAAACAGATGAACGAGGAATTGGAGGAGCAGACGCAGATTTTAAGGCAACAGCAGGAAGAGTTAAAGGTTTCTAACGAAGAATTGGAAGAACAGACTCGAATTTTAGAAATGAAGAATAGGGAACTGGAATTAGCAAAAAATGATATTGAGCAAAAAACGAAACAGCTGGAACTTTCTGGGAAATACAAATCCGAATTTTTGGCGAACATGTCCCACGAATTGCGAACTCCTTTAAACAGTCTATTGATTCTTTCTAAAGACCTTGCAGACAATAAAAAGAAAAATCTGGACGAGGATCAGGTAGAAAGCGCGAACATCATTTATAAAAGCGGGCATGACCTTCTAGTTTTGATAAACGAAGTGCTGGATTTATCCAAAATAGAATCGGGTAAAATGTCAATTAACTTGGAAAAAGTCGAACTCAAGACGCTTATAAAAGATCTTATAAGTGGATTTAAGTTCCAAGCAACGGAAAAGAAACTAGATCTGGATCTGATTTATTACGATGATTTGCCGGAAAAGATCCGCACTGATCCTCAGCGATTGGATCAAATTTTGAAAAATTTAATCTCGAACGCGTTAAAATTTACGGAACGGGGAGGGATTCAATTAGAAGTCAAAAGACAAAATTCGAATGAAATTCTTTTTTCGGTAATCGATTCAGGAATTGGAATCCCGGAGGAAAAATATTCAGCGATCTTTGAAGCGTTTCAACAGGTGGACGGAAGTACTAGTAGAAAGTACGGGGGGACCGGGCTCGGTTTATCGATTTCCAGAGAACTTGCCAGGTTATTGGGAGGAGAAATTCATCTCAAAAGTAAAGTGAACGAAGGCTCAACATTCTCCTTATTACTTCCGATTGAGGGCAAAAGGAATGAGACTTCGATTTCAAAAGAAGAAACAAGAGTTGTTACCAACTTCGAAGCCTTTACAAAGCAAGATCAAAACGAATTCGTAAATTATCCCGCTTTGAAGGACGATAGAAATGAAATTGCTGAAGGAGATAAAATTCTTTTGATCGTCGAAGACGACTTAAAATTTGCATCAATTCTGCTTAAACAAGCCAACGAAAAAGGATTCAAGTGTATTTCCGCAGCGACTGGAGAAGATGGGTTGGTTCTGGCCCGAAAGCACAAACCGCACGCGATTCTTTTGGATCTGGATCTACCCGGAATTAATGGACATACTGTATTGAATGAATTAAAAGCGGATCAGTCGGTTAGGCATATTCCCGTTCACATAATTTCTGCAAAGGAATATTCTCTCGAACTCATTCGGGACGGAGCGGTAGAGTATATTAAGAAACCTGTAAATAAGAAACAGTTGGACGACGCTTTCAATCGCATCGAATATTTTATTAGCAGAAAGATGAAAAATCTTTTGATCATTGAAAGTGACGAAAATTCGAGAGCTACGACGCGAAAATTGATCGGAAACGAAGATGTGAAGTGTTTCGAAGCCGGTTCCGGTAAAGAAGCATTATTAGTTTATAGTAACAATCATTTCGATTGTATCGTTTTGGACATTGGCCTTCCTGATATGAGTGGTTTTGATTTGATACGCGAGATCGAAAAGGTCAAAGAAAAGCAGATTCCTCCGATCATCATTTATACCGGCAGGGAACTTACGAAAGAGGAAAGCAAGGAACTCCAGGAGTATTCGGAAAGTATTATCATAAAAGGAATCAAATCCGAGGAAAGACTATTGGACGAAACCGCTTTGTTTCTCCATAGAATGATCAACAATCTTCCTGAATCGAAACAGAATATTATAAATAATTTATATGATAAAGACGCTGTTTTGTTTCAAAAGAGAATTATGCTGGTCGACGACGATATGAGAAACGTTTTTGCGTTATCAAAAATACTGAGCGAAAAGGGGATGGAAGTCTTAAAAGCTGAAAACGGAAATAACGCTTTGGAACTACTTTCCAAAAGTGAGAATATTGATATGATTCTTATGGATATTATGATGCCGGAGATGGACGGATACGAGGCGATGAGGAGGATCCGCGCAAATTTAAAGTATAAAGATATTGTTATTATCGCTCTTACGGCGAAGGCAATGAATGATGATCGACAAAAGTGTATCGATGCAGGTGCGAATGATTACGTCTCTAAGCCAGTCGATGTGGAGCGATTGTTTTCTTTGATGAGGGTTTGGTTAAGTAGATAGCGGGTTGTGTTAAAGATCATGAAATTAAAACCGAAAATATTGATTGTAGACGATAAGCCTGAAAACTTGATCGCCTTGGAAGTTGTGCTTAAGAATTTGGATGTAGAACTTGTCAAAGCTCTTAGTGGAAACGATGCTCTGAAGGCGATTTTACATCATGAGTTTGCTTTGGCTTTGTTGGATATACAAATGCCAGAGATGGACGGATACGAACTGGCAGGTATCATAAGGGAAGAAAGTAAAACCGCGCACTTACCGTTCATTTTTATTTCCGCGGTTTATACGGACAACCTGAACGTATTTAAGGGTTATGAAAAAGGGGCGTTTAGTTTTATCACAAAGCCATTTCAACCTGAGATTTTGATCAATAAGGTTCAATTCTTTATAGATAAATATATTCAGGATATTACGTTGCGCGAGTTGAACGAAAGTCTCAAGCAGAAAAATTTAGAATTAGAGTATTCGAACCGAGAGTTGGATGCTTTTTGTTATTCGGTTTCCCACGATTTAAAGGCTCCTCTGCGCGGGATAAGGGGCTACACGAAAATATTAAAAGAAGATTATAAGGAAAAGTTAGACGAAGAGGGAGAAAGGATACTAGGATTAGTCATCGAAAACTCCCTGAAAATGAGTAGTTTAATTGATAGCCTTTTACTTTTATCCAAGTTGGGAAAAAAGGATATGAGGAAAAATCCGATCAATATGAGCGAATTGGTGAATAGGATTTTGGAGGAATTTCAGGAGGATTTAAAAAAGGGAAAGTTGGAATTGGAAGTGAAGAATCTTCCTCCCATTATGGGTGACGCGGAATTGTTAAAACAAGTTTTGATCAATCTCATATCCAATGCGATCAAGTATTCCTCTAAAAAGGAAAATCCGAAAGTTGAAATCGGAAGTTTGGAGGAAGAAAGGGAAATTACATATTATGTAAAAGACAACGGTGCTGGTTTTAGCATGCAGTATGTGAACAAACTCTTCGGAGTATTTCAGAGATTACATGAAAATAGTGAATTCGAAGGAATAGGGATTGGACTCGCAATCGTTCAAAGAATCGTATTACGTCACGGAGGTAGAGTCTGGGCGGAGGGAGAAGTGGATCAGGGAGCCACGTTTTATTTTGCTTTACCAAGATAAGGACAATTTCCTTTTAGAATAATGTGAATTCGTTGGAGAAAGTTTGAGCGAATCAGAAATTGAAGTGCAACAACTCTCTGAACTGGTGTTAGTTTGCTCAGTGCCGATTACAATGTAATGTTCTAATTTCTTCGGAATTTTCACTATAATCGTTTTCGCATTTGTTATGCCGAACTCGCGTTAACTTAACATTTCGGATCGGAGTATAGAACGTAGTAACTCCGTTTGGATCTTTCCTATAAACCATTGCTAAAAATTTCAGGTTTAGTCTTGAGTTTGAGTATTTAAATAATATTACGTTTTAATTAAGTATTTTCCTAAGATCTATTTCCCTGCAATCCGACGCTTGAATGTATTTTGGGAAGGTCTGATCTTTGACACGTTCGTTCAGGAAAATTTCGAAAATACCTTTAAATTCTATTATATAGTCCAACTCGTAAAATCGTCTTTCAAGACCCCTGGAAAAAGAAAAATCGCTTTTCCAGTTGATTTTTACCCTAACAGGCAAATTGGGTTTTAAGCGGGCTATTTGGAAGTTTCGCCTTTTAGGAACGCCAATATTTTTCCCGTTAAAATATAAGTTTACTTCCTCTGGATTTATTTTCTCAAATTCAAAGATATCGAACTCGAATCTATATACTTTCGAATAATTGAATGTAATTTCGTCCCTATCGTCGTAAAAATTATTCTCAGGAATCTTCGTGGACGGATGGTGATCTAAAATAACGAAAAACTCAGAATCGGAGAAGGACTTGTTGTCACTTAGATCCAAACCGAGATAATGTATACTTTGGTTTTCTATCTTAGCAGTCTTGGATTGAAGACGATCTGGCCATATCGAAACGGGTCTATTTTGAAAACCACGATCCTCTTTGGATAGTATCAGTCGGTTTTTAAATATTTGGATTACAACCTTAGGTTTCAATTTATTCTTCTTTTGCCTTTATAAGAGATTTTATAAGAATTCGTCGAGTGTCAATAGATTCGTACGATTCTTGAACGAAAGACAGTTTGAAATGTGATATTCCTGATGATTCGACGAAGTTTAAAGAAGGCCGTGGAGGAAACTCAACATCTGGGGCGCTCGATGGGATTGATCGTTCTCTAAAGCTCAAGCGCAGAACTTTCTTATGGTCGTTTGAGGCAGCTTACCCCTGTCCAATAGATGAAATCTAAATCGGTCATTGTAAGTCGATGTGCGGCGACTTAAGATGGCTAAACCCGATAGATGTAGTCGGATTAGATTTCTTAGATTCGCTAAGAGCTCCTCGGTAATGCTTTTATAGTTCGTTTGGCAATATCGCTTTCTCAATTAGCTCTCAATCGTTTCGAATCGCTAAATCGATTTTTGAAAGTAAAAAAAGAAGTTCAAGTGAACATATTAAATCCGGGAGACTTGGCTACAGTCTTATGTAAAAAGCAAAGGGTGGAGGGCTTGACACAAGGAACAATAGAAGAAGTGAGACTTGAGTTATCAACTTGAACATTCTGATAAAGTTGAATTAAGTTTTGGAACAGGTTGTAAGTTCAAAACAATCGCATTCAACTTCCCAATTTCAAAGGCCATTGTACATAAAAAAAGGAAGCATCTGCTTCCCTTTTTTATGGAACTTTGATTTATTCTAATATTCAACTTTTTGAAGAAATAGCTCTTCCTTTTTCATTTTTAAGGCTTTAGACGCCATATTTTTAAAATCTTCCGGCGGTTCTAAAAGTCCGAGTTCTACCTTAGAAAGAAAAGGAGTGGAGACCTTTAGTTTTTTGGCCATATCGTATTGTTTGATTCCCAATTCCCTACGTTTTGCCCAGAGTCTATTGGTGAGCCCTTCCGTAAATTCAGGATAAACATCCTCAACGGGCTGCTCGTTAAACAATCTTTCAAGAGTGGTTTTCAAATATTTAACGCAGGATTGTTTGAATTTTTCAGTAGGATCCTGGCTTCCGGTTTCGATTTTTGAAAGGTAACTTGGAGAAACTCCGAGTGCTCTCGCCATATCGTATTGTTTTATTCCCCGTTTTTTACGGAGCATGTAGATGTGGTTTTTCATTCAATTCCCCTCTCGATCGACAAGGGTATTTTGATTAAAGGTAAATTCAAGAAAAAATTTCCAACACACTTTAGACAAAATTATGATTTTATTGTTTAGTAGGCCGAAAGGATTATAGTAAATAAGTAGAATGAAGGATGAAAATAAGGGAACAAAAAAAGGAATTGAAAACAAACTTTTTTAAGTTAGTGGAAAAAGGAGGAATCTGAAGAATAGTAAATTAAGTTTTCTGAATATATTTTCGAGAATTACCTTTTCAGTTGTTTGTTTTTTAAAGAAAGTATTCGTTGGTCATATCGAAATTCAATTTTCATTTTGGTAAAGTTCTGTTTCGGATTGTTTTGACAGGTGATCCGAATGAAAACACGTTTCCATTTAAATTTCTGCTGGATAAAATGATTGTTTTTTACGGATATTTAGCTGGGATACTTTTCTAAGTTCGTAATCGGCTGGGAAAGAATTCTATTATAAAGAAAAAGCCCTAGTTTTTGGAAACAAGGGCTTTTGAAATCTTAGATTTGTCCTGCCTTCAAACTTTCAGATGCAATTTTAAATTCGTTTTCGGATTTGAGCTTTGACAGGTAGTCTTGAAAGATAGACTGCTTTTTTGCTTCGGCTAATTCTTGTTTGATTCTATCCCTTACCTTACTGAAATCTTCCGGAACTCTTTCGTTGGGATTAGCAGTAGAAGCTTTGGAGTATGCGTAGAGTTTTCCCGCTTCGTAAGTGTCTCTGATTTCTTTTTCGGTAATGGTTACTTCCGGATCGATTGAACGATTTCGAATGAGCATAAAAAGAACGGACCTGCCCAGTAATGGAAGAGTTTTCTTAAATTCTTTTGTGTCCTTAATCGATTGAACTTCTTGGGACTCAGCGGAAATTCGGATTGGAAGATAGATTTGAGTGTAAAACGATAGCTGATCGTTTTTTTCCTCTTCGGGGGAACCTTTACGCTTCTGAATAATCGGAGAAATTTTATTGAATTCTACGGCAAGATCCTTAAAGGAAAATTTCACTTTGTTTTTATCTTCGAAAAGAATCGTCTCCGATTTTAATCCTTTGATAAATTCGGGAGTTAGATCTACGATTTTTAAACCACTTTTTGTTTTCAAAGAATCCATTTCCTTCTTCCACGCTTCTTTGAAAAAACGGTTTCCATAGTGTTCTGCAGTTTGATTTGCCCTTTCGTTCACGACTAAGTCCGAATAAAATTTCGCCGCGTTTTTTTCATCTTCGGTAATTCCTTCTTTGGAAACGTATTTCAACGCAAGGGTCTTCAATTTATCCAATTCGTTTTGAAAGAATTTATCAATCTTCTTCGGATAAATTTTTTCGATTCTTTCCACTCTAAGAATATAATAATTTCCTTGTGCTTCTTTGAGGATAAATTCCCCTTTTTTATTCGCGGCTTCCTTAAGAATTGCTGTAAATGGATCGTCCCCGCAGTTGATACAATGCGGTTCTAGTTTTCCACCGATCGCTTTTCTTTGTACTTCATCCGTATTTTTTGCTATAAACTCCGCGATTTCCCGATCGGATTTGATTGTTTGTATTTGCTGGAGAAGCGAATTTGCTTTTGTCGAAGCGTTGGGTTCTGCTTTTAAAAATAGGATCCTTCCAAAGGCGAATTCAAGCATTCCCGAAGTAAGAAGTTTTTCAGAAAACTGCTTTCTATAATCGTTGAATACGACTTGAGGTTCAACGAAACTCATAATTTTCTCGTATTCGTCTTTCGTGACTAAGTTCGTATTCTTATTATTGATTTCGGCGATTTTTTGAATTCCGATTTCTTCCACGATTTTTGCCTGAGTTGCGATCGAAGCGCTATTTAGGTCGGGTTCTATACCGCGAAGTTTGTAATAAGCCCTCAGTTCTTCGCGCGTTACCGTTCCGGATTTAAAGGAAGCGAGAACGTCTGAATCCCTACTGCAGTTTATAACAAACATTACGAATAGGGTAAGAATGGTTAGAGATAGAATTTTTTGTTTCATTAGATTGTGTCTTAGTATTTGTGAATTTTTTTTCTTGTTGTTTGAGGTTCGGGGATTTCGACTGAGATTTCCCGAGTTAGATTTTTTTCCCGGGAGCTGTATAGGTTTTTCATCTCGGCGGGAGAAGATTTTCCGGAGTTTTTTACGAATCCAATTTTAGCGGGTTCTTCTTTGATTTTTAAAGAGAGAATTTCGGCTTTTCCGGATTCTAAATTCGCCATTTCTTTTCGTATGGAATCTTTTAGAATTTCAGAATAGTCCCGATCCGAAGAGATTCTTTCCTGAATTTTTCCCAATTCGAGTATGTCTCGGTCCATCTCTTCAATCTTTCGAAAAAGATGTGCCACCTTTACCTTCATACTTTTATCCCAACGTTGATCTTTTTGGATTCTATGTCGGCTTGCAAGAATGAAAATACATGAAAGTAGGAAAAATTCAAGATTCCTTGTGAAGGATGTATGAATAAAAGGCAAAGAACGAGAAAAACAAAGAAGAATGCTTTGAGGTTGGTTTTTCCGGAGCGTAAATACAAAAATCCCAAAGTGCAGACTATAATTCCAGATTTGATAAGGTAGAGAAAGTCGATTTTATTCCAAAATTGGAGATCCCACTGGTACCAAATTCTAAATCCCACGACCAAAAGGAATAAGAAAATAAGACTTTCTTTGGATGGTGTTTCATCCGCTAAAAATCTAGCTTCTAAATCGAATTTTGTTCCCTGAAAATTATCTCTGGTCCTTCGTTTTTTCTTTAAGGCCAGAATTCCACAATAATGAATGCAAAGCAGATCAAGGAGATCGTGGGGTGTAGAACCGTCTAATCCGCCGATGGCGAAAAAAATCAAAGTTAACACTGAAAGTGGAATTATAACCTTGTCAATCTCCTTGGAGGTTTCTTTTTCATAATAAAATGCTACGCAAAGAGCTAAGACTATGGCGCCCGGATATAAAAAAGAATAGGATTTTAAAATCAAAAATAGAATGGATAAGAATAGAAAAACCATTTGTCTTCGGGAAGAAATACTTATAGGCTGACTTTCCAAGCATCATGATTCTAAACGAAATCATCATTTCTACGGAAAAAATCGACAACGTTCAGGTTATGAAACTTCAAGGTTCCATCAACTCATTTACTGAAAAAAAATTCAGAGATCAACTTTCGGTTTCGATCCGTTCCGGTCCTGTGATTTTGGATCTAGAAGAAGTCAGTTTGATTTCTTCTCGTGGAATTCAATCTTTGAAGGAAATGAATCAGTTGAGTTTTACTTCACGCAACAAATTAGTACTGATTCATCCCACCGAATCGGTTCGCAAGGCGATCAAAATGGCGGCCCTCAACGGACTTTTTTTGATTGCTCCGGACGAAGAATCCGCTCTGAAAATGACGATGAAAAATAGGTAGGATATAAGTGACAAATTTCAACTATGCGCGTAAACTTTGGCATCTTCTCGGGTTGATCTTTCCTGTTTGTTACTACTTGGATGTCTTTCAAGGAGCGTTCGGACTTTTGAATGCGACACGCGTAGTGGTCTTCGTTTCGTTGGTGTTTTGTCTTGGGGTGGTTATACTGCTTGAATATTTTCGTTTTCGATTTCCGGGTTTTCAAAGATTCTTTTTGTCGATCCTAGGTGCTTTGATGAAGGAGGAAGAAAAGACGAGATTGAACGGTACTCTCCCTTATTTTCTTTCCTGCATGTTTGTTGTATTTTTGTTTCCTCCTGAGATTTCCATTCTTGCCATGCTTTTTCTCGTAATCGGAGATCCGACCGCTGCCTGGATCGGAACATTTTACGGAAAGCACAGATTTTCCAACGGAAAATCCGTGGAAGGAATCATCGGATTCATCGTTGTTTGTTCAATTGTAGGTTTTGTTTTTATGTATCTTTTTGAGACGTCCGATAAACGGAATTTTTTGAGGACAGAAGATTTTGTATTTTATAATAGTCTAATTTTCTTAACTCCTGCCATTTTGATTTCCGCGATTACAGAACTTTACTGCGGGACCTATTGGAACGGTCTCGTAGACGATAATCTTTTGATTCCCTCCGTTTCCGCTGTAGTTTTGGGTTTTACTGCCTGGTTGATTTTAGGAATGGAACCTTCCGCAATTTTCCTGAATCCGACGGAATTGTTTTTAAAGATCTAAATACTTGCGATTTCTTTTTTGAAAAGACAAAATCAACCAAATTGCTTTGTAGGAACTAAGTATTTTGCTTTTCAGGGGAGGGCCATACCGAAAATCATCGGATTGTACCCTCATGAGCGATAAACAGCAATTCATCCGTAATTTTTCCATCATAGCCCATATTGATCACGGTAAGTCGACCTTGGCTGACAGACTTTTGGAAATCGGTCAAGTCACAAATGATCGAACCAAGAAGGATCAAATTTTAGATTCGATGGATATTGAAAGAGAAAGAGGGATCACGATCAAGGCCAACAACGCAACCTTTGATTATCTCGCCGAAGACGGCCATACCTACACGATGAATTTGCTCGACACTCCGGGCCACGTGGATTTTACCTACGAGGTTTCCCGTTCCCTCAAAGCTTGCGAGGGAGTTCTTTTGATCGTGGATGCGAGTCAAGGAGTGGAAGCGCAGACTCTTGCAAATCTTTATCTTGCGATGGAACAAGATTTGGAAATTCTTCCTGTCATGAATAAGATCGATCTTCCCGCGGCGGATGTAGAAAAAACAAAGATTCAGATCGAAGAAAGTTTGGGATTGGATTCCGAGAAGGCGGTCGCAATTTCAGCAAAGACCGGCCTAAATGTAAAAGAAGTTCTCGAACAAATTACCAAACAAATTCCCGCTCCGAAAGGAGATCCGAAAGGACCTCTCAAAGCATTGATTTATGATTCTTATTTCGATCCTTATATGGGAGTTGTGATCAAGATCCGGGTTTTTGACGGAAGTATTAAAAAGGGAGATCGTTTTCTCATTATGAGTACGGGAAAGGATTTTACCGTAAACGAAGTTGGAATTAACCGAATCACACTGACTCCGACCAATGGTCTCGGAGCCGGGGAAGTTGGGTATCTCATCGCCGGAATCAAAAAAGTTTCCGATGCAAAGACGGGAGATACGATCACTTTATTTTCCAATCCCACAAAAGAATCGATTCCCGGTTACAAAGAAGCAAAACCGATGGTTTTCTCCGGACTTTACCCGATTAACGGAGAGCAGTTTGACGAACTTGTGGACGCGATTGAAAAACTCAAACTCAACGACGCCGCCCTCATATTTGAAAAGGAGAGTTCTGTTGCTCTCGGATTCGGATTCCGTGTGGGATATCTCGGACTTCTTCATATGGAAATTGTTCAGGAAAGATTGGAAAGAGAATTCAATCTCGATCTGATCACAACAGCTCCTTCTGTGAAGTACATCATTCGCAGTAAGAGTGGTGAAGTAGAAGAAATCGATAACCCGTCCCGTTTTCCAGAGCCGATTACAATCGAATCTACGGAAGAACCCTATGTCAAAGCGACCGTGATTACCCCGAACGAATACGTGGGTAATATCATGGCCCTTGCGATGGACAAACGTGGAATTCAGTTGGATACGGTCTATCTTACTCAGGATAAGGTTCAATTGACTTATGAACTTCCTCTTGCAGAACTCATTTTCGAATTTTATGATAAACTCAAGTCTTTTACGAGGGGCTATGCTTCTCTGGACTACGAGCCTTCCGGTTATAAGGTTTCTCAACTCGTGAAAATGGATATTCTTGTAAACGGAGAACCCGTGGACGCTCTTTCCATGATCGTTCATCGGACGAAAGCGGAGCAGAGGGGACGGGAAATCATCGAAAAGTTAAAGGATTTGATTCCAAGACATCAGTTTATGATTCCGATTCAGGCCGCCGTAGGAGGAAAAATACTCGCAAGAGAAAGTATCTCTGCACTTCGTAAAAACGTTACTGCAAAGTGCTACGGAGGGGACATTACTCGTAAGAAAAAACTTTTAGAAAAGCAAAAAGAAGGAAAAAAGCGGATGAAACAGATTGGGAATGTGGAAATTCCTCAAGAAGCTTTCTTGGCCGTTTTGAAAACGAGCAATTAAGATTTTTCTAATTTCTTTTTCAAGAAAAAAGCTTGATTCGTTTTTGATTTTTGGTTTCGTTTCTTTCTATGAATTTTTCTTTTCTTCCTCTTTACGCTTTCTTATTATCGATCGTTGTAGGTTTTGATTCCCTTTTCGACTTCCTTCGCATCTTTTGGAAAGATATCAAATCAGAGTTTAAGGAACTTAAGTTGGAATTAAAATCTGAAATTCAAGAAGTTTGTTCCGAGGCAAAAACAGAAAGTCAAGGTCTAAGAACGGAAACGGTTCAATTGCAGTCTGATATCCATGGATTGCGTTCTGAATTAAAATTCAATATCCAAAGAGTGGATAAGAATGTTTTCTATCTTAGGGAGAGAATGGATGTTTTAGTTGATAGTTTTGCACTGCGATTTCTGAGCACGGCTTCCTTTGGTAGAACGTCACCGAAACAAGTCTAAATTTTTTCAGATTTCTTCCTAGGAATCAACTTTTGCATTCTCTTCAAGTTTATTTTCAATCTCGTCTTTCTCCTATTTACATTCAAACCGTTTTTAAAATTCAAGAGAACGAGCTTTCTATCCTGAGGGACGATCGACTCGCTTTCGGAATGGGTACCAAGTTTCGAAAATTTCTGGGAATTCATTTTGCCTTAGAAAAAGAGAATATTCGCAGCGTGGTTTTGCAGGGAGAATTACACAGTAACGCGTTAGCCGCTTTTTCCTTTTTGTTTTGTAATTTCGGATATCAGGTTCGAACGATCTGTTACGCGAGAGATCAAAATAAGACCAGCGCTAATTCTATTTTTGTAAGAAGGAATTCACATTTCTTGAAAGAATATAATTCCAGATCGGAATGGAGGAAGAAAGTTTTTGAAATTGAGTCTGAAGCTGTCGATGAATTCGAGATGATAAAAAATACGGATGAGAACGAAGTTTTGATTCCGGAATACGGTTTTTGTCGGGACGCACTAGATGGGTTGGATTCTCTTTGGGAACAAATTCCGATTGAACGATACGATCGTCTCGTGATCGATCTTGGATCGGGAGCGACTTGGTTGTCCGCAAATCGTTTTTTTCAAAGTCGGACGGATGTTGCGGGAGTTTCGATCGGTCTTCCAAAAGCCAAGATAATTTCTTGGCTAAAGGAAAAACAAACTTCTTTGAATCTTTCCCGAATTCCGATAGAAGAACAAAAAATTTTAGAATCCAAGGAAATTCGAGGTTTCGGTTCCGTCGATTCTTCTATTTTAGAATTTTGTAATTCTTTTTATTTACAATTCGGAATTCCGGTCGAACCGATCTATTCCGGAAAATCTTTATATACGATTCAAAACAAGATGGATTGCGGAGAACTTACCGGAAGGACTTTGTACATCCATCAGGGTGGACTCTGGAATTTTTTGGATTCGTTTTATAGATATTTAATATGAATTTTATCTAAGAAAATTAAAAATTAACGTGAGTTCGAGCGAAGTAGGGAGTAAAAGTTGTAAATTGTCTTTGTATCTCAGGACAATTCCAATTCCCGAATTAATTGTCGAAAGAAAATTTTTTCTTATCATAAAAAAACGATACGGCCGGGTTTATCCAAACTTGCGGACGCATTGGTTCGAGAGTCTCAAAAACGTTTCGCAACTCCTTAAAGGAAGTTTAAAATTTTCTTGAAACGCGGGACTTGGAAACGGCTACTTTAATTCTTATGAAATAATGTTCGATTCAATCATTATAAATTCTTAAAATACAAAGCTCATCTTGATAAGAGGATTAAATCAACTGCAAGAGGCGTTTGTTCCAGCCATTCTCGTTTTCCAAAACGATTCTCCTCCGGCAAAGGGCCAAAATCGATTTAAATAGGCGATAAGATTTCGAACCTTTGCCGCAACGATCGGATCGTTCTGACAAAAAGTAGCTAAGGAATTTGACTGGAATTGCACTGGATCACTAAAGATCGCCGATGCAAAAATAGCCCGATCTTCTGTTACGTTTGCTGTTCCATAATAGCTAAGAAAGCCCGGCATTGGATTGATAAGATGGGTCCACACAGTAAGAGGTGTTCCTGAATAGTAAACACTGCCGTATTGAAATCCTTTCGAATTCAAAGAAGTCCATTCCGGCGTTTGAAAAGGCGAAGGAAAAGTTCCAAACACCGAATAGTCGACATTATGCATCAATTCATGATGAATTGTTGAAGCAAAATGTTCATCACAATTGCAAGTTGCTATTCCCCTTCCTACGGAAAGATAGACAGCCTTCTGAGCACCGTCTGCGAGCCCCTGAGCTGCCCCCCCCCCATTCAATATATATTTCACCAATATAACTTTCTCAACTCGCCCCTTGATCCAATACCCTCTTGGATACTTCGCGATTTGCGCCTGTAAAAGATTTTTGTAATAATTCAAATCTTCTTCAGAATAGTTGAGATCGAAATAAAACGGCGAATTGGGAGTACTAAGCGGAACATTCGTGTGCGTTACAATCTCGACATCCCGATCGTAGTTTTCCGCGCGATCTGGCAGAAGGAGCAACAAAGACAAAAGAAGATCGGAAGAATTCTCTTTTTCTTTTTTGGACGAACACGCAGAAACAAGCGGAGCAATCAGAAATAAC
>NZ_CP024871.1:1730000-1747500 GCF_000306675.2 Leptospira mayottensis 200901116
AAAAACGTTCTGGATAGAAGCGAGCTCTATGAGGAAATTCTAAAGTGTTATCCGAAGTATCAGGGTTGGAATCTTTCCACGATTGCGCTTCATCTGCTTCATTCTTCCCTGGGAGAAGGTGTGGTTCTGCTCGGGATGAGAAGGGAGGAATACGTGAAAGATGCGAGTCTTTCTTTTGAAGCACTCGCGAGCGACATTCAATATCAGGATTGGAAAAAATTTGAAATTTGATCCTGAAATCGTAGCTCTTTTCGAACACATCACTTCCACTTCCGATCCGGAAGAGACGATCGACTTCGCTTATCAAAATGGAGAAAGATTGTTCCGAGAGGGAAAATACTTCGAGGCGCACGAGGTACTCGAATTTCAATGGAAAAAGGATTTCGGAATTAGGAAGATTTTTCTTCAAGGAATTATACAACTCTCCGTTTCTCTTCATAAGATATATGGAAAGCCGAACGGTCGAGGATCTAGGATGCAAGCAGAAAGGTCCAAAGAAAAATTGGAAGCGGTTTTCAGATCTGGAGATTTGAGCGAAAAAGGAATGCGGGTGATATTCGATTTACTTCAAAGTTTGGATCAGATCTTAAACCTTTACGAAGGAGACGAACTTCTTGTCGAAAAAGTTTCTGCTTTCTGTATTCCAAGTCTTCCGAAAGAGTGGCGGGAATTGTTCAGAGGCTGATATGGGTGAGATAGAAAGTGGTTTTTTTCAATCCGGGGGATACAATCTTTCCTATAAAATTCATAAAAACGAAAAGAAACATTCGATACTTTTATTTCATGGATTTCAGGATGCATCGGATACGTTCCTCTATCAGTTTCCGTTCTTATCCGAACATTTTGATATTTATCGATTCGATTATAGAGGTCATGGGGATTCTGAATGGCTTCGGGAGGGGAACTATCATTTCATCCAAACTCTCGTGGATGTAAAGACGTTTGTCTCCAAATTTCTTCCCGAAAAGTTTCATATCTTAGGTCATTCGATGGGGGGAGGAATCGGAGCAAGATTTGCGGGAATTTATCCGGAGAAGATTTTAAGTCTGGTTTGCCTGGAAGGTTTTATGTCGATTCAAAATCCGGAATTTGAAAAGAAACGTCTGAAAGTTTGGTTGGATACACTTGAGAACAATGAGGTTGGAACTAAGGAAAGAAAGAATAAAAGTTTTTCGAATTTAGACGAATTGACGGCTCGTTTGAAACCCGTTTATCCTAGATTGGATCCAGAAAAAGTTCGGGATTTGGCGACTTATCTTTCTAAAAAGACTGATACCGGATTTCAATGGAAAAACGATCCTCTCTATAAAAGAGGATTCCCTTTCATCTTTTCTCCATATCTGACTCGTCATCTCTGGGAGTGTATTTCTTCTCCGACACTCATTATTTACGGAAAAGAAACGCATCTTATGCCTGAAAATAGGGAAGAAATTCTTTCCCACTTTAGACATTTAGAATATATCGAAATGGAAAACGCGGGTCACAATATGCACCACGACCAACCCGAAAAACTAGAAGAACTGTTAAACGAATTCTACGTCAAACATGGTTTTCTTTCTAAGTAGTTAAGGCTTTAGGGTTGTTCAAAATCAGATTATTGTAGCCAAGAGAAATATTATATTCTATACTGCTAAATAAAAAAAATGATAATAAGAATTGCGGTCGGTTAAGGTCCCGAATTCAGTCACGTTTTCAAACGGAAATCTAAGAATTCTTTTTTGAAATTCAGATGAATTTTTTACAAAATAGAACGATTTTTTCGTTCCAATTGATTGTAGTTTTTTTCATTTCCTCTTTAAAGGCGCAGACGATTCTTTTAAAAGATAGAATGGTTCTTTCAACGTCGGCCCGGTTACGTTCTTAGCTTTTATCAATCCTGAATGCACCATTTACTTATCTTTATATCGGGAAGGGTCGGCTTGAAACGTTATGTTTCCATAGACGGGCGGGACAACTTGAGTTCTTCAGGAAAAGGTTCCATTGACTTCCGAATAAAAAGTGTTTTTTTACAAAAAAAGCTTGTACTTTCACCCATATTTCCAGAACATTTTTTCAACAATTTTTAAGGATGTTTTCATGCAAGAGCAGGGTGCAAAGTTTAAGAACCAGTTGGAAAGATACGTCAATTACCGAGGGATAGATATCGTTTTGTATCTTAAAGACGGTTCTCGTGTGGAATTGGACCGCAATCGTAAAATGGTGGGCGAACGAATCGTGTATTTTCCTTCAAAGAATCTTACGAGCGCCGTGGAGATTGCGAGTATCAGTCGTGCGGAATTTTTTGTAGCTTGATGAAAGAGAGTTCATTCTAGATCGGTTCGAAAAAAACTTACAAAAATATCGAACCAAAATTTGCTCCCTCTTGCAAAAGATAAAAGAGAATACGATCCGGTGGTCGTTATTTTATGGATTGTATTGTTCTCAAAAAATATGTTCAAATTGTATTTACGACGTAGTTTTTTGAAAGAGGGAGCGAAAGTTAAAACTTCTCGGAGATTTCTTTTTTGACAAGGGTCGCTTTTTTATTTTGTCCGATTCAGGGTCTTATTGAAAAAGTAAGGGGATCAGTTGTGTTTCCCACATGTTTTATTATTTATCGGAAAAAATAAAAATTGTGCCGATGAGAATTTATTTGATTCATAAGCTTCAAAATTAAAACTTATAGATTCTACAAATTTCAAGTAAATGAAATCGGATGGAAGAAAAACTAATTTCTGAATATTTTAATTTTCTAATTTAACTATCCAAGTGGAGAATAGTTCTGCAACTAAATTTTCTTCTTCATCGAAGGCTTGGGAAGTCAATTTCACAATCGAACGCTTTTGTTCCGTGATTTCACTTTTAATTCTCACTTTCCCTTTCGTAACACTTTTACGATATTTGATTTCGGCGGTTGCAGTTGCCATAAATTTATATTTTAAATTGGAAGATCGAATCCAAGCGGCCATCGCAGCTCCGGCCGAACTGTCCATTGCGGAAAAAAGTGCACCTCCGTGAACGATCTTAACCGGATTGAAAAAAGAGTCGTCGACCTTGATTTCGTATTCGCTTTTTCCGGGGCTAACGGAGAGAATTTTATAACCGATTTTGTGGGAAAATTGGTCTTGTTCTTGAAAATATGCCGCAAACTCTTTTGTATTCGCTTCAGGCATTGAGGAAAATGGATTCATATAGAATTAGATTTTTTATGAGAACTTCTTTGTCAATTCGTACAAAGATTGAATGGGCAAAGGATCGATTTTGAAAAAATTAAAGTCTGATTTGAGAGCTGGGTGTAAGGTCCCAGAGAACGGTTTAAAATGTATGGTTTGATTGAAAGGATATTCGGTCTGGAAACTCGTATATAAATTCAGAACCCGTCTTAAAAACCTTAAAAAAATATCTCTAAACGATCCAGCAAGTTTCTACAAAACGTGGGAGTTCCTACAGATTGCTCACATTGGCGGTTTTTCCTGTCGTTTAAGATTGTAGTAATTCCTACATTTTGAAGTTTTAAGACGGGCTCTTAGTAACGGAAATGCGATTTGACAATTCTAATACTAAGAAACTTGTTCTAAAGCTAAGATTGTGGAATAAAATGTAAGACTTTTGGATTTATGTACTTGAAAGAATGAATTTTTCTTCGACGGGAAAAATAGGAAGAATGTAAACATTATAATTTTTTAGTAAAAGATCTAAATAGAAAACGACTCAGTTGAAACGCCTATTTCCTAAATCAACCGTTTAAGAAAGATCTCGAATTAAGTCTTCGATCTCTTGGATCTTATTAAAATCTTTTTCCGTATAGTTCATATAGAGATCATATTCCGATTCCGAAATTTTGTCGCAACGAATCACTTTGACCGGGATTTGAATTGCTCCGGAAAGACTAATCGTTCCTAGTTTGAGTTCTAAGATTGTTCCAGGTTCAATGGGAGAGTCGGTTCTATGGAGCAGACCTTTCAGGATATTTTCAGCCAATCGAAGGTTTTGACCGGCCAATTGACTCAGATAGACAGTGACAGTGTTTGGAATTCTATTATAATGCATGGCACAACGATGCAAAACTCTACCGGATTTGATCAAGCAAAATCCTAAAATTTCTTCCGGAGACTGGAGTTTCTTATATTAAATTTTTATTATATTTCTGTTTTAACACACTTTCGGTAATACAAAATGTTCAGTAAAGAATTCGGGTTTTAATTGAAAATGGATGTTTCTCGATTTTTTCCTTGAGTTCGTTCCCAACGGATTTGTCGATCACCATCGATAGATAACCGATTTCCGCGCTGGTTCCCAAGTGTTGGGAGCTGATATTTGCACCGATTTCCGAAACCATAGAGTTGATGTCCTTTAAGAAGCCGGGTTGGTTTTTATGAACGTTTAGAATTCTATACTGACCAGACGGCAATGGGGTGATTTCCAGGTTCGGAAAATTTACAGAAAAAGTGGTCGAGCCGTTGTTTACGAATTTTAAAAGTTTACTCGCGACTTCGGAACCGATATTTTTTTGTGCTTCTTCGGTACTGCCTCCTATATGCGGGGTAAGAATGACGTTAGGCAAATTTTGCATTGGAGTTAAAAACGGATCGTTGTTCGATTCGGGTTCTTGCGGAAAAACGTCTATTCCCGCTCCGGAGATATGACCGGATTTGATTGCTTGTGCAAGTGCTTCTAGATCTACAACTTTCCCTCTGGAAAGGTTAATCATGTATGCACCTTTTTTGGTGATCTCGATTTCTTTTTTTCCATAGAGATTCATCGTTTGAGGAGTTTCTGGAACGTGGAATGTGATGAAATCCGAGTTCTTCAAAAGTTCCTGATAACTTTCGGTCGGAGTTGCGTTTCCGAGAGGAAGAACCGCTTGGACGTCGTAGTAGATGACCTTCATTCCCATCGCTTCTGCGAGAACGGAGACTTGGCTTCCAATATGACCGTAACCTACGATTCCGATTGTTTTACCTCGAACCTCGAAACAATTTTTGGAGATTTTGTTCCAAATTCCGGAATGAGTGTTTCGGATATGATCCGGAACTCTTCTGGCGAGCATGATGATTTCCGAAATCACAAGTTCTGCGACGGAACGAGTGTTGGAATAAGGGGCATTGAATACAGGAATTCCTTTTTTTTCTGCTCCGGAAAGATCTACCTGGTTGGTTCCGATGCAAAAACAACCGATTGTCAAAAGTCTTTTGGCTTTTTCTAAAACGGCGGGAGTTACGTTGGTTTTACTTCGAATTCCCAGAACGTGGACATTTTCAATTTCATCCAAGAGTTCTTTTGTCGAATAGGCGGCAGGGAGAAGACGCACATTAAAACCGTCTTTTTTGAACATATCAAACGCATCTTGGTGAACGTTTTCGAGAAGGAGAACGTTGATCTTATCTTTTGGAAATGAAATCATTTACCTACCAAGATTTCAAGAATGCGATTCTCTGAAAATTGAATTTTTACTTGGCTTGTTACGGAAAAAATCCTAGTTTGAAAAAAGTTTTTCAAAGACGAAATTGGATCTTCTTTTTTGGAATTCTCTGGTTCTTATGGAATTTTCTTTCAAATCCAAGGTATACTAAAAAAATTGGGGGAAACAATTTTGGGGGAGCTTTTGAAGATTCTGTTTTTCATTTTTCTTTTTTGTTTCAGCCTGTTTATAGGAATCGGTTGTTCTTCTCGCGATCCTATCCGTCGAACTCCCGAACCAGCTCTCGAACAGGTTTTATTCAATTCGGATTCTCTCTGTCCTGGATTTCACTTTTTTTGCTTTGGTGGGGACACTAGATCCTTGAATTTTCGAGGTGTTTTTAAGAATTCAACTTCTGAAAAATCTATCTTTCTAGATTACTATCTCAGTTCTTTTGAGGTCAGTTTTCCGGTCGGAGTTTCCTTAAAACTTGACGGAGCCTGGTTCAATCTTCGCAAAGTAGGAACCGATTATTCTGATTCCGTCCGAATTTCTTCTTTTGTTCCGATGGAAGTCGCCGATAAAATCATTCATGCAAAGGAAATCGCATTCAGTTTCTCCTCCAGAGAAAAAACGACAAACCAATTTTTTTCTCCCGTAGAGGCGGAAAAATTTCAATTCCTATTAAAATCGCTTCGAGAAAAATTGGATACTCAATCAAAGTTGAATATTCTGAATCCTTGATTTTTTTTGCTTTGAAACGAGTGAGTGTTGATCTTTGAGTATTTTTGAACGCGAGTGTATGTTTTATCTGCTGTTCTTTTACTATTTCCTTTGTATTGCTCGTTAAATTCGCGATTCTGTTCGTTTCTTTGTGGACATCCATTCCTACATATACTTTTCTTTTCATTACGTTCCTTCTGTTGGTTTTCTTGTTTTGTGGTAAATGCTTGCATCTAACCCACGGTTTTCAAGCCCAGAAGGGGCGCCATTTTGTCTTAATAATTTAAATGTAAAATTTGATATTTCCAAGTTTGTAGATGGGAATTTCAAGCCTACATCCAAAGCCTTGAGGTGTGGGAATTCCTACGTTTTGTTATTAACGGTTAAAAGCGATCTCAAAACCTCGAAAATATCTTAGGACAGGCTTTAAAAATAAATTTTTATTCTCTCGCCAACTTTTTAACGCTGTCCAAAGTAGGAGAGAGCCAATCTTCCAAAAGAGGATCTTGACCGATGGCTTCTTTTTTGAACATGAGATCCTTGTTCGACATTGCAATTTCCGAAATCTCGTTGATTTTTCTTGCGGTTTCGATCGCCTTCCAATAATGTTTTAAAGCTTCAGCGGTGTTTCCCAGTTTTTCATAGACCGCGCCGATGTTGTTATAAGCGGCGACTAACGTCTGATAGACTTCTTGGTGATATGGATCGTCTGGTTTTGGGGGGCCCATATTCAAAAGTTTTTCTTCCATATCGTCTTGAACTTTGAGATAGTTTCCAAGACTCGCCTTATATTGGCCTGTATAAAAGAAAGCGTTTGCTTTACCCATGAGTAAGGTGGAATGGTTGTACTCGTCCTCGTCTTCAAAACCGGACCATTCGTTGAGGGAAGCGGCAAAGTCTCCGTTCATGTAATCCGCCCAACCCTTGAAGTAGCGAAGTTCTCTTTGGATTCCTACGGGAAGGGGAGTTCTCCATCTGCGAATGAGGCTGAATTCGTTTTCGTCGGTTTGAACTGATTCCGCTTTGGAAAATCCATCCAGAGAATTTTTGAGTTCCATGGATCTTGTTTTTGCGATCGCATCCATCGCGGTTCTTGCACGGAACGGATAGATTTTGCGTCCCGGGAATTCGGTAATCTTATCTTTTTCATGAATTCCTGCCGCGGATAAGTATTGGATTCTCGCCTTATCGAAATAGATACGGCCCACGTTTCCTTGGATCAGTGTTTCGTCTTCTTCTCTTGCTCCGTAGCTTTGTTTGTAATTCTCAAAACGTTTGAGGGATTCGTTTAACAATTTATCCGCTTCTGCGAAGTTTGCGAGACGAATCGCATTTTCTGCGAGTTCTGTGGAGGCTAGATAGTGAGCGGGATCGAGTGTCGCGGCTTTTTCGAAAAATCTTCTAGCTTGGATGGATTCCTTGATGGAAGCGAAATATCTTCCTCTTTGATAGTAGCCTTCCGCGTATTGGGAACCTTCGATTTCCGTTCCGGTCACGGGATCTTCTTCTGTTTTATGATAGATGAGATCCAGAATTTCAAGAGCGTTGTCGTTGACTTCCATTCCTGAAACCTGGTCCGTAGGATTGATGTTATAACGAATTCTTAATTCTTTTTTATTCAGATCGGTGTAAAAGGAAGCAAGCTTAGAAAGAATGTGAAGAGAAAGTTTCTTTTCTATATTCAGGTTGTTTTTGATTTGTCTGTGGTGGTTGATTACGAACTGAGGATTTCCGTCTTCCTTCCACATTTCGATGTAAGTGGAAAGTAGACCACCTTGTCCAACGGAGCTAGAAGGATCGATCTCCACGATCTTATTGTAAAACGATGCGGCTTTGCCGAATTCTCTTCGGTTGTAATAGATCTTTGCGATTCCGGCGGTAGATTCCTCATCGTAGGGTTCGTTTCCGTCGGTATACACTTGTTTGAAAAAATTAATCGCGAGCTGATCGTTTTTATATTTTCCGCCTCCGAGAGAAGGCTCGGTAAAAGAAGGCATAATGGAAGAATGAAATCTTCCCAAATTCTTATACGTAGGATTGTCGTGCGTTTGTTTTTCCAGACGCATCACGATGTATGCTCCGGCCTTCATGATCTTTCTTTGAATTCCGTCTTGAGCGACAAGAATCATACGGTTCTCGTTGCCGATTTTTCCCGCGATTGGAAGTTTTCCATTGTCCCAAACCTGACTTTTGGCAAGGGTGATGATGGGGACTTTCTCCCGTTTGTCCCAAGCATTGGAAGAAGGTTCTTCTCCTCCGGCGCCAAAATCAGGGCTTACCTTGCCGAATAATTTTTCGAAGGCGCGGTCGTATTCTTCGACTCTTGTATATTCCACACCGTAGAGATTCAAATATTTGAGGTGGTTCGGGAGAATTTTTTCTCCTCTGGCGAAAGATTCTTCTGCTTCGAAAAATTTTTTCTTTCGGGTTTCGCTGTTTTTCGGATAAACTCCCGCCTCGCGGATCAGGGTCAGGCCTTGTTCGTAGTACTGAGCTGCCTGATTTGGAATGATAAAGTTTCTGTAAAATAATGTTCCGCCTACTACGAGAAAAATCGTAGCCGCGATTGTGATGATCGTCCTGCGGATCATCTTTCTTTGTCTTTGTAGGCCTTCTTTGGTATAAACAGGATCTGTAGAAATGATAGGAACTCCGTCTTTGGAGAATCCGCTCATTTTTTGAGAAATGGAAATAGTTTCTCCTAAGGCTCCGGAAAGGAAGTCTGCGATTTCTTGAGGAGAACTTTCGATCTTGATTAATTCTAAGAGCCCCTTTTGATCTCTAGGCGTTAGTCGATCTTGAACGATTGAGTCAATCACCGCACGACGCAAAGTAGGAGGGTATCTGAGAATTTCTTTTTGTATGATTGCGAGCTCTTCGTCTTTGAGTCCCTTATCGATATCCTGTTTTTCTTCGTTTGCGAGTCCTTGCAGATCTGCTTCAAGACCTAAAGAACTTCCGGAATCGAAATCTACCCCACCTACATCAGATTCTAAGTCGGGACTGAAGGAAGGGTCCGCATCTCCGGGGATGTCGGATAATGTGTCTTCTTCTGTGGAAGGAACAAAATCGGCAAAAGGATCTTCGGAAACGGTAGCAGAAGAGGCGAGATTCGAAAACGGATCTTGTCCTGTAGGAGGGCCTAAATCGCCGAAGTCGGCAAACGGATCGGATTCGGTCGAAGGAGAGCTGAAAAAATCATCGTCCCCACCGGACGGCTCCGGAGACATAAATTCATCAAAAGAATCTCCGCCATCGGTATCTGTTCTGGAAAGATCGAATTCATCTCCTGGGGTTTCGATTCCGTCCATTCCAGCAAATGAATCGGAACTGTCTGCAGTAGATTCAGGGATGGATGTGAATGTGCCCATGTCCGCAAATGGATCTGCTTCGGATGTGGAAGAAGGAGTAGAACCGAAAGCGTCATCCATCGGAGCCGAACCAAAATCAGTTCCTCCGAATGGATCAGATTCCGCTGCAGTCGTATCTCCCAAACCTGCAAACGGATCATCGGAAGAAGGCTCCTCTAAGCCTGCGAACGGATCGCTTACACCGGCTGCCGGAGCAGTACTTTCATCACCAAAGGAAAAATCGTCGGAAGGGGTAGTTGCGCTCGGTTCTTCAGGAAGTCCAAAATCGCCGAGTTCTTCCGACGCGGTTGGAGTAGGTTCCTCATCCATTCCAAAATCTGCAAACGGATCGCTCGCGTCTACGGGCGAGACAGGTGATTCTTCCTCAAAGGAAAAATCATCGGCGGGAGTCGAGGTTTTCTTTGGTTCTGCTAAAAGTTCATCTAAGTCGATGTCGTCGTCTTCGAATACTTTTGTAGGAGGTCTTTTCAGACTTTCCGGTTCTTGAGATTCATAATCTATTTCCTCACTTGCCTTTGAGGTAGGTTCTTCGGATTCCGTTTCTTCCTCTTCGTCGTGAGAGAGCGTTTGAGTTCCGTATCCCATCTTCTGACGAAATACGGAAAGCATTGGATTGAGTTCTTCCGAAATTTCCGGATTCTTGGATAGAGGCTGGAGAATAGAATGAATTTGCTCTAGTTCAGCTTCGTTCAGTGGGGTAGAATTCGCCTCTGCCATGATTTCCTGCTAAATTATATCGGTAGGCCTGTGGATTCTCCAAGGAAAAAACTCTCCCTTAAATTGTGTAAACCCTATTTGAACCAAAAAAAAATTTATGTCCTATACAGGACTCGATTTGATTTCTGTGAAAGCGACCACGGATTTGCCTTATGCTTTTTCAGAAATTGATCGAACTTGTATCCAGAATGAAATCGATCCCTGTAATTAAAATTTTATTAATACTACTTTTGACGATAAGCGTTGCAATTGGTGCCGACGAAGATGCAGGAAATTGGATCGGGTCTTTTTCATCAGAAGACTACGAAGACTTTTTGGAACCTGTGGAAAAGGAGAAGATTTATTATTACTGGCAGATGGAAAAACTAAAAAAGGCCGTGGCTCCTAGATACATTCGTTATATTGATTCTGCCTTATCTTTGGAAACTGGAAAACTTCTTAATCGTGGGATTTTGTTTACCTTTGAAGGAATTGAAAACGAGGAGGTTTCTATATGCGGAAATTTTTCTCTTTGGAGATGTGTTCCTTTGAAAAAGAACAGTCACGGAGTTTTTTATATCGTATTCGATCCAGAAAGTAGGGATACGATTCGAGAGGAACTTAAAATACTGGAATATAAGTTTAGAGTGGACGGTTTATTCACTCATGATCCGTCTAACCCGGATTTGGCGGAGGATGGAAACGGTTCCTTGGTTTCTAAATTGGTTGCAATCCCTTCCGGGCCGGATAAATTCGCGACCACTCGAATTTTGGAAGATTCTCCCTATGAGGAATTGGAATATAGAACCGTCGAGTTTAGAATTTATGCTCCAGATGCGGAGATGATCACACTCGTTGGAGACTTCAATCATTGGGATCCGGAAGAGGACGTATTAAAAAAGGATAATGAAGTTTTTACTCTTATCAAAAAGATGAAACCTGGAAATTATCTCTATAACTTTGTTCAAGATGGAAAGATTATTTTGGATACCTTCAATCAGAACACAAGGCTTCGAGAAGATACAGGAGAAATTTCTTCTTATCTCACGGTTCCCGAACGTTCTTACGCTTTGGAGGCAAAATAGACTCTTTTTTTCATTGACCTAGTATTTTCCCGAGCTTTTTTCTACTCATGGAAAAAATTCGACTGGGAGTTTACACGTTCGGGGTCATCGTCGTCGGGATTCTCGTCTTTACTCTTTCCAAAAGCTGGTTCATTTTAGATAGGGGGGTGGAGTTGGTAGAATCTGGCTCTTCCAAAGAAGACCCTACGACTCCCACGGATAGAAGCGGGGACTTGCTCAATCATTCTGTGGTTCTTTGGGAACGTTATCTTTTTTATCCGTTTGAACTTTCTCGAGAAACGGTTGCTGGTTACAGAAAAAACCTGAATCACGCAAGAAATCTTACCGTAATCGATTTAGAATCCGGAAATCATAGAAAGTTATTTAACCGAAACGTCTACATTTGGGATTACTTTACTGGTACGGACAAAGAAAAGGAAGCCGGAGAAACGACTGAAGAAGCCGAATTGGACTCAGTTTTGGTGCCTGGAATTTCCACGGGAAAAAATCTCATCTTGATCGGAATGACGGAAGATACGAACAAGGACGGATTCTTAAATCAAAAAGATCGAAAACAAGTTTTTGTGTATAATCCGATCGGTGCGACTCTTATCGGGATTCTTCCGAGAAAATACTCTTTGGAAAAATTTCTTCCTTCTTCCGGCAAGGAAAGATTGGTAATGATCGTTTCTTTGGAAGAAGAATCGAAAAAGAAAAAACCGTCCCCCGTAGTTTCAAAACTTCCCGAAATCACATTTTATATTTATGATATTCGAAATAGAAGAGGAATGCTCGTGGAGCGGCCGTGATAGTGATATTGAATTTCAAGTTTTCATCTGGATATGGACTTTTTGTGTGATTGAACGTTAAGTCTCTTTTTGAATAGATAAGAGTATTTTAAAATTCTTATCCTTCTCTGGATTCGAGCCATCGTTCCGCATCAAGTGCGGCCATACAACCGGAACCCGCGGCGGAGACCGCCTGACGATAGATCTTATCCTGAACGTCTCCTGCGGCAAAAACTCCGTCAATACTTGTTTTAGTGGAACCGGGAACGGTTTTGATATAACCACTTTCATCTAGATCTAAAATTCCTTTGAAAATATCTGTATTCGGTTTGTGGCCAATTGCGTAAAAAAGTCCTCCGACTGAAAGCTCTTTTTTTTGACCGCTCATCGTGTCTTCCAAAGTCAAAGCGGTGAGATTTTTTCCGTCTCCTTTTGCTTCCTTGACTTGTGAATTCCAGATGATTTCGATTTTGGGATGAGTAGTCGCTCTCTTTTGCATAATTTTGGATGCACGAAGAGAATCTCTTCTGTGAACTAAATATACTTTAGAGGCGAATTTTGTTAAGTGAGAGGCTTCTTCTACCGCCGAATCTCCACCGCCTACGACGGCCAGTTCTTTGTTTCTATAAATCGGAAGGGCTCCGTCGCAAACCGCACAGGCAGAGATCCCTCTTTGCCAGTAGGTGTCTTCTCCGGTTACATGCATTCTTCTTGCCGTGGCTCCGGTTGCTATAATTACCGCTTCGGCTTCGATAAGCTCTTCGTCCGACCAGAGTTTGAACGGTCTGGAGGAAAAATCTACTTTAGTAATAGTTTGTGTCAGGATTTTGGTTCCGTATTTGATGGATTGTTCTCGGAAGAGTTGGGTCAATTGGGTGCCGTCGATTCCATTCGGAAAACCGGGGAAATTTTCGACTTCGGTAGTGGTTGTAAGCTGACCGCCTGCCGCAATTCCGCCCGCCATAAATCCTTCGTACATTACCGGATTTAAATTTGCTCTGGCGGCATAAATAGCGGCAGTATGTCCGGCTGGTCCGGAACCTATAATGACAATTTTGTGGGCCATGATTTCCTCAATTAGAATGATTCTAAACTTGATCTATTTTTAGACTCTTCCGTTGTAAAGCAGATCCTTTTTTCGAGGGAGAATTTGGAAAGTTTTTCTCTTTCGGAGAACTTTTAAAGACTGTCTCAAAAACCTCAAGATGTAGAAATTCTGTAATTTTTAAACGACAGGAAAAACCGCATAAAAGTGATGTAAACTGTAAATGTAGGAACTCCAGCGGTTTTGACGAATGAGAAAGGTTTGGATTTACGTTTGAATTACTTACAAAATCATCACTAGTTGATTTTGACCTTGAAGAAGAAAGATAGAATTCGCTTGCCAGGCAAGCCTTGTATTTCAACCTTTCCTCTATCCATGAAAGGATTTTTCTTCTGGGCAGGACGAGCCCTTGTATTTTTCATTCTCGTTTTGATCGGAACGGAAATTCTTCTCAATCTCCTCAAGAGTCCCTCTCTTCAATTTTATAGAGATCAAAAACTTCTCCATCGATACAATCCGGTTTATTACGTGGATCTTGCGCCGGATCAGGATATTTACATCCGCCATTTTGCCGGAAAGTGGGAAGGAAGATTTCGGACCAATTCTCTCGGAATGAGAGGTTTGGAAGAACCCGATCCGAAAAAACCCCAGCTCGCTTGTTTGGGGGATAGTCTCGTTATGGGTTTTGGAGTTTCTGATGAAGACACATTTTGTTATCTGTTGAACGGGATTGAATTAAAAGGTGGAGCAAGGCAGACTTTAAATCTAGCGGTAGACGCATACGGTTCCTTAGGAGCGCTTCGAAGATTGAAAGACATGGCTCCTAAATTAAAGAATCTAAAAGAAGTTCTTTTTTTCGTTTCAGGAAACGACTTTACGATTCCAGAAGAACTTAGGGCTAAAGGAATGCTATCGGATGACGAGATAGACGAGATTCGAAATCGAGATCCGAGTTTTAACCGAAATTTTAGAATTCAATTCGAACTTTCCAGAGCTTCTTATACGCTTCAGGCTTTGAAGCTGGCTTTTGAACAATTGAAAGTGCAATATGGATTTACTCTGTTCCGTTTGAGATCGGAATGGAATTCTACCGGACTTTCCTCCGCTTCTACCGCCGAACAAACCCCTGCAAAATATATGAAGGATTCTTTTTTTAGAACTTCGAAAACGGAATGTGATTCTGACAAGAAAGGAATATTCGAAAAAACGAATGTAACTACAGTCCCTAGTCCAGATAGCATGAGCAAAGAGGAATATAAAAGAAAATATTGTCCCGAACCGATTCCGGATTACTTTTCCTGTCGGGAGAAAGAACCGCCTCTAGATTCTCTGGAGCCTCTTCCAAAAATTACACAACAAGCATACGACGAAATGGTGGAATACACAAGATCGAAAGGGATTCGGTTGATCGTAGTTTTGATGCCGATCCAGGTAGAGGAGATATTCTGCAGAAATCGAGGGCTTTATCATCCTTTGGAAAATTATGCACTTCGAGCGACGGCTTATTTTGAAAAGAAAAAAATCCCTGTGCTTAAACTTAGAAAAGAAACCGGGGAGATGTGCGGAGAAGTGATTGAAACCGCAAAAGGTAAAAAGTTTTCAGGGATTCGGGATTATTTTATTCCCGAAGACGGACATTTGACCGTGTTCGGAAACCGATGGGCAAGACGGGCCTTGGAAAAACAGCTTAAGGAATTGGAAAAAAATGCTCTTTAATTCGGTTCAATATCTTGTTTTTGCCCCTTTCGTAATTTGTCTCTATTTCTGGCTTCCCGCAAAATTTCAACGATTTTGGCTTTTGATGGTGAGTTTGTATTTTTATGCTATATTCAAAATACCTTTTATTCTTCTTCTGATTTATTCGATTGTTTTGACATACTACGCCGTAAAGGGAATGCAAACCGCACATTCCAAATTTTTTAAATTATTTTTTTTGAATATAGCTGTTTGGGGGAATTTACTTCTTCTTTATCTGTTTAAATATATGGATTTTTCCATCCATGCCTGGAATATATTCGCGGATTCAAAACCTTGCGATCCTGCCTACATTTCTTCAACGGGTGCGATCTTGCCGATGGGTATTTCGTTTTTTACCTTACAAGCGATCTCTTATGCGGTGGATGTCTACCGTGGAACCGTTCGACAAGCGAAAAGTCTCTTTCAGTTCGGACTTTTTCTCTCTTTTTTTCCTCAGCTTGTCGCGGGACCGATCATTCGTGCTCAGGATATGCTTCATCAATTTTTGGAGAATTATACTTATAAGAAAGAAAATCTTCTTCCCGGGATTAGGCAACTGTCTTGGGGCCTTTTTAAAAAAACATTCGTTGCCGATCCGATTTCTCTGACCGTGGATCCGGTGTTCGCCAATCCGGGTGCTTATGACTCTCTATCTTTAATCTTAGCGGCGTTCTTATTTTCTTTTCAGATCTATTGCGATTTTTCCGGATATTCGGATGTTGCGATCGGAACCGGAAGAATTCTAGGATATTCCATTCCTGAAAACTTTATGAGACCTTTTTTGTCTCAGACCGTAACGGAACTTTGGAGAAGATGGCATATATCCTTTTCCTCCTGGCTCAGAGATTATATCTACATTTCCTTAGGTGGAAATCGGGTGAGTGTTTTTCGAGCGTATTTCAATGTGTTCATTACTACTTTTGTGAGTGGAATCTGGCATGGAGCGGATTGGAATTTTATCATTTGGGGGGCTTGCCACGCATTCGTGATGGTGTTGGAAAGATTTATCTTTTCTTTTTCCGCTTTAAAAAGCGGTTGGGATAAAATTCCGGATTGGGTCAAATACACGTATTCGTTTCTTATCTTTTCCTTTTCTATGTTTTTCTTTCGAGCCAAAGCGTCGCCGGAATACGGATACAATACTAGTTTGGAACTTGCGTTTGCTATTGTTAAGCGAACTTTCTCCTGGGAGAACGGCCAGACTTTACAAGTTCCGTTTGCGGTTTTAGCGGCGGTGATCATTTTATTCGGAGCCGATTATCTTCAGGAAAAAAGAGGGACTTGGATGGAAGATCTTCAAAATAAACCTTGGGTCGTTTATCCTTTGGCGGGAATGATGATACTTGTTGGTTTTATTCTCTACAGCGTGACGGTGAGCCAACCGTTTCTTTATTTTCAGTTTTGAATTTAGATTCTTGTTTTATAATTTTTTCATAGGAACTTTTGTTCGTGTATTTGGGATTTCTTTTGTAAGATTTAAAAGACTGATTCTATGCGAGATTTTTTTGGAATCGTATTCTATAACGATTCTAAGAGGTGTAGATTTATTAAAAATCGGTTATAGAATCTTTTGGCATTTATAGAAAAGCTTCAAAGTTTTGTAAAATTCAATGTCTAAGAATTGGAATTGAATGATTTGATATAACGACACTTTTTATGACCTGAGATTTAGAGGAATCAAATTGGTGCCGATCGCCTAAAACGTAAAAACGATCTTCAGGATCGCATTTTAATATCCTCGAAATCCGGTCGCTTCGTAAATTAAATTTCAGGATGTAAAACCGTAACAGTGTGGACTCCGGGAAGAAGAATTACAACTTGTATGATTTTCTGAAAGAGTGGATTACAATTTTATAATCCGAATACAACAATAATATTCCCAAACCAAAAACAGTTTAGGACAATACTTGCGTCGCATTTTGGGGATAAATCGAAATAAAATAATCAATTCAAAATGATTGACTAAGAGCCGGTCTCAAAACTGGTTGTACTTTTGAATCGTAATTATTTACTTGTGAAATGGACAAATATTATTCAGAGATCCCCGATGCACTTTGGGAAAAAATAGAACCATTAATCCCAAAAGTTAGGGCAAATCTCCAAGGAGGTCGCAATCGATTACCTACAAGAGTGGTAATGGCGGGGATCATCTATCGAATGAAAACAGGCTGTCAGTGGCGGGCAATTCCGAGTAACTTCGGATCTGGTCAAACTTGTCACAGAAGATTCCAAGAATGGGAGCGAGCGGGAGTATTCAAAAAGGTTTATAAATCTATTTTAAAATATTATGATGTGAAGAATAAGATAGCATGGGACTGGGCCTCGATGGATTCCGCAATTGTTAAAGCTCCCAAAGGGGGAGTTTAACCGGCAAAAACCCTACAGACCGCGCCAAATTAGGGGTTAAACGGCATATTCTTACGGATGGAAATGGAATTCCATTGGCCATAACATTGAGTGGAGCCAATGTTCATGACAAGCATAACGTAAAAGAGACTTTAAATTCAATCCTGATTTTTTCCGGTAGAAGAAAAAAGAAACCAAAACATCTCTGTCTTGATAAAGGATATGACTTTAAAGATACGGAAAAATTAATTAGAAGAAGAAATATCCGGCCTCACATTCGAAGAAGAGGCGAGAAACCATTGATCGGTAAATATAAAGGAAAGCCTCGAAGATGGGTCGTTGAAAGAACG
>NZ_CP024871.1:1752500-1775000 GCF_000306675.2 Leptospira mayottensis 200901116
GCTCCACGAAACGAGTATAGATATCTGATCCTGATTCGATGAGACCGCCGTTTCTTCCCATGAATCCGCCGGATAAAACGACATCTCCTCCGGCTTTGAGAAAAACTTTTCCGACGGATTTTTTGACGATGATAGAACCCTCGGTTTCCAAAGTGAAACCGTCTGCGATGGAACCTTCCACGATAATGGTTCCGGGAAAATTAACGTTTCCCGTGGAAAAATCCACATTCTCCAAATGACAAACTTCGTCGACTCGTATGATTCCTTGGCGATCCAGGATCGGTCTTCCGTCGATCAGGGAAGTGGCAAAAGTTCCCTCTGAAGAGAGTCTAACGTTTGCACCGAATTTCCATTCTGCTTCCTTACCAGGATCATAGGGGAGAATTTCTCCGAATACATTTTTTCCTTCTTTCCCCGGAAGGGGGGAAATTTTTTCCGCAAGTTTTTGATCCTTAGAAACGCTTTGTATAATTTGAATATTCTTAAAGTCTACTCTACCATACTCATCCTCTTCTAGATTCGGAACTGCCGGGTGGATGAATAAAATTCGTATGTCTCCGTTTTTTCCAGAAACTGGAGGCGCACCTTCTGCAATGAGAATTTTTTTTCCATATTCTGGCTCTTCGGAAAGTGTATCGATGATTTCTTTTCGAATTCCGAATTGGATTCCTCTCTGTTGAATCGATTCCTGAATTTGTTCGGAGTTTAAGATTCTACCGCCGTATTTAGGAGGATAAAAAGTGAGATAGGCTTTCATACGATCCTCGGAGATGTCAATTTCAATCCGAGAACTTTCCGGTTTACCGGGCCATTTTCCGATGAGATGCGAAAGACCGTCCGATTTGAGAGCGAGATTTTGGATGATTGCGGGAGAAATTTCCGTGATCCGAAAAAGTTCGATTCTTCTTAAGATCTCTTTCGAATCGACCGGCTTTCCTTTTTTGCCGGCGGGAAAAACGGAAAGATATGCGAGCCCATCTTCATTTTCTATTTTGAAGAATCCGTTTTCGTTTTCTTCCAGATCCTTTAAAAGGGAATCCGTGAAATTCTTGAGAGAATCGCTCATCCGGGGTTTCAGTTTAGAAGTCATCGTCCCTTTTTACAATCGAAATCTCTCGAGAAAACTTGAATGTTTGGAAAGAATTTTTGTCAATGATGGTGAGAATGTTCTTCGTTTCGGGAGGGAGGCCGTTCGATTTTGTTTGATTCGAGGGAATATTTGTGTTCCGCATGAGTATGATTCATTCGGAAAAAGATCATAGAAATTCCGATGAAGACCACTGCAACTCCGGCGAATTTGATTGCATTTGTAGGAAGTTTTAAGACGAGTTTTCGAAATCCGATTCCAAAAAGAAAAAGAGCCGGAAAGGTTCCCAAAAAGAATACGGACATTATGATCGAACCATATCCTATACCTCCAGTCGCAAGCGCCAAACTGAAAGCAGGATATAAAGCCGAGCAGGGAAGAAGCCCCGTTACCATTCCGAACGCCAAAGGGATACCGGAAAGATTTTTACCTTGTTTAAGCGAAACGATGAGAGGAGTGGCAAATTTGTTGAGAACTTTTTGATAAAATCCGGAACGTTCGGGACCGGCGTTTTGTAAGAGTCTGAGTCCGAAGACAATGACGAAAATTCCGGAGATTACCGCCGCAAATTCCCGAAGGGAAACTATATTTCCTGCGAGATTGAGTCCGGAGCCCACAAATCCTAATATAGCGCCTAACGTAGAATAGGATATGAGTCTTCCCAAGTTGTAGAAAAGATTCGTTTTGAATCTCGCTTCTTTTTGGTAAAGGTTTAAGGTTCCGGCGAAGGGTCCGCACATCCCGAGACAGTGTAGGGAACTTGTGATTCCGTGGAGGAATGCTACGGAAAGAGTGGTTAAAAAAAGTTCAGTCTGCATTAAATTTTTTCTGTTTCGGAATCGGTTTATCGATGTTTGATTCGTCGTCGAAGAGCATTCTGTATTTCGGTCCTTCGATATCTTCGTACTGACCTGATTTTAACGACCAGAGGAATACGATCAATGCACCCAGTGCTATCAGCATCGCCATAGGAATCGTGAGGTACAATGCGTTCATGGTTTTGTTCTCCATTGTAAAGAGATGGAATTGAGGACTACAGAAAGGGAGCTGAGAGTCATAAGCCCCGCACAGATGACCGGAAGCATAAAACCAAAGGCGGCCAAAGGAATCATGATCGAATTGTAGATTAAGGATATTAGAATGTTCTGAAATATGATATTTTTCGTTTTCTGGGATATGGAAATAGCATGCACCAGAGAATCCAATCGGTTGGAAAGTAATACGAGATCTGATTTGTCTATGGACAGATCGGAGGCGATTCCCATCGAAATTCCCAAGTTCGCCGCCGCTAAACAAGCGGAATCATTGATTCCGTCTCCTACCATGACGACCGTTTCTCCGTTATTTTGTGCTTGTTTTATGACTTTCAGCTTTTCTTCCGGCTTCAATTCATAAAAGGAATTTTTTAGATCTAAAAAAGAGGCAAGTGATTGGACGTTGGATTTGGAATCTCCGGAAAGGATTCCTAAAAAACCAATTCTGGATTTTAGTTTTTGAATCGTTTCTTTTGCTTCGGGACGAATGGTATCTTCCAAACAAAAACTTGCTATGAGTTTCTCGTTTACTCCGATATAAATTTTTCCGTCCTGTGAACCTTTGCCGTTCGAAACAAATTTTCTGTTTCCGATTTTATACGTTTGATCTCCGTTTAACGAAACTGCTTCGATTCCGTTTCCGGGAACTTCTCTGATTTTTTTCCAAAAAATTGGAATCGGAGATTTATTCTTTTGTCGAAGTTTTTTCTCGATTTCTTTCATCAGACTGGTTGCGAGAGGGTGTGTAGAATTGGATTCCATCGAAAATAGAATCGAATAAATCCTTAGAGAATCGTCTGGTTTTAAAAACCACTCTTCTCGAATGGATAATTTCCCGAAAGTTAAGGTCCCTGTTTTATCAAAATAGATTCGATCGGCGTGACTTAATATTTCCATAGAGTCCGGATTTTTAACTAGAATTCCATTTGCCCCATAGAGTAGATTACCTGCTACATACGCAGTGGGAACGGCGAGTCCAAGTGCGCATGGACAGGCCACGATCAAAATGCTGATTGTATTGAGGATTGCGGATTTTCCATCATTATAATAAAAAAAGAATATACTAAAAGTTGCAATTGAAAGTAGAAGAACGATTGAGGTAAAGTAGATAGAGAGTTTATCGGTGGTTCTTTGAATTTTCGGTTTTGATTGAAGGGCGCCTTCGACCAATGAGGAAATCCTGGAAAGTGTACTTTCTCTTACCGTCGTGGTCGCGGTGACAAAAACGTTCGTGTTGAGACAAAGGGAGCCGGATAGAATAGAATCTCCTTTTTTACGGGAAACAGGTTTGGATTCTCCCGTGAGAAAAGATTCGTCGAAATGGGCGTTTTCCGTTTCTAAAATTCCATCTACGGGAACTCGATTTCCATTTTTGAGTAGAATTTTATCTCCTTTCTGAATTTTGCTAGGGGATACGGAGATTTGTCTACGATCTTGAACGATTGTGTATTCTTCTGGAAGTGCAGATAGAAGTTCTCCGATTTTTCTTCCAGCTTTCAAACGAATTGTGGATTCCAGAAACTTTCCGATCAATACAAAGAAATAGATCGTACATACGGAATCGAAGTAAACTTCCCCTTTGTCGCTTAACGTTACGTAAACGCTATAAAAGTAAGCCAGTGAAACTCCTAAAAACAGTAACGTGTCCATAGACAACATTCTTCTTTTTATCGATTCTACACTTCCCTTATAAAAAGGGTAACCTGAATAGATGTAAACGGGAGTTGCAAAGACCCAGGATACGAAATGAAACAAACGCTTGAACTCGACTTCGATTCCGGAAAAGTATCCAGTGTAAAGTCCTACACTGAACAACATAATATTTCCCCAGGAAAATCCGGCGACCGCCGTTCTGAGGAAAAGGTCTTTGGAAAAAAGACCGATTTTTGTTTCCGCCTTAAGAGGAGAATATAAAGCGGGTTCGTAACCGATATTTCGAATCAAAGAAAAAATTTTGTTTAGATCGATTCTATTTCGATCGTAAACCAATTTCATTCTACCGGTTGCAAAATTAATTCTTGTTTCTAAAACTCCTGTTTGTTCCGAAACGACTCGTTCGTTCAACCAAACACAAGCAAAACAGTGGATTTTTCCGACCGTAATTAGAGTTTCGCAGATTCCATTTTCCTTTTGTATTACGTATTCTTGATATGTCGAATCCGTTTCAAGATTTTCCGAATTCGATCGTACATAAGATATGGGTTCTAAAATTTCCGATCCTCGAAGATCGTAAAAGCGAGTGAGTCCGTTTTCTACAAGTAGGCTTGCAAGAGATTTGCATCCTAAGCAGCAGAACAATTCTGTTTTTTCTTTTAATCTTGCATATATCTTTTCTTTTTCGGATCGAATCTGAGTATTACAGTGATAACAACGGTTTTCGATTTCTGCGAGAGATTCCATTTTATTTATTGAATATTCATATTTTCTGTTTTTCTTAGGCTTCTTCCGTGTATTTCCCCTGTGATGCTTAAAACCCACGGTCCGATTTCCGAAAATTCCAAGACACCGAGGTAATTCCCTTTGGTTTTAGGATCTTCTTCCAGAAGAAAAGAGCGGTTCCACAGATCGGTTGCGGATCTTTCGATTTGGACCTGAACCTTCGCTCCGCTGACTGGGATTCCGGATTTTAAAAATCGAATTACGATTGGATTTTTTCCGAGTTTTAAATTCGGGGAGAATAAAACACTTTCGTAGTAATATCCTTCTTCGAGCATTTTCCTCTGTTCTAAAATTGATTTTTCGTAATTCAGTCCTATTTCGTAATATTCTTTTTCGATCGGCCCTGTATAGTTCGCGTTTGCATATCGAATCGTAACTACGGTTGCAGAAATCAATGCAATAAACGCGATCCAGATCCAAGTGAATGCGAGTTTCATACTTTTATGAAGAGCCATAGTTTTTCCTTTAGTTTTGAATCGAAATGGGAACCCGAAATGGAATCGTTTTTTTTAACTGATAGTTTTTGTTTTTTGAGTCTGTAATTTTCAAAGTAATCTGATGAGAGGTTTGGGAACGCTCGGAGGATTTTAAGGTTGTTTCCAAGATGATTCTAAAGTTTTGTACACTGTTGGCTTGGATCTCAACGGAAGGAGTTGGGGTTCCTCCCAAAAGAATTCGAATCGGAGAATGGAGAGTACTTTCTTCTACAGAAACGTTTAAGAATCTATTTTCAAACGTCATGTTTGAAAGTTGAGCGTTATAAAAATTTCTTACAATTTCTCCCGGAATTTCCATCGGTTGTATGATTCGATCGGGAAGAATATTCACATACAATGGAATCCTGTTGTAGAGCAGAATTACGGAAGTTGCTAAGACGCAAAGAAGTAAGATTCCGTAAATAAAACTCCTAGGGCGTATCCAACGGATTTCGGTCTTCGGATCATTGGCCTGATTTTCGGACATATATCCGATTAGGGTTTTTTTGCCTTCTTTACCCATGGTTTTTGTACATGCGTCCACGCATTTGCCACAGGAAATGCAACCTATGTTTACTCCTTCGCGGATATCAATTCCAGTGGGACAGACCACCAAACAAAGATTACATGCCGTACAATCTCCAATTTGAATTTTTGCCTTTCGTCTCGGTTCTCCTCTTTTGAAGTCGTAGGTGACATTGATCGAATCTGAGTCCATCATCACGGTCTGAAGTCTCGCATAAGGACAGGCATACTTGCAGAATTGTTCTCTTACGAACGCCATATCAAAATACAAAGTCGCCGTAAAAAACAACGTAAAATAAATCCAAGTGGGAGGATTCGTCAAAAAGGAGGAGGAGCGAATGTCGCTTATCATTTCGTACGGATCCGCAAAATAGGAAATCCAAGCAAGAGATCCTAGTAAGCTGAAAAAAATCCACAGTTTATGAACAAGGATCTTTCCGAAGAGAGAAGCGTCTTTTTTTCCGTACTTGGAACCGAGAATCGTTCTTCCGATAAAATCGAAAAGATCCGTAAATACGGTTTGAGGACAGGCCCAACCGCACCAGACTCTTCCGATCAATGTCGTGAAGAAGAAAAGGGATAAACCCATTCCGATAAGAAAAAGATGAAGATAAAAACCTTCTTGAGGTGTGAAGATGTTTCCGAGTAGATAAAATTTTCTTCCGGGAATGTCAAGTCGGATCAGAGGATGTTCTTCCCAACGTAACCAAGGAAGAAAAAGATAAAGTGGGACTAAAACCGCTTCCACAAGATATCTTGCGGAACGAATTTTACCGGAAATGTGTCTTGAGATGACCACAAAAAACTTAACGGACCGCTTTGAGACTTGCGTTTTGAGACGCAATCCAAGCCATCACTTGATACACTTTTTCGGAGCCAAGAGAGTTTTCGTGCGGGGGCATAGGGCCTCTTCCCAGTTTTATTTTGTCGTTAGCGATTCCTTTCATGATGTTATCATAAACTTGGGAATCAGTCGATCCGTGGATCCATTCTCGGTCCATCAAACTCGGTCCTACAAGACCTTGTCCCGTAAGTCCGTGGCAAGCGGCGCAAGTCGCTTGAAAAGTTTTTTCGCCTTCCACAATTGCACTTTCGTTTCCTCGAAACGGATTGCTTCCGTCGCTCGAAGTAACAGCTATCGCCTTCGGAAATTTTTCCTCGTGTTCTTTCATTTCCAATTCGTAGGCCATATCCTGCTTCCAATTGGAAAATTGGTGAAAGTAGATCGCGTACAAGATGGAGAAAAGGATTGTAAGCAAAAAGATCCATTGCCACCAAGTCGGTAGCGGATTGTCTTCTTGTCTAATTCCGTCGAAATCCTGATTTGAATTTTGAGTCATCGATTAATCCTCCTCAAGCATTCGAAATTTAGGTTCTTCCATTTGTGCCTTACGTTTGCGGTTGTAAACGTAAGAAGTGATCAAAATGATCGCCGTTACAAGGATCGGAAGTCTTAAAAACTTATAGATTTGAATCAGTTCTAGCTCCATAATTTCACCTCACTGAATGGATTTGGAAAGGATCGCCGTGTCTTTTCCGAGTTTGAGAAGATACGCAATCAGGGCATCTCCTTCCGTTTTGCCTTCCAATTCTTTCGTGGCAGAAAGATAATCCGCTTCCGTATAAGGGACTCCCACTTTGGAAAGACCTTTCATACGATTGACAATTTCTTCCGGGTCGAGTGTAGAGTCGGCATCGAATAACCACGGATAGGCGGGCATCATCGATCCGGGAGAAGTGTCTCTCGGGTTGATCAAATGAGTTTTATGCCAAGTGTAGGAAGGTTGGATTTGGGATTCATGGGCAAGATCTGGTCCGGTTCTTTTAGAGCCCCAGAGAAACGGATGATCGTGAACGAATTCTCCCGCTTTGGAATATCCGTCTCTTCCGTACGACTTAGAAGGATCGAAACGATCCACTTCCCATTTGAATGGACGGATCATCTGGGTATGACAGTTATTGCAACCTTCCTTTTGATAAATGTCTCTTCCGGCAAGTTCTAAAGCTGAAAACGGGATTATTCCTTGGATCGGAACTGCGGTTTTTGAAATAAAGAAAGGAGGAATGAGCTCGAATATACCTCCGATCAATACGGCGATTGTCGTATAAACGGTAAATTTAACTCCTTGTTTTTCCCATTTTTCTGTAAAACCCGAAAACCAAGTCAAAAGAATATCGAAAAGTTTCATGCGCTTTCTCCTTCTTCCTTCACTCTCAAATCGACTTCTTGAAAACCGGAACCGGAGCTTTGAATTGTTTTGATCACATTATAAAGCATGACGAAGACACCGCTCAGATAAATAGCGCCTGCAACCCCTCTTGCAAAACGAAAGGGCTTCAATACCTCGGTGATTTGAACCCAAGTCGGATACTGTAAAAATCCTTTGGAATCAATTGCTCTCCACATAGAACCTTCTGTGATACCAGAAACCCACATCGAAACGATATAGAGAAGAATTCCTAAAGTCGCGAACCAGAAATGGACGTTCGCCAATTTTTCCGAATAAAGATTAGTGTTCCACATTCTGGGAACGAGATAGTAGATCGCAGCGAAAGACATCATTCCCACCCAACCCAAGGTCCCGGAATGAACGTGGCCTATGATCCAATCGGTGTTGTGGCCGAGGGCGCTGATTGAACGAATGGAAAGGAGAGGGCCTTCAAAGGTAGCCATCCCATAGAATGTGATCCCTACGAGCATCATCTTTAAAATAGCGTCGGTTTTGATCTTTTCCTTTGCTTGGGTTAACGTTAGGAATCCATTGAGCATTCCTCCCCAGGAAGGCATCCAGAGCATAATGGAAAAAGCCATTCCGGTTGTTTGAAGCCATTCGGGAAGAGGGGTGTTAAGCAAGTGATGAGGACCGGCCCAGATATAAATGAAAATCAAGGACCAGAAATGAATGATAGACAATCTATGGCTATAGATGGGTTGTTTGATATGTTTCGGAAAATAATAATACATCAAACCTAAGAACGGGGTCGTTAAGACAAACGCTACCGCGTTGTGACCGTACCACCACTGAATGTTTGCATCGTAGACTCCGGAAAAAATCGAGTAGGACTTGGAAAGACTAACGGGAACTGAAAGATTATTGACTACAAAAAGAATCGGGATGGTGACGAAGGAAGCGATGTAGAACCAGATCGCTGCGTAGAGTTGTTTTTCCTCTCTTGTAAAAATCGTCGCTAGGAAATTCACGAGAAAGATCACGAACCAAACCACGATCAAAAGATCCAAAGGCCATTCCAATTCAGCGTATTCCTTAGATTGATTAAGTCCTAGGGGAAGAGTGATCGCGGCAAGAACGATCGTTAGATTGTATAATACGAAATGAATTTTTGCTAAGGAATCGTTCCAGATTCTTACCCGACAAAGTCTTTGAATCAGATGATAGGCTGTGGCGAATATAACGCTCAGTGCAAAACCGAAAATCGCCGCGTTTGTGTGTAAGGGTCTGATTCTCCCGAAAGTGAAGTATCGAGTAAAATTCAATTCGGGGTAGACCATTTGAAAGGCGACGAGAACTCCCACCAACATGGAAGTGACTCCCCAGACTAAAGCCGAGACAATGAACCCTTTTACGATGGAATCGTTGTATTTGGTGCTCGTTTGGCTCATGAAATTTCGTCTCCTGATTCGATTCTTTTGTTCATTTCGTTTAAAATGGAAAAAGTCAATAAAATATATACTATTTCAGTAAATTTGAATATTATTTTTTTTTAACTACAATGGATCCATTTGCATTTTATTGAAATTGATTGAGAATAAAAGAACTCTTGGGCTTTACGAACTTGATAAATATCAAGTTTTTCCGGTGCATTGGAATTTTAATGAAGAGGAGATATGAGCACGTAGCTCGAATCTATACAAAAGTTCTGAGACTCTATCTCAGAATGAGATCAGTAATATATGGTTTCTAACTTGGAAATTACTTTGAGGTTTTTTGGTGTGGTCAGGAGAAGTCTATTGTATAATATACATTTTATTTTTCGAGATATAGTGAGATAAAAAATAAGGTCAAAAAAATTGATCGAGAATATTCTCTTTGTCAGTAGAATTGGGGAAACGACCGAAATTAAAGGTGTACATTAGGAAATTTTTCCAAATTACTAGGAAAAGAAAACGATGGATCTCAATCTAAAAGACAAACTTCAATCTGGGTTTTCCTCGATCGATAGTTTATCTCGAAATCTGCCACCTCAAGTTCAGAAGACTTTTTTATATACTGGAATCTCTTTAGCCGTGTTGGGAGTTTCTTTGGCGGTTCTTATCGGAATTCAAAGAGGTAAAGAAGGGGCTGCTTTCGACGGTCAGGCGAAAGAATTGGATCGTAAAGCGTTGTTCTTGGAAGATATCGAAAGAAATTACAATCGCAAACGAAAATCGATTCGTTACAGCGATCCGGATCTTTCTATAACGGAGGAATCTTCCCAACTCGAAATCGATCGATACGAAAGAGAAAAACCCAAGAACGGACTTTTACAAGAATCAAATATTCCCGAAGGAAAACATCCCTTAAGGGACGAAAGGAGGGAAGGAGTCGGAACTCCGAAACTACCGACCGAGTCGGACGTACTACCGACGGAAGATCGGATCAAAACGCCGGAAGCAAATCGCAATCTGGATGATCCGGGAATCATTTCTCCGGAACGAAATTCCCACAATCAAGAACGTCCGACTTTGATGAAACCGCCTAAAAATAATTCCAAGGGAACTTTGGAGCCTCGATGAAATTTTCGACTGCTTTGATCATCTTGATCTTTTCACTTATGGTCGTCACGAGTTCTTCATTCGCAGATATGCCTCTTCCGTTTCCGGAAGAGTTGGGGCTTTCTGAAGCGGAAATGAATGCTACTGATACTTCGGAAAAAGATATTTCCGGAGTTACAAAGTCGAATGAAACAAAAGAAATATCCGAATTTGTGTCGAAAGGCACGGAGTCGGGAAACGTTTCAACTGAAGATTCTTCTAAATCTTTGCAGATGGAAGAATCAAAGACGACTAACGTTCATTCTTTGGACTTTATGTCTGTGCAAAAATCATCGGATCGATCCAAAGAAGAAGTCGCAAAATTTCAGGAAAAAACGATACTTCCGAATTCCGAAAAAACAAGCTTAAAAAAGAAAAAGGATAAAAAGAAGGAAGATCCGTCCGAAAGTGGATATAAAAAAGGTCTTTTACGACTGAGAGAAAATCAGAGAAACAAAGCAAAGAGCGAGTTCGATCAATCTTCCGTACAGGGAAAGTTGGCGAATTCTTCCAGACTAGAAAACGCAAGATTGACCGCGGAAAATTCAAACGACGCAAATACGATCACGGAACAAATCGATTCCGAGGACGAAAAATGGAAAGCGGTGTTCGAGGTTGCTCGAGCTCTCAGGGGAAACGGAAAAATTCCGGAAGCGGAAACTCAATATCTTAAAATTATCACGGAGGCTCCCGAAAACTTCCAATCGATTTCTCTGCTTTCTTTGGGAGAGATGCTTTCGTCCACGGATCGAAAAGATTCCGCAAGAGGATATCTTTTACAACTCGTAAAACTTCTACAGAAAAAACCGGAACTTGATCCTAAAAGGGATCAGTTGGAAAAAGCGGTAACTTTGATCGCGAGAATTTATGGAGATCAGGGGCGATACGAGGAAGCGGAAAATTGGGCGAAAACGTACTTAAACCGATTGAATCCGGAGGCTTCCGAAGATTCTCCTTTTGTAAAGGAACTCAAAAGAATTTTGAAACGCAGATACTATTAAATTTATTGAAAAGAGTCCTTTTTTTCTTGGAACCGGACGAAATGTCCGGTTTGAAACGCTTTTCAAGCAAGTTTAAGTGAGGGAAACGTTTACATCCAGTTTTCCAAACTTAGAAAATAGACTAATTCCCAAGGCGGGCTTTCTAGGAATTTTTAATGTTTCGCTTTTGGAATCAACTATATTCGGTGCGGTGATTTCGATCGATTGACCGGAACTTGCGAATATATTCATTGCATTTCCTGTGGTCATATTCGCGATTTCTCCCAGAATATCTTTGTATTCATTTTTAATATCTTGTAAGTTCATTCCGGGCATTAGAACACCGGCGATCTTATACGCGGCATCGTAATTAAGACCGTAGACTACTTCGCCGTTAAACGTTCCGATCACACCGATCACAATAGAAAGTTCCAGGTTCGTTTCTGGGTTGTCTTTGATTCCGATCTTTCCCCGGATCAGATCCGTTTTCAATACGTCTCTAAAAACGATCGTGGCGGCTTCGAGAAAGGGATTTACCAATTCAGCCCGGATTTGCATTATTCTTCTGCCTTTTGACCGATCCTTCGTTCAATCGGGTATTTTTCCTGAAGTGCCTGACTGATTTCCATAACGAACCCATTCAGCAGGTTCGGGTTGTCCCTCAAATCCGGTCCCTGGAAAGTATTGATTTTAGACGAATCGATTTCCAAGGAAGCGAATTCTACAAAAACATTTTTTTCGGATTCTCTGTAAGGACCTCCGACTTTTTTAGACCCAAAGGTCACAGTTGTCAAATCTTTAAGAAATTGAGTATTGTTTCCGAGGCGGATGTTCTGGTTTCCGGACTTCAATTCCCAGAGATTTAAAAGAGATTGGTCCTTGAAATCCTGAATGCTCACGCCTAACAAAGATGCGATTTTTTGGAGTCCGTCCGGCTCTTCTTGAAGGGTTTTTAATCTTCCTTTCCATTCTTCCTGGGATTTGGAACGAGCTTCCAGAAGTAGTTTGCTTTTTAGGAAATTTTTTCTTTCTTCAAAGGAAAGCTCCTTGCCGTCTGTGTTTTTCGGTAGTTTTCCTTCTTTCTTTTCGTTTTCGTATTTTGCACGTAAAACTTCTTCGGAAACGGGGGTTTCTTTCTCTGCCAGCTTGTTTAACTGTTCGTCGGTATAAGAGACGATTCGAAGTCGAAACCGAGCGGAAGAGGATTCTTTTTGAACCGCAACTTCTCCGTCGGTTTTTTTGAGATCGGAATTTAAAAGAGAATCATAGAGACCGCTTGCATTTTTACGATCGACTCGATATTGCATTGGAGCTGAGTTTAGAATCTGTCTATAGATGACTTCGGGTTTACGAACGTCTTCCTCGGAATACCCGGCTCCATTGACGGATTCTCTATAAATTCTCCTTGCCTCTTCGGAAAGTTCCTCACGGATTCCGGTTTCGGAAACGGAAAATCCGGTTGCGTTTGCGATTTGTTTAGTGACTAACAAACTACGGATAGTTTGAAATGCACAGGATTGAAGTGTGGAAGGATCCTCCGCAAGAGAAGGGGCAATGTTTCTGTATTGGAAGAAACAATCTCTTTGAGCGGCCTGAAAATAATCCATTGGGATGGAATCATTCCCGATTTTTCCGGCGTTGAGATTAGAACGACCGGAAATCACGTCGAAAAAGCTTTTTTCGGCGTCTCCCGGAAGAAAAGTGATTATCAAACCGCTCACGAGGATAAAAAGAAAGAAGGCAACAACCGCGCGAATGATCTTGTCTTTGAGAGAAACGTTTTCTAATTCCATGATTATATCAATAAACTAAAAGGGTTTGTAAGGGAATATTTCTGTAAAGGAGAAAAGTAAGAAAAACGCTTCAGAAACCTGCTCCGTCGACAGATACATAAAGTGATGCTCTTTATTGCAATCGCACTCATCCTTGTAGGACTACTTTGCTTTATTTATGTTTCTCTCAATCCGAATTCGGGTAGAGAAAGGTCTAAGCTCCGGTTTAAATCCAATATTCGAAAGGAAAATTCCGAGAATGAGCATCTATCTAGGCATGAATTCGATCCTCGCAAAGGTGCGGAGATTCTTGCGGCAACCAAACGGGCTTCTAACCTGGGAGAGATCGAAAAACAAAAACATCTAGAAGATTTATTTGTGGAAGGAAGAAAAATCCCGAAGCAGGGCAAAGTCTTGCAACCAACAATATCTTCTTCGGCCGAATTTTTTGATGAGACTGTTTCCTCGATTGAGGAGTTTTCCCGAATGGAAGAAGGTTCCGGCGTTGAGGTTTTGGAAGAGTCTCCTAACTTCTCTTTTGTAGACGAAGAAAAGTCGAAAGAGGAAGAAGTCAAAGAGATACGTTTTGAAATCGACGGGATTTTGTATTTGGATCAGAACCGAGAACTTCTGTATGAAAAACTCGCCGACAAAAAGAAAGAATTAATCCCGGACAAGTTGAAAAGTTTGAAACGAATCGGTCCGGGCAAATTGAGCGAGAGTAAGGATTTTCTTTCTTTTGAAGCGTTAAACAGCAGTTATAAATATTTCTTTTCCGAAATCGAAAAAATTCTGTTCTTCGATGAGGGAATCGTTTTGATTTCTTCCAAGCAGAATTATCCGATTCCAGTCTTTTTTACAAAAGAGACAAATCAGTTGAAATCATATCTGGAAAGTTCTTCTCAGACGTTTTCGAATTGAAGTCTTCGTAATAAAAGAGGTATAGGTTTCACCTTGAAAATGTTTCAATAAGACGGATCGTTTTGTTTTGACTTTTATGAAAAGAGTGGGTTACATGTCGATTCTCATGAAAAAGGGTGATTTCGTTTTCTCTTAACTCAGTAAAGTGCTCTTATGGGTTTGCGCTTAGCGGCCCTCAACATGTAAAAGTTTTGTAGTTTTAACGACAATTCTTGTAAGAATGTAAAAAACGAGTCCGCCGCCAAACAGAACGATTTGAGGAATACGAATTGCTTCTATAAGATTACTGACTGGTTCGTTAAAATAAACCGCGACTAAATCGAAAACGCTGAAGATGACGAGAATTCCGAAGAGGCTCGGATATTCTCTTTTAACTACATTGCGAACGGAAAAAGAAAGGGCTGGCTTTTTATAACCGCTGAACTTCGGAATAAACGCGGGAACGTTATTTGCCCAGGAAAGATAAGCCTCTCCGAATTTATTGCGCAGGAATTGTTCTTCTGCAAACATGATCCTTTCGTAATATACCCAGAAAAAAAGAATAAAAACCACCGCTATCAAAAAGTTTTTTAAGAATAGAACCGCTCCGAGATACATCAGAAAATTTCCCACATACAAAGGGTGACGAATGAGGGAATAAATTCCTTCTTGGTTAACCAGGTCTGCCACCTGTTCTTTCGTATTTCTTCCCGACGTTCTTGCGGGTGCGTAGCCGATCACGAAACTACGCACGAAAAGCCCCAAAATACTAATCACGAAACAAAAGGACTGGTAGTACAGATGATAGTTGTAGGAATCTCCGGGAAACCGATAGAAGGGCAAAAGTCCAAGACAGAGAATCAAGATGATTCCGGGAATATAAGATCTCCAACGAAATAGAAAATTCCCCTGAGATTCAAATTCTTCGATCAAAGCCATGCTTTTGTCCTAAATTTTAGATTTCTTGTGAAAGGAAATTGGAGGCATTTACATTGTCAATAGAGAATCGGTTCTGAATCTGGATCGTAAATGTTTCAAAGAGTTCATAATATCGTTTAACGACGTTTCAAAATAAATGCTCTTTTGAAATACGATCAAAAAAGTCATTCGGAAAAAACCGAGTCAATGTGTCCTCGGGGAGTCAAAACGGATCGGAGGTTTCGTAAAAGAATTCTTTCAAATTCGGAACTTTTTGAAACCCTCTTAAAAAGTCGGGATCGATTACGTATAAAATCGAATCGGAATCCGATCGAAAGACGGGTTCTTTATCGGAAGTGTTTCCAATCCATTCCAAGTTCAACAAAGAATTCTGATTCGAATGAAGGCGGATTTCGATCTGAAAACGATCTTTGGAATTCAAAGGGAAAATCTTTTCTTCGAACGGTCTTTTTAAAACTCTTTCTGCCTTGAGTGTTAGGATTTTTTGAACGATTCGAGAACAATCCTCACCCGGACAGAGCTGGAAATTAGAAGAAATTGGTTTCCAATTTCCCGGTTCCGCTTGCCCGACTTCAAACGCGACATTTTTGTTTTCGGAAAAATAGATTAGAATAGTATGAACTTCTTGTATACGAATATTTTCCGGAATTAAAAGGTTCGAGAGGAAGAAGTTTTCATTCCCGCGGCCTGCCAGGGAATTTAAATTCTCTTCCACAAACCAGATTTCTCCCGTGTTTGGTTTTCGGATAAAGGTTCCGCTTTCCGATTTTCCGGCGGCTCCTATATCCAGTTTTTCGATTTCTCCAGACTCGGTTTGGATTTCTAATTTTAATTCCTCACCGTTTAAACCGAATTCTTTCGAATTAGAAGCAGAAGAGATTTTCGTAAACTTTCGGATATTTAAAATAGCATTTAGAAAGGAAATGATTTTTTTGAAATCAGGTCTGGCTTCGACTTCTCCGATTAGAACGGACCAAGTTCCATTCTTTTGCTCTAAGATTGTTTCATGTCCTTTTCTCCCAATTTGAATCCTTTCGATTTCATTCGCTTTAAAAGGAAAGAACGGGTCGTACGTTCTTTGAAAGGATCTCAAAGGATCGGAGATTAAAAAGTAAACGGTACCTAAAATTAGATTGGTTAGAACCAGAGCAAGAGCGGTTTCTCTCTGAAAGAAATGATTGAAAGCTGTAAGAATTTTTATCCAGGACTTCATGATTCCGGGTCTTTACCTCGTAGAGAATTTCTATACCGCATCCTAAGATATGTGTAAAGGCCTAAAAGAGACGGTATTCCTAAAAGATTCAAGAAACTGAATGTTATTTTTTCAGTATTGGAAAATGGATTGAGTTTTAAAAAGGCAGATTTTTTTCCTCGGATCTGAATGAGATCGGTGTCTCCGGCGGATATATCCAAGGCATTTAATAAAAACGGAATGTTCGATTCTTGGTAGATTTTTCTCGTTTCTGGATAGGCCAAAAGATCTGATACGAGGTAGGGAGAGCCGATAGCAAGAATTCGAGAAATTTTTCCTTCGGAGGTTTGTTTCAAAAAAGGATTTGATTTTTTGAATACTGTTGGGACGGATGCAAACGCAGATCGAAAAGAACCTTCTAACACAGCACCTAAAATGATTTTTTTATTTCCGCTTCGAATTGGGGTTGCAAAGATCTGTTTTTCACCGAGGGCCACTACGGAAGAGCGGATCTCTGCTTCTTCGGAAGATAATAGGATCGGTTCCATCCTCACGTTCGGTTGTCGATCTGGAAAAAGAGTCAGACTTGAAACCCAGGGAAGAAGCAGATTTTTCAAAGGTTTCGTAAAGGGACTAACTTCGCTTAACATTTCCTGAGAGCTTCCTGCGAGAATCCAAGGTGGATAGGCATACCTTCCGATCACGCCGGGTTCCACTTCCATCAAAGGACCGATGGAAAGAGAACGATTCGGGTCCAAGACAAGGTCGGTATTCACTCGAAAACCGTAAGATTCAAAAATACGATTTTGCTCTTCGATCCGAGGAGTCGGTTTTGCGATCCCTGCGCCGATCGAATTTATTCCGATTCCCTTCTCCCGATTGGGAGGTTCCAAACGAAAGTCCATAGATTTGAAAAGAAGAATGAGATTTCCGCCTCTCATTAAGAACTGATCAAGTTTATAAAAAGCTGTTTCGGATAATGTTCCTCCACCGATCCAAAGGAGAGTATGTAAGGAATCTTGAATGTCCTCTTCTTCAAGGCGGACTTTCGAAAGAGCTCCGTATTCTTCTATTAGAATCTGATTTGCAAAAATTCCGATCGTATCTTTTCCGATTTCAGGATCCGAGGGAGTTGTGGACAACGCTCCTGGAATAGAAAGAATTCCGATTCCTGAGTCTGTGGGGCTACGGATCATTTTTCTAAGAGTCGTTAAGATTTGATATTCGATTTCTTCCGCATAAAAGGCGATCGGAATTGTTTCTTTCCTGGTTCCTAAGGTCAAAGTTAGACCGAAGTAGGCTTGTTTGATTTGGGAGGAACCTAATTCTGTCTTTTCCAATATCTGCGGTTGAATTCCTGCTTCGATCGCCTTTTTTTGCTCTTCGACAGAAAAGTCAGGATCATGAAAGCGTAATATGGCATTCGATCCGCCCAAGGAGGCGATTTCGCTTAACAATTCTTTGGTTAGATCCAGACGTGTCTTATATTCTCCCGGAGTTTTAGAGGAATAGTAAGCATCGATGTAGATAGGAGAATGTAGGTTTTGAAAAATCTTTCGCGTGCTTTCTGAAACTTCGAATCGTTCTGATTCCGAAAGATCTTTTCTACATACAAATTGAGAAAGGATTCCGTTTGAAAATAAAAAAAGAAGAAATGCCTGAGAAAATAAAAACCAAGGATTGGAATTGAATTGCGAAAAAAAAATCCTAAGATTTGAGATCATCGTTTTGACCTCAATATAAGAATGTTTGCATATAAGGATAAAAGAATGAAACTTAAATAGAAAAAGACTTCCCTTCCGTCCAGGATTCCTAAACGAAACGATTCAAAATGTTTGGAAAGAGAAAAAAAAGAAATTTTGGTTCCCTGATTTGTTCCTAAAAATTGAAGAAAAGGCCTGTACCCCAAAAGAAAAAAGAAAAGGCAAAGAATGAGCCCGAGCAGATAAGAACTGATCTGATCTTTCGTTAGAGTGGAAATAAAACTTCCGAGCGCTAAGTCCGCTCCGCCTAAAAGAAAAATTCCCAAATAACCCGCCGTAACGATTCCCGGGTCTAAATCTCCGAGATAAAAAATCGTTCCCGGAATCAGAAGTGTAAACGAAAGAACAAATCCTAAAAAACTCCAAGCCGCAAAAAATTTTCCAAACACCAATTCCGAATCTCTCAAGGGAAGAGAGAAAAGGATTTCCAAAGTTCCGGAACGTTCTTCCTCGGACCAAAGGCGCATAGAGAGAGCAGGGATAAAAATCACGTATAGAATCGGAACCCAGAAAAAATACGCTTCCATGCTGGCGGATTTAAAGTCCCAAAAAGAACCGTCTCCCAACCCAAAAAAAAATAGAAACGAAGTTAAAAATAAAAAGAAAGAAGCAAAAATTGTTCCGACGGGTGAATTGAAGTAAACGGAAAATTCTTTCCAAAACACGGTTGTAGTATTATAAAAAAATGTTTTAAAATATTCGGAAAGTTTCATCTTATTTGGTTACGGTCAGAGATTGGAAAACGGATTCTAAGGAGTTTTTTTCCGGAGTCAAAGAGCGAACTTGAAAACTTGCTTTTTTCAAGAACTGAAAGATTTTTTCCGAGGACGTATTGTGGGAGCGGATTCTAAATTCTAAAAAGGAATCTTCCGACTTTCCAGTCGTTTCGATTTCGTAGTCTGTATCCGAAAAAAGAATTTTGAGTGTATCTAAATCGGTTTCCGCCAATACCAAACTGTCTTTTCCCCGAGAGATGGAAACTAAAGAGGAATCTGCGATCAATTTTCCTTCCGATAACACAAGAACATGATCACAGAGATCTTCCACTTCCTGTAAAATATGAGATGATAGAAGAATCGTTTTACTCTTTCCTAATATACGAATGAGTTGTTTCAATTCCGCGATTTGAATCGGGTCTAAGCCGGAACTCGGTTCATCTAAAATAATATATTCGGGATCTTGAATGAGAGCTCCAGCCAAGGCTACTCTCTGTCGAAACCCTTTGGAAAGAAGGCCGATCGGACTCACCGTTTTCAATTTCAACAAAGAGGAAACGAAATCGATTTTTTCTCTTAGATCTTTGACGGAGATTCCTTTTGCCTTTCCTAAAAAAGAAAGATATTCGAAAACTGTAAGATTCCAATAAATCGGAGAAGACTCGGAAAGATAACCGATTTTTTTCTGGATCTCGATCTTATTTTTCAAAAGATCAAGACCGTCATATCGTATTGTTCCTTGGTTTGGATGGAGAGAGCCAGTTAAAAGTTTCAGAGTGGTTGTTTTACCGGCACCGTTTGGTCCGAGTAGACCTGTAATTCTTCCTTTCGGAATTTCGAAACTAAGATCGGATACTGCGGTCTTTCCCGGAAAAAACTTTGAAAGTTGGCTGACTGAAATTGCGGGATTCACCATAGGGTTTTTTGGGCCTCGCCAAAAGAGGCAATTGTTTTTCGAAAGTTTAGAGACCGAGTTTGGCATCCACTTTGAACTTCTTGAGGATTTCCAAAAGATCCGGATTTAAGTTTTTAATTTTCATTTTTACTCCGTAGTGATCCATTCTATTTTTTACGGTTAAAAGTTTTGCAATTCCGCTAGAGGTTATTTTTTTGACGGGATCTAAAAAAAATTCCACTTCCAATACGGCGCCCGTAGAAGCATCCTTGGAGACTTCGTCGAAAATTTTATCATAACCGTCGATTACCGGTGTATCAATCGTAACCTTTCCGGATTTTCCTTCGATTTTAAATTTTGACATACGGTTTTTTTTCGTCCTTTTTTAGTTGGGTTTCGACATAAAATTTTACGATCCTAAAACTCTGATAAATATCATTGATTTCGTAAATTCATTTCCGTATTACCGCAAAGATAATTTGTAAGAGAAGCATCTTCTTCAAGAATCCAGTCCTTATAATCGGAACCTTCTTCCAAAAGTATAAATCCGCATTCTCCAGATAAATTGTGAATTGTATTTCTTGGGAAATATTTATGTTTATGAATTTCCGAAAATTTTTCTTTGGATCTTTTATGAGAAAAGGTGAGTGTGGATTCCAAAGTATTCGAATCCTCTAAGAATCGATTTTTCCATTCAATTGTATAATCCCTAATTCGTTCTACAAACGTCTGTCCGTCGAAATGATTCTTAAAATTATAGAGGCTGCTCAAATCGAAAAAGAAAAGTCCCTCCGGTTCCAAATGGGATCGAACCCTGGAAAAAACTTTTTTTAATTCTTCTTCATTTCTTAAGTAATTGAGCGTATCGTGTGTAGAAAGGATGAGGTCGAATTTTCGTCCGTTCAGATTTAAATCGAGTATGTCCGAATGAATCCATTCTCCGTAAATTGCTTTTTTCTTGGCAATTTCGAGCATTTCTAAACTTGAGTCGATTCCGGTAAGTGTAACGTTTTTTGGAAATTCTTCCCAGAGTCTACAGGTCCCACAGCCCAGGTCTAAAATGGTTTTAGGAAGAATTTTTCGAGAGTGATTCGAGTAAGAAGAGAGAATAAATTCCGACCAATGTTTGTATTGAACATCCCGCATGACTGCGTCATAAACCGACGAAAAACCAGAATAGGGCTTTTTTTTAAACATAATTTAATTTTTTCTTGCTCTTTTTACGATCTTTCGAATAGTCAATTCTAATTTGACGAGACATAATGTTTCCGGAAATTTTGCAGCTTATTCCAAAGGTAAGAATTTCCATTTCAGGAAAACTCAAAGCTGCCGTTTTTCGCGTTTTCTAAACTCGGTGATGGGCCGCCATGGCAGGTTCCCTAAGGCTACAACTTATAGAGTAGCGTTCTGAGTTTCCTTTGGAACGGGTTCTTCTTATGTCTATGGTAAACAAAATTCAATGGGAATAGAATTACTCCTGCCGTTTATAGCCAGCGTGGGAATTACAATCCTTCTTCGAAGACTGGATAAATCCAACTATAAACTCAGTCAAATCAAACGTTTTACCGGAAAAATTCAAGATGAATTGAGCGGTATTGCGCTTGAAAAGATCGGGTCTGTAAAAGATGCGGGAATCGATTTAGAAATCAGTCTCAAACAAACCCGCAAACTTGCAAATGAAGTTCATGCTCTTAATGATGAATCGAGACAGTTGCTTGAGTCCATCAAAACCAACCGTGACTTTTTGGATGGCGTCGCGCGCGATCTCAAGGAGGTCGTGCAACTTTCTTCCGATATTCGGGAGGAATCCAACGCGATCCAACAAGGACTTCTTCGTATGGAGTCCGGTAAGAAAGAAATTCAACTCTTGGATCAGAAAATTTTGAATTTAAGATCCGAAGCAGAATCGATTCTTGAAGTCTTTTCCGATAAAGTGGATCTTCGTTCAGACGAACTTTTACAATCTCTCGCTTCCAAAATCGTCGAACTCGAAGAGCTTTTGGAAATTAAAAACGATAAGATAGACCAGGGCTTGAACTCGATTGCCGGAAATTACAGAGAGAGTTTGGAAGCACATTCCAATTCTTTAATGCGCGAATCTGTGGGAAGAATTGAACAATTACGCTCCGAAATCACCTCTCTTTTTGAAACGATTCGTAATAAAGAAGAAGATTTGGATTTAAGATCTGAAAAGCTCCAAACAGTGTTTTTGACAGTAAGCGATAAACTAGAACGTTTGGATTCCAGAATTGAGGAAAAAACGGAAGCTGCGGACCGTAAACTTGAGGAGATGGCCGAACTCGCCGAAAAATCCGTCCAAGAAAAGCTGGACCGGATTTTAGAGCAGGTGACTCATTCTAAAGAGGCGTTCATCAGCGGAGTCAAACTTGAAGTGGACTCTATCCGTAGAGAGATCGAGGGGATGAGTTTGGAAACCATGACTCGTAGAGACGAAATTCTCAACGAAACGAGACGTCAGGCGGAATCAATCAACGAATCCATTCAGTTTTTCCAAGAAAAATATCTGGAAGCGGAGAATAAACTTCTGCGCCAGGCCGACGCTCGTAAATCGGAATTGCTTCGTCAGATCGACAACTTCGAAGAAGAATTCAATCGTATCAGTAACAATCTCCGTAGCGATGCGGACGATCTGAAAAAAGATATTTCTATGGGTTTCAAGGAATTTCATGCGACGCTGGACGCCGCAAGAGAAGATGCAAAAGAAAAAACAATTCACGGAATCGTTTCTCTCAAAGACGAATTCGATTTAGAACTTTCTAAACTTCACACGGAACGTTCCATGTCGATTCAACAAGATCTAGAGGCGGTTAAACAATCCGTCGTTATACTCGATAAACAAATTTCCACTCGGATCAAAGACGTGGATTCCTATCTTGGAGATCTTCAGTCTGCGATGGAATCTAGTGCGGGCGATCTTCTGTCTCAAGTAGAGGATAAGATCGATCTTCTTTCCGGAACCGTGGACGAAGAAGTTCGCAAGATCGATCAAAGATTCGAAAATCTCAGTC
>NZ_CP024871.1:1780000-1807500 GCF_000306675.2 Leptospira mayottensis 200901116
CAAGTCAAAGATCGTTGTGGCACGTGCACAGCTTGTATAGATGCATGTCCTACTGGCGCTTTAAAACCCTATCAAATTGATGCAGGAAAGTGTATTTCTCATCATACACTGGAAGATCCTTCGGAAAGGATTTCCGATACACACGGTTGGCTTGCGGGCTGCGATATTTGTCAGGATGTTTGTCCTTGGAATCGTGTAAGAGCCAACAAGAAAGGAATTCGAACGAATGTAGAGGAATTTAAAGTTCGATCTTATTTTAAAGGGAATTCGGATTCTCTACTATCTCTTAATGAGCAAGAATTCAAAGAATATTTTTTTGATTCTGCAATATCACGCATGAGTTTTAAAATGTACCAAAGAAATATAAAAATGATAAAAAGATGATTTTAAAAGTTCGGGATTTTTTGGATTTTATTTCGATTGTTAAATGATAGGTTTGACTTTGAAATTTTGAATCCTTTTTGATTTGGCAAAATTGATCTTTGTTTCGGAGTTTAAGATAAGTTTTTAGACTTGTTTTTCAGCTTATAATATTTGCATTCAACTTAAGTGAGGAATTTATTTATATGTATTGGCAGATTTTTTCTCGAAACCATTTCCTTTATTTTAGTGTGTCTTTTTTTCTTTTTTGTTTTTCCTGTAATACAATCGACAAAGGCACGGATCGAGAGAAACTATTGTTTCTTCTCGGATACTTTGTGAGTTCTTCTGACGAATTCACTCACCAATGTTCTTCTGAGTTGCGCACTACGGATTTTGTTCCTGGAGCCACCGGGCGTAGCGGTGCAACCGGAATTACTTTGAATGACGGAAAGATCGCTTTTATTGGAGGAGAAGAAAATCTAAACCCTATATCCGATCGAGTTGAATTTTTCAATCCAAATGGATTTGTATGGAATCAGATTTCTTCTTTGAATTATGGAAGAGAATATCATCAATCCACAGTTCTGAGAAACGGTGACGTTTTGATAACCGGAGGATACGATAATATGGATCTGATTTCCACTGTGGAACGTTTCGATACAAATACAAATACTTGGAACTATGTTGCCCCTATGAATCAACAACGGGCTTTACATCGAACTATTCTTTTATTAGATGGCCGTGTTCTTGCGGTGGGAGGAAATTCAAACAATGAAAATGTGGTATCGGGAGCGGAATTTTACAATCCGAATCTGAATACTTGGACTCAAACCAATGCTATGAATTTCTTTCGAAGTCAGTTTACTCTTACACATCTAAATGACGGCCGTGTTCTTGCAGCCGGAGGTTTGGGATCGAATGCTGTCCTCAGTTCCGTGGAAGTTTTTGATCCAAATACCAACACTTGGAGTTTACTTGCACCTCTAAATCAACCTCGTTTTGAGCATTCTTCGATTTTATTGGCGGATGGACGGTTATTGGTAGCCGGAGGTCAATATTTTATAAATGGAAATTCTAACAATTATTTAGATTCGATGGAAATCTACGATCCTACTACGAATATCTGGAAGTTGATGAAAATGCCAGAATCAAGATCACATTTTACTTTAAATCGTTTAACGGACGGTTCCATTTTATGGGTCGGTGGAAGAAACCAAGGTTTTGTAAACAATAATTTTCGTTACATCCCAAACAAGGATCGTTGGTGTTCTATCACCCCATTGCGAAAACCGCGTTATGAACATTTTTCGACAGTATTGCCTGATGGTTCCGTTTTGATCTATGGTGGAATCGATGCAAGTGGCTATGCGCGTGATACCGAACGATTGCGTTAGGTTGTTTCTTGCCTATAATGGAATTTTTTTTAACTTTTGTATCAAGGTATAATAGTGAAAATTTGAAGGACAAGATATTCCTTCTCCGGGATCTAATTCGGGTTCATTGCAAATCGAAATATGAGAAGACTCTCATTTGAACTTTCTTGTGATGTTTGCAAAGTATGTTCGGTACAAATATGAAATTTCTGTTTGAATTTTGACTTATAGACCGCCGAATTATGAAAGTAGCGTTATGAGCATTTTCGACCATATTGCCTGATGTAGGTTTTTAGGTGAGGAAACGCTCAGTGTTTCAAGTAAATTTTTAAATGAGGAAATGGATGCTTCGTTATTTTCATAGAGATAGGTTTTTGATAGGAAATAAACCAATTCTGCTCATTTAACAAAAAGTTTTATAAGTTTTAAATTTAAAATAGAGAAGTCTTTCTCAAAACGTTAGAATGTAGGAACTCCTACTTTCTTTTACCAATCCAATTATTTTTGTTATCTGGAGATTTCTCCGTACCAGCGATCGAAGTGTAGTTGTAAAAGAGTGTGGTTCTGCGCTTCTTTCTTTAATTTTTTTCTGTTGGTTTTATTCGAATTTCTCAAACTAAAAGAAAACCCAAAGTTTGTTTTTTTGCAGAGTTCCGATGGTTTACCCAATACGTTTCTGTCTAGGAGGAGCCATAATAAAAAGTTAATTTTTGATGTTGAGACCTAAAATCAAAAATTGACTTGTAACAATCTCTGAATTTTCAAAGCTTGTATTGTGTTTTGGTTCTTAAGAATACCAGAAATGCAGTATAAAAATTTATTATCGTGGTTGAACTGTTTTTGAGATGGGATTCCTAATTTTGAATTCATTTGGCAGGAAGTGCCTATGAATCGAAAGAAATTATATAAATTACATTCTCTAGTAGGAATTTGGAGCGGGTTATTTTTAGTCGTGATCGGTTTAAGCGGTTCTCTTTTGGTCTTTGGACATGAAATTGATCAGCTATTGCATCCGAATCAGTGGTATGTTACAGACGGAACAGAGCGCCTGAGCATAGACACGCTTCGAGAAAAATTAAATCAAGCTCTTCCTTCCCACGCTTTGGCTGGCTGGTTACTTTCGGAAAAACGAAATCAACCAGATCAAGTTTGGCTTCACTTTCTAGATTCGGATCAAAAGAAGGAATTTGTAATTTTATTAAATCCTTATACTGGAAAAATTTTAGGAAAACTTGCCGAGAATCTTTCTGATTCTTTTTATGGTTGGATATTAAATTTACATTATACTTTGTTTATGGGTAGTTTCGGGTACTTTTTGACTGGAATTTTGGGAGTTATATTTGTTTTTCAAGGAATCAGTGGGATAATTCTCTATCGGGGTATTTGGCAAAATTTATTCCGACTCAGAACGACCCAATCGTTTAGAACATATTTTTCGGATTTTCATAAATTAGTCGGAGTGTTTACTCTAATCTTCAATTTGGTTTTGGGTTTTACGGGAGCTTGGTGGAGTGTACAATCTACCGCCGGACTTTTGGCTCGCGGGTTTTCAGAGGAAAAAAAAATCGGAAGTTTTTTCAACCAATCCATTTCAATGAATGTTTTATTACGAGATGCTATCGATCAAATACCCGGCTTTCGTTTGGGGTTTATTTCTTTTCCTCATCATCATGAAAAAGATCCGATTCAGTTTTATGGAACTGAGAAAGAGCAAAATCCGTTTCGAAGTCGGTTCGGTTCCTATTTTATCTTCGACTCGGAATCAGGAAAGATGCTAAAGATGTTTCATCTTTCGAATGAAAATCTATTTTATAAAATTGTGGATTCGTTTCGCCCTATTCATTTTGGAACATTCGGGGGAATGTTCACAAAAATCCTTTGGGTGATTTTGGGATGTGCCCCTGGAGTTTTATACCTTTCTGGAATAGGAATTTTTATCTCAAAACGAAACTCAAAAAAATCGAGGAAAAAACGAAAGATTTATTTCCTAAAAATGTAGGAATCCTCACAGATTACATTTCATAGACAAGGCCACACTATCCCACTGGCTCTAACTACTAAAATAAACGTCGGTAGCTCCTGTAGAAAAACGACTATATCCTGAATTTGGAAGATAAACGATTCATTCTTAACTGAACATTGTGAACCGTTTTGTATAAAACTGGAACCGCAACCAAGGTCAAAAAGGAAGAAAAAGCAAGTCCCCATCCAAAGGCAAGAGCCATTGGAACGAGGAATGGGTCTCGTCCTCCGATACCATAGGCAGTAGGAAGTAATCCTAAAACCGTTGTCACCGTTGTTAAAACTACAGGCCTGAGTCGTAACAGTCCGGTCTCGATCAGAATCGAATCTATGTCTTCTCCCGGTTTTTCCAACTTTAACTGATTGGCAAAATCTACGAGAACTATGGAATCGTTTACTACAACTCCCGCGAGTCCGACAATTCCTAAAAAGGCAAGAAATCCGAAATACTCCCCATGAAGAATAAACGCTAAAATTACTCCGATCAAAGAAAACGGAATAGAACTCACTACGATTACTGGCTGAATCACGGAACGAAATAGGGAAGCGAGAATCATGAAGATGATAATGAATGCAATTAGAAAGGCTCTCCCTAAACTTGTAAGTGATTCTTCCGTATCTTTGTTTTCTCCACCGAAACGCATTCGATAACCGGGATACTTATCTATGATTCCTCTGGAAAGTTTTGCAATTTCCGCGTTAGCTCTTCTTGTATCGGTTTTACTTTCATCCAAGTTAGCCGTAACGGTGAGAAGACGCTTACCGTCCAAATGATTGATGTTTGCCAAACCGGGTTCGCGAACATAAGTAATCAGCCTGGATACCGGAATGAGTTTTCCTAGTTGATTGCTTACAAAGATATTGTTAAGAGATCCAATGGATTTTCTTACCTCTTCCGGAAAACGAACCTTAACTTCTATTTCTTCGTCGGCCCGTTTAATCTTTGTGGCTACGGTTCCTTGAAATGCTGTGTTGATCGCCTGCGCTACTTTGAACACGGAAACTCCCGCAGTTGAAGCGAGAGATTCGTTTACCTTGATTCTAATTTCGTCCTTACCTTCGTTAAAATCGTCTCCAATATCCGTAATGCCCGGAACCTTAGCCATCACCGCTTTGTATTCTTCTCCGATTCGAATCAAATCGTCATAGTCGTCTCCACGAATTTCGATCGCCACAGGTTTTCCAACGGGAGGACCTCCTGAAATTTTTTCAAAATCCAAAACGGAAAGTTGTCCTTTAAAACGCGAAAATTCGGAAGGGAATGTGTTTAAATTGAAAGGTTTGTATTCTTCTTTTTTCTTTTCTGCTTCTTTTTTACGAGTTTCCTCAAGTACTTTCACGGATTTTTCATTCAAAAGCCAGATCGTTTTTTCTCTTACTTCCGAAATGATCGTGTCGGTTGTTCTTTTTCTATTTTCTTCAGGCGCTAAATATACGAGAATTTGACCGTAATGTTTTCCTCGTTTGGTGAAAGGATCGTTCGGATCTTTTTGAATGATTCCTACTCTAGTTACGTAATTTTCAATTTCTACTTTGGAAATTTTTGCAAGCTCCATTTCTAAAACGTGGGTGAATCGTTCCATTTCCTGAAGAGACATCCCTGTTTGGCCCGTAAGTTTAATCTGGAATACGTCCACGGAGCCGGGGAAAAGTTTAAACTTTCCAAAAACTGCGAAAAGCGCAAAACTTCCCACGAGCATTGCAAACAGGTAGATAAAAATCTGAAGTCTATGTTTAAGAGAAAACTTTAAAAGAGGAAGGTAATAGTTGACTTTGAGTTTATAGAACCATCCACTCTCTTCCTTGATTTCGCCTGAATGAAATTTATGCTTGTTGATATCGTATAAGTGGGAAGGAAGAATAAAAAACGCTTCCGAAAGAGAAGCAAGTAACGCAATGATTACGACTAGAGGGATACTGTAGATGAACTTTCCAAAAATTCCCGTCATAAAAAGCATTGGGGCAAAGGCCGCCACGGTAGTCGTTACAGTAGCCGTAACAGGATCTATTACTTCGCTGGTTCCCTTTAACGCGGCTTCGTAAACTGGCATTCCTTCTTCCATATAACGGTACACGTTTTCACAGATGATGATCGCGTCGTCGACGAGGATCCCCACAACGATAATCAAGCCGAACATGGAAATCAGATTTAGGGTAAGGCCTAGGTAATTCATGACGATGAACGTGGCCCCGAAAGAAACCGGGATTCCGAGGGCGGTCATTAAAGCGACTCTCCATCCCAAAAATAAGAATAAGGAAGCCGTAACTAGAATAAGTCCGCCGATTGCGTTGGAAAGTAGTACTCCTAGTCTTCTTCGAATATATTTGGAAAGATCGTTTACGAACGCGTATTCGAATTCTTCTTTGGAACTTTTCTTAAATTCTTCGATAATTTTTTTAGCTTCGTCTACGACTAAAATCGCGTCGGCCTTTTCCCGCTTGATGACAGTCAAGGCGATCGTTTTTTTCCCGTTAACCTTATCCAGATATTCGGCTTCTTTCAGACCTTCGGTGACTCTTGCCACATGGTCGATCCGAATTGAATTCCCTACTTCGTTGGAACGAATGTGAACTTCCTCAATTTCTTGGGGAGAATCGAATTCTCCGATGGTTCTTAGGATGATTTCTTTTTGGTTTCCGGCGATATTTCCGCCAGGAAAGTTAATATTACGATTTTTTAATGCAAAGATGATATCCTGACTTGTGAGATATTTGGAAAACATCGCCATCGGATTAATGTCTACCTGCATTTCCGTATCTCTCCAGCCTCGTTTGGAAATTCTAGCAACACCTGGAATATCTTCCAAAGCCTGTTCTACAACTTTCGCTTGCGCTTTGAGATGTTTTTCTGCCTCGATGCTCGAATCGTTCGATTTCAGACTGATATCGATTTCAATGACGGGTTGTCTAGACGTTGTGATTTCTGCAACGAGAGGATCCTCTGCCTCTTCAGGAAGGTCTTCCACTCGATCGATTGCGGACTTTACGTCATCCACGACTTTCTGAGTGTCTTTGGAATCCGGATCTAAAGTAATCACGATACCAGAGCGATTTTCGATCGAGGCGGATCTGAATTCTTTGATTCCATCCACTTCTTTGATCGCCTCTTCCAAAGGTTTTGTGACAAGTTTTTCGATCTCGGCGGGCGAGGCGCCTGGAAATACGGTTACGACGCTTACAATGTCGAAGTTGATATTCGGAAACGCCTCTCGATTCATTTTTACGGCGGTAAAGCCCCCGATCAGAATAATTAAAAAGGTAAGGAGATTTACAAAGATACTTTTAGAGAGAAAGTATTCGACTAGTGATTTCATATATTTTGTTTTTTTAATCTAAAACGTTTCTGCCGGAATCGAGAGTGTCATTGAAACCGAACAGTTTTGTGTCCTTTAAACGGTCCACATAAAGAATTCCCGAAAGATGATCACATTCGTGCTGATAGACGACTGCTTTATAACCGTCTATCGTCTCGTCAAATTGATTCCCTTTTTCGTCCATCCATTGCATTCTAATTTTATTCGGTCTTTCCACGTAACCTCGCATTCCAGGTACGGAAAGGCAACCCTCCCAAAAACCGGAAGTATCTTTTGTAAGAGGAGTGATAACCGGATTTAAAATTACACGTTCGGGAACGTCCGGAGTGCCCGGATAACGTTCATTCTCTTCGGAACCTACAACTACGATCTGCTTCAAGATTCCGATCTGAGGAGCCGCTAGTCCCACACCCTCCGCGTGACGCATCGTATCGAACATATCTCGGATGAGTTTTTTGAATTCTTTTGTTTGAAGTTCATTTTCCGTGACGGGTTTTGAAACTTGACGGAGAATTGGATCCCCCATCCTTAAAATTTTTCTGACTGACATACTTAAAAACCAGGTTCTATCTTAAATTTTGACTTTTTTTGGACACAAGAAATCGGATCTTCTAAAGAATTTTCACGATCAAATTTTTCAGGAGAGTTTGCGCGGATTTGGAATCCGAAGTCTCGATTCTGAAAATCGGAAACCTTTCGATCCTATTTCCGAAGGTCTTAATTTGTTTTGCAATCTTTCCAGAATTTTTTGTAAAAACGATTGTGGGCAATCGGTCGGAATTCGCAAAACCGTATTGAAAATTTTTTTCTAAAGATTCGTAAAAAGAATGAAGTTCTTTCGAAAACAAAAACCAGGGAAAACGTTCTAAAATCCATTCCGCGCTTTTTGAAAACCAGAGAAAGTTCTCTTCGTTTTGAGAAAGAGGGGGATTGAGAATATAAGCCGCTTCGATCGCTTGCGGACATTTCTTTAGAAGCTCGAAAACCATTCCGGAAAACAAACCTTCTCCTATTAATTTGACCTTTCGTTTCGAATCTAGAATTTCCCGAGATAATAGATCGATACATTCTTCGAATTTTGGAAACCTGATCTGCATCGGGTTTGTAGGAAATTCGAAAATTCGCACGGAAAAGGAAGAAAGAAAAGCCTCCTCATCTAATGTCCTACCGAAAAATTTAAGTTCCGGAATGAGAACGAGTGAGTTTGTATTTTCGGTTTCAAACCGAACGATTCGGACTAGGTCGGACATAATGGATCTAAAATACGGATTTCCATTTCTTTGCCGAACTTTCTATAGGGCAAAAGTCCTAAAAGAGTTTGACAGAGAGAATCGAAAGTCTAAAAACTCAAATGGTGGTAAGTCGAATGTGGAGACGAGGGGAATCGAACCCCCGACCTTTTGAATGCCATTCAAACGCTCTCCCAACTGAGCTACGTCCCCGCTTGAGAATCAAGTTTTTACCAATTTCTTTGAAGTCAATAATAAATGTAGGAGCGGTTTAGGATGAGTGAATCGATTGAAGATTTACAAAAAAAATTAAAGATCCAAAACGATATCATCAAAGGTTATGAAAAAGTTTTAAGGCTCAACGAACAGGAGTTGAAGAATGCGGATGAAATCATCCGTATGTACGAAGGGATCATTCAGTATTCCGGAAAAGAACTCAAGGATGTTAGAGAAGCTTTCGATGCCACCAATTTGGTTACTAATCTTTCTCGTGAAGAATTGATGGGAGCCTTGTCTCGTATTAAAGAGCTGGAAAATGCTAATAAAAAACTGAGAGAAGAATCCTTAAAGTTTCAATCCGGCTAGAAGCTTCGCTTTGATCTCAAGTAAGAAACAGGATTCCCTCCTCAGACAGGATTCTGATGGAAATCTCTATCTGGAAAATAATCCAGGTCTGACGGTTGTTTTTCAATCTCTTCTCACAGAACTTGTTCGCCTAACATCCGCACAATTTGGAATATTCGGTTTTCGTTTAAAAGATGGGACTCTCAAGTCCATCTATGAAAATCTCCCTTCAAACATGGTCGAAGAGGCAAGGCTAGTCTCCGAATTTTGTTTTAAAACCGGTCAAAACTTCAATCTTAAAAAAGGAGACAGCCTCAGTAAGTTAATTCCCTCTTTAGAACAAAATTCGATCTGTTGTGTGTTGCATGTTGGAGAATTGGGGGCTTCTTCTTCAGAAGATCAGAAGAAAATATTTGGAACGATCTTTATCGGAAGATCAGAAGGAGGGGAATTTAGAGAATCCGATCTTGTACATTTAAAAACTACTGCTCGAATCATATCCGATCTTTTGGAAGAGTCTTTCATTTCGGGAGAATCCTCTTTAGTTGTTCTTTCCCTCATGACCACTTCGAGGGTTGCTCTTGAGTCTGTGCAGATTCGAAAACAAACTGATCGTTTCGACTTTTTGTTAACCGAAATCATTCGAGTTTCTGGGTTGATTAATAAATCCTTGGATCTTTCCCAACTTTTGGAAGCAATCATGCTGTCTTCCAAATCCGTATTTCGAACCGAAGCATGTAGCGTTCTTCTTTTAGACGATACGAAGGAATATCTTTATTTCCATACGGTTTTGGGAGAAAAGAGAGATGAGGTTACGAAGGTTCGGGTTCCCGTCGGAAAAGGTGTCGCGGGAATGGTCGTTCGAGATAAAAAACCGATGATCATCAATGACGCGACGAACGATCCCCTAGTTTATCGGGAAGTAGATAAGGCTTCTCATTTTGTGACGAGAAATATCATGGCCGCCCCTCTTTTGGTGGAAGGTCAAGTGATCGGGGTCATCGAGGCGATCAATACGATTGATCGAACTTTTTTTACAGAGGAGGATCTGGAACTTTTTTTAAGTTTTTCGGGGACTTCCGCACTTGCGATTCAAAAGACCGAACTTTTACAGAATTTGGAGGATGCAAACAAAGATCTTCGAAAAAAAGTGTCGGAGCTAGGGAGTTTGTTCGAGCTTTCGCAGGTGGTTTCTTCCGCTAAAAGCCAGGCGGATTTGATGAAACATTCCATTCCGGTAATACACAACGAGATGGATGCGGGTAAGACCGGAATTTTTCTCATCAATCGAAAAATGGGAATTCTCACTTCGATTGTATGTAATGCCGAAAGGAATGTGGAAATTTTTAGAACTACAAATTATCATAACAGTTTTATTCATCGTTCCATAAAGCAGGAGACAACGACGGTCAAAGAAGATATTCAGGATTTTGCATTCGATCACGAACTGGACTTGGAGTATCTCAAAGGGTCTTACATCGTTCTTCCTCTTACACAGCAAGGTAGAAATGCTTTTGGAGTAATTACCGTTTCGGATCGGGTGGATAAACTTTCGTATAATCATTCTCATCTCAGACTGTTACAAACCTTTGCATCCTTGATCGCGAGAGGACACGAAACGTTAAAACTTCAGAATGAGATGATTTCCAGAAAAGCGATGCAACATTCCTTGCAGAGAGAGATTGAGATCACAAGGGAAATTCAAAAAAATATTCTTCCCGAATTGAAAACGTTTCATTCCAACTTTGATATAGGAGTTAAGTCCGTTCCTGCTAAGGAAGTTTCGGGTGACTTTTACGATTATTATCAATATCAAGATGGACAGTATTCTTTTCTCGTATCGGACGTATCTGGAAAAAGTCTTCCTGCCGCGATTTTTATGGCTATGAGTTCTTCCATCATTCGTACGCTTGCCAGAAATCACGATTTAGATCCGGAGGAGATTCTTAGACAAGGAAACGCTCTCATCTACGAAGATTCGCATAACGGAATGTTTGTGACTACGTTTTTCATTCATTACAATCCCGCGATCTTTACTTTGGATTACGCGTCAGCGGGTCACAACGAGCAGGTTTTGATTCGAAAGGACGATTCCTGGGAACTCATCAAAGCTTCCGGTCCTCCTCTGGGAGTGATTCCATCTGCTAACTACAAAGGAGGAAGTTTGATTGTAGAACCGGGGGATATGGTGATTCTTTATACTGACGGAGCAATTGAAGAAAAAAATGCGAAAGACGAAGAGTTCGGTTTAGAAAGAATGATACGGGAAATCGTCGCAAGAAAACACCTTCCTTCGGGGCAAATCGTCGAAGAACTTTTTGGACTCGTACGAGAATTTTCGGGAACCTCCCAACTCTTTGACGACTTTACGGTGATGATCTTAAAATTCAATGACAACTATCAATTCTCTCGGACTTTTGAGGCGAATATTTCGTCGATTCCTCTGTTCAGAGAGTTCGTTTATGAAACGATTAAGGTTAGAAATTTGGAGGAAGCTCAGAAAGACGATATTCTTTTAGCTTGCGACGAAGCCGGTACGAATATAGTAATGCACGGTTATGAGAATACGAGTCTAAAAAATCCAAAGTTCGAATGTAAAATACGCTTTACAGGCGATTGGATTACTATTGTATTAATTGATTCCGGGAAAGCCTTTCAGAGAAAGGAAGTTCAAAAACCTTCGATTGAGGACAATCTGAGCGGAAAAAGAAAAGGTGGATTCGGAGTTTATCTGATCGAAAAACTTATGGATTCGGTCGATTATTCTAGCGAAGGCGGAAAGAACGTTTTAGTTCTCAAAAAGAATTTTCAAAATAAGGCCTCGAATGGAAATAACTTCTGAAATTAAGAATCATTCCAAGATCATTCATTTAATCGGAAACCTAGACGTTCATAACACACATAAAATCGAGTCCGCGTTTATGGATCAGGTCAAAACGGGAGTTTCTCGTATATTAGTTTTAGATCTTTCTTCCGTTGAATTCGTATCATCTGCAGGACTTAGAATCATCGTTGCCGCTCTCCGAATTTGTAAAGAAAAAGATGTCGAGTTCAGGCTCGCCGGAATCAAACCAGCGGTGAAAAAAGTTTTTGAAATCATCGATATGAATTCTATGTTCAGCATTTTTGAAACCCTCGAATCTGCCATAAAATAGCTTCCCCCGACGCACCAAGACCGAATTTAACTTTCCTGAGAATCCTCTCCTTAAAAACTGGATTTATTTTATTTCATTGAAAGGTTCTCGCATGTCCGAAGCAAAGTATTCACTGGAAAATCCATTCCAATCCACGACCGAACCTGATGTTCTTAAAACCCGTGGTCTTTACGAAGAGGCAAACGAGTTAGGAAAAGAACTCCTCAACAAACCGTTAGCGGGGGGAGGAGTCGACAGAATCCTCGTTCAACATTCCAAAGAAAGGATGACTGTCTGGGAAAGAATCAAGGTTCTTACGGAAAAAGAACCCAACATCCTTTATCAAAACTGGGGAAAAAGTTTGGATGGAGCTTCTCTGGTTACCGGAATTTTAAACATTAACGGTAGAGACGTGGCGGTTTACGGTCACGATTTCACCCTTCGTGCAGGCTCGATGGATGCGACTAACGGAAGTAAGCTTGCCAGATTGATCTATATGGCGGGAGAGCACGGAATTCCTTTGATCGGAATGAACGATTCTGCGGGAGCGTATGTTCCTGCGGGAGTGGGTGGGTTGGATGGTTATAGCGAGGCATTTACTGCGCTTCGAAAAATCAGCGGAGTCATTCCAAGTTTGATGCTCATGTTCGGATTCAATGCGGGAGGAGGGGCTTATCTTCCCCGTCAAGGATCGTTTATGATCCAATGTGATAATACTTTCTTCGGTTTAACGGGGCCCGGAGTCGTTAAATCGGTCTTAGGCGAAGATATCTCCGCGGATGATTTAGGCGGCCCCAAAGTTCATGGGCAGAGTGGAGTGGTTGATATCGTAACCGGTGACGAGTTGGGATCTCTTAGAACCGCGCTTCGTTTGCTTTCTTATCTACCGGATAACAATCATTCTTTTGCACCGTTTCATGCTACTTCCGATCCCACGGATCGATTTATCTACGAAGAAGAGATTCTATTTAAGAAAACCTTTAATTCTCCTACGGGAATGAACACTCCTTTCGATATCACTTTGTATTTGCAAAACATCTGTGATCACGGACAATACTTCGAAATCCAGGGACAACGTTCCAGAAACTTAGTCACCGCCTTTGGAAGAATCGGTGGGCATGTGATAGCATTTGTAGCAAACAACTCCGCCGTTTCTTCCGGACAGATTGATATTGGCGCGGCGAGAAAAGGAACCAGGTTTATCCGTTTCTGCAACCTCTATAATATACCAATCGTTTTCTTGGAGGATACGACAGGCTTTTTACCTGGAAAAGAACAAGAACAAAACGGGATCGTTCTTGAAGGAAGAAAACTTTTAGATTCCATCATTGATATCCGTACTCCTCGTCTAACTTTGATTATTAGAAATGCGTTCGGAGGAGCTTACGCTTGTTTTAACTCGTATCACACAGGAGCGGATATGGTATTCGCGCTTCCTACTGCTAGGATTGCGGTGATGGGGCCAGCGGGTAAAGACTACGTCTACAAGGACGAAGTATCCTCGATCCAAAAAGAATATCAGGAAAACGTAAAGAAGGGGATGTCCGAAAAAGAGGCCATCATAATTCGGGATAAAAAGCTTCAAACGCTTTCCACACAATACGAAAGGGAACTGATGAACCCAAAAGAAGCCCTTTCATTGGGTTCTGTTTCCAGAATTGTTCTTCCCGGAACAACCAGAAGTATTCTCTTTCAAAATCTGGATTATTTAATTCGACATTATAAACCGGCTCCATTGTCCGGACCTCAAAGGGAGTTTGAGTAATCTACATGATCGACTTTCACAACAATCGCATTCAATTTCATCAATCCAATTCTCCTTGGATCCGTTCCTTCTCTTTGGAATCGATCAAATGTCTGATCGTATGTCGGGGACCAGTCCGGAAAGAAGCGATGGAAATTTTCGATTCGATCGGTATCAGGGAATATGGAATTCTTCTTTCCGAAAAAGATTCGGTCGTTTATCCCATGGCTCTCGCACCGGAACTCAGAGGGTTTCGTTTTCCGAATAATATCCATCGTGTTCCGGATTATATGGGAGTGGGTAAAGAAGAAAAAGTGGAGAGAATTAAGCAAATTATCTCCATTGCAAAGGACAACAAATACACTCATATTTTTGCCGGATACGGTTTTATGGCGGAAGATTCCGAGTTTATCGAAGCGATCGAAAAGAGCGGAGTTGTTTTTATGGGACCTGCTTCCTATGTTGCAAACCAAGCTGGTTCTAAAGACGCGGCTAAAAAGATCGCAAGAAAACTCGACGTGTCAGTAACTCCCGGTGTGGATAATATTTCTTCTCTTGCGCTTTTAACGAAAGCTCCTGATGCAAAAGCTCTTGAAAAACTTGCAAAGGAAAAAGGAATCGATTTCAGTTTTGATTCTTCCGTTTCTTTGGAAGTAAACGCAGAGAACTTGCTAGAATTAGGATATTCTAAAATTATAGAGCTCGTCACGATTGCCGATCTTCAAGTTGAAGCGGAAAAAGAAACGAAGAAAATTTGGGAGAAATACCCTAAGAATAGAATTCGTTTTAAGTACATCGGCGGAGGCGGTGGAAAGGGACAAAGGGTCGTTTCCAAAATCGAGGAAGTAAAAAGCGCTGTTCAAGAAATTCTTTCCGAGTCGAAAGTGACCGCTCCTGGGACGAATAAAAACTTCCTAATCGAGTTGAACATCGAGAACACAAGACACAACGAGATACAGCTCATAGGAAATGGAGAATGGTGTTTGGCCCTGGGAGGCAGGGATTGTTCCGTTCAGATGCACGAACAAAAGCTTCTTGAACTTTCTCTTACTCAAGAGTTGCTCGAAAGGGAAATCGCTTCTTGTTCGACAACCCATCCGAAAAAAGCGGAGGTTCTCAAAGGAGATTTGAAAGTTCTTCGGGAAATGGAAGAACAGTCTGAACGTTTTGGAGTGGCCGTAAAGTTGAATAGCGTTTCCACTTTTGAGTCCATTGTGGAAGGAACCAATCATTTCTTCATGGAAGTGAACACTCGGATTCAGGTGGAACACAGAGTCACTGAAATGGTGTATTCTTTGAAGTTTAAGAATCCTGAAAATCCGAACGAATTTTTCGTAGTGGACAGTTTAATTGAGGCGATGGCTCTTCTTTCTCTTCACGGAAAAAGGCTTCCAAAACCGGAAAGAATCCTAAAATTTTCTTCCGGAGCGGAAGTTCGTATTAATGCGACCAACAAAGCAATCCAGCCGCACGCGGGTGGAGTTATCATAAACTGGTCCAAACCTCTTTCGGATGAAATCCGAGACGACCAAGGAATCAGTATCCGGAATCCGGATATGGGTCTATTCGTACATTATAAAGTAGCAGGCGCTTACGATTCCAACATTGCACTCCTCATCTCTCACGGCGAAAACCGTACGGATAATTTGATCCGCCTCAGTGATATTTTGAGAAAAACGGAACTCAGAGGATACGATCTTCAAACAAACCTTTTGGTTCATTACGGTTTGATCCATTGGATTCTCGGAAAAGACGCAATGTTTAAACCTTCCACTGCGTTTATGATTTCCTATCTTGCGGGAGTAGGTGCTCTGGAAAAGATCGTGAAAGACGTGGATCTGGAGATCGCTTGGAAAAAAGTAATTTCTGAAGCCACCTCTTCTGAAGTGAAGAAAGTTTTAGGAAGAAAGTTGACTCTTATTACTAGACCGATCAGCAAGTTACTCAAAGATGCTCACCTGGTTGCGGGATTCATAGGGTTTCATTTGAATCATTCCTGGAAAATTTCTGGTTCTAAGATCGAATGGCTCCGAAATCCGATTTATGTGCTTTCGGATCTCTACCATTATCTGAATATGGAAGCGGATCCGAATCTTTCTCCTTCCGAACAGATCTGGGATCATGACAATGAAATTCTTCAGAAGGCCCTTTCTTTCTATCGAGAACTTTCTAAAAGAACTGGGATTGCCGCGGATTCGATCGAACTTGTTATAAATTTAAATTCCGGTAAAACGATTTCCGGAATTGACTTGGAAATTTTACCTTCCGTTTTTCAATCGCATAACGGTTTTCAGGCGGGTTTAGAACTACTCAAACTTCTTCCTTCTGCCGGGCTAAACTCCGGATTTTACAATTTGGAAATGGATGAAAAGCTGGAAGCCATCATTCCGGAAGAATTCAGAAAGGCCGAAACAAGAGACGCTTTCATTAAGTTTCTAGCTCCTCCTCCGAAGGCAAGTTCTGACGAGATCGTAGCTCCAATGGGAGGAATGTTTTATTCCAAAGAAGCTCCAGATCTTCCTCCAATGGTGAATGTAGGAGATCACTTCAAAGCGGGACAACCTCTTTTCATCGTAGAGGTCATGAAAATGTTCAACAAGATCTCGGCTCCTTTCAGCGGAACCGTAAAAGAGATTTTGTTGAATGACAGCGACGGAAAGATTATTTCCAAAGGTCAGACGATTTTCAAAATCATTCCAGACGAAGTGATTCATATTGAAACCGAAGCGGAAATTGCAGAAAGAAAAAGGAAAACCACTTTAAGCCTAGTTTAGAGCTCATCTCAAAAATCCGTCTAAACGATCCGGCAGCTTCTAAAAAATGTAAGAGTTCCTACATTTTTTAGGTTTTGAAATCGGTTTTTAGTTTAGGGCCATTTCTTTATATTCGATACGGGGATTTGTGTACGGGAGTTCTTAGAAGTATTGAACCTCTTCCACAATCTTTGAGAGCGGAAGGATTGTATCCACAGCTCCTTTCAAAATCGCTTCTTTTGGCATACCGAAAACCACACAGCTAGTTTCGTCTTGTGCAATCGTAAAAGCTCCGGTTTGTTTCATCTTCAAAAGTCCATTTGCTCCGTCGTTACCCATTCCGGTCATAATGATCCCTTTTGCGTTTTTACCCGCAATCTTCGCAACGGAATTGAAAAGTACGTCCACGGAAGGACGATGTCTATTGATTAGCGGACCATCTAACACACGAACGTGAAATTGAGCTCCGTTTAGATAAATCTCCATGTGTTTGTTACCGGGCGCGATGTATGCGGAACCAAGTTGGATTCTGTCTCTATCTTTGGCCTCTTTGACTTGGATCTCGCAGATTTGATTCAATCGATTGGCGAACGCCTCAGTGAACTTTTCCGGCATGTGTTGAACGATCACGATTCCGGGACAGTGAATGTTCAGCCGGGTGAGGATATATTCGAGCGCCTGTGTTCCTCCTGTGGAGGTTCCGATCGCGATCAATTTATCTGTTGTGCTAATTTTGGAAAAATCCGCTTTGGCTTGTTTATGATTCTCGAAGAATTGCGAGTCGCCCTCCTGAAAAGAATGAAGTTTGATCCGTGCGTTAGAGGCGGATGCCGCTTTTATCGAATCTATAAAAAGAACTTCCGATTCTTCTAAGAAATTTTTTAATCCGACCTTGGGTTTTTCGATGATATCGATCGCACCTAATTTCATCGCAAGTACTGCAGTCTCGGATTCTTTTTCCGCGAGAGTGGAACATATGATTACCGGAGTTGGCTTTTCCGACATGATCTTTTTTAAAAAAGAAATTCCATCCATGCGGGGCATTTCCACGTCGAGTATAAAAACGTCCGGCCAAACGGAAGAAAGTTTTTCCGACGCAAAAATAGGATCAGATGCAAAACCTATGATTTCAATTTCAGGATCCTTATTTAGAATTTGTGTGAGAACTTGGCGAACGACTGCGGAATCGTCGATGATAAAAACTTGAATCATGAAAACTCCGGTTTTTCCACATAGATTTCTCCATCCCAAAGGGAAAAGAAAATTCTTCTATGGGAAAATCCTCCCAGGTCTTCGGAAGTGATCGGGAGTCGATTCTTACTTAAGAATTCCTTAATGGAGCGAATATTTTTCATTCCTATATCTCGAACGGATTTGATTTCGAGGAGTTTTTCCTCTTCCGTAGAGAACATGGAGGCTCCACCAAAAAGTTTTATCTGATACTGGCCGACTCTTCCTTCCGTCTGTTCTATCTTTTCGAAAAACAATCGAATGGCGTCGTCAGCGTATTTCGCGTTCAAAGTGGCACTATAACTCGATCTATATGGAAGCATAACGTGCGCCATTCCACCGTAGAGAAGAGCGGGATTCCAAAAACAAATCGATACGCAAGAGCCGAGTAAGGTTCTGATTCTCAGATCTCTTCTTCCCCAACAAAAGCCTCCGGGCTGTAGGAATATATCCCTTACCGTATCAGGTTCCGTCATGCGTTTTCTGCGAGTATCTCTGATTGGTTTTCTTCCAGGGACGTTAGTTCTTCTAGGTTCAGAATTTTTTCCGTGTTCAAAATGATGATAAACCCGCTTTCCTGTTTAGCCATTCCTAGAATAAAATCCACTTTGATCTTGGAACCGAAAGTAGGAGCCGGTTCGATATCGTTTTCCGGAATCGAAATGACTTCATTGACGGATTCAACAAGAATTCCCAAATCTGTTTTTTCTTTTTGGTCTCCGTTTCGTTCCGAATGAATTTCCACAATGATCACGCATGTCTTACGATCCGGTTCTATTTTACTCTTAAAGAACTTATGTTTCAGATCCACGACGGGGACCACATTTCCACGAAGATTGATGACTCCCGGAATAAATTCCGGCATTAAGGGGACGTTTGTCAAACCGGAATACTCAATTATTTCTTTAATATGTAATATTCCAATTCCGTAACATTCCTCTCCTAGATAAAACGTCAAAAACTGATTTTCCTCCAAAGCGTTCATCCTTATCCTCTTTAATATTTCTCAAATTTTTCAGGGACGGACATTCCTGCGGATTCCGATTTCGCCAGTTCTTTTCGAGTTGTAGGAGTTGTTTTTAACATTCCGGTTGATTCTTTGTACAGAAGTCCTCCGCCGTTCGTCATTTTTTTACCGTCTTTTTCCAAGATCTTAAAGAACAAAACGGATTCCCTAAGTTGTTCTGCTTGTGCGTTCATTTCTTCGGAAATGGCGGCTAACTCTTCCGAGGCGGAAGCGTTTTGCTGGGAAACCTGATCCAATTGTCCCATCGCCTTATTGATCTCGGAAACTCCTGCGGCTTGTTCGTCACTTGCAGCGGTGATTTCTTGGACAAGGTCGGCGGTTTTTCGAATTGAAGGAACGATTTGAGAAATGAGTTCCCCAGCTTTTTCGGCGATAGCTACGCTGCTTCCCGCCAGACTACTAATTTCATTCGCAGATTTCTGACTTCTTTCTGCCAGTTTACGAACTTCAGATGCAACGACTGCAAATCCTTTTCCGTGGTCTCCGGCTCTTGCGGCTTCGATTGCGGCGTTTAACGCGAGTAAGTTGGTCTGATAGGCGATGTCCTCAATAATACTAATCTTTTCTGCGATCTGTTTCATCGCTTTTACGGTTTCAATTACGGAAGTTCCTCCTTCTTCCGCGTCTTTAGAAGACTTGGAAGAAATTTGTTCCGTCTGACGGGAATTATGTGCGTTCTGGTCAATGGAGGCAGTCATTTCTTCCAGAGAAGAAGTGGTTTCTTCCACACTTGCGGCTTGTTCAGAAGCACCTTGGCTCAAAGAATTTGCGGTGGAAGAAACTTCACTAGCCGATGTCACAAGACTTGAAGAGCGAACTATGATATCTCCGATGATATCGTTTAACTTGTCCATGGTGGTATTGGAATATTCTTTCAATTTTCCGAAAGTACCATGGTACTCGTTCGTGATCTTTTGTGTGAGGTTTCCCGCGGAGATTCTTTCCAAAGCCTCTACGACCTCATTTAAACCTACATTGCTGACTTCCAAAAGTTGGTTGAGAGATTGGCTAAGATTAAGAAAAAATCCGGTCTTTGAATCCAAAGAAATCCGAGTCATAAAATTTCCTTTTGCGGCAGCACTGACGATCCCTTCCACTTCGTCTTGAACCGCGAGTTCGTTAGTAACATCCGACCATTCCACAACGGAACCGAGTCTTTTGCCGTTTGTGTCCACAATTGGATTGGCAATCAGATTGAAAGTTCTTCCTCCGATTTTGATCGTGGCTTTATGAATTCCGATAAAGTTACTGAGGACACCTCTTTGGTGTGCTGGATTTTTGTGAAACTGATCGATACTTGATCCGATTAGGGTTTTAATATTGAAATGAGCGAATTGTTTTTTAATATCCGCTTCTCCGATCTGAAACATTTCTACGACGGCTTTATTCATATAACGAATATTGAATTCGTTATCGGCAATCATGATGTTTGTAGACGTATTGTCTAAAGCGACTTTCACACGGATTAATTCCTCGTTTTCGATCCTTCTTTGTTCGGCGATTTTATTTTGTTCTGTAACGTCGCTCCACTCGACTACCGAGCCCAAACGATCTCCCGCTTCGTCTATGATCGGATTGGCGATCAGATTAAATTGTCTTCCGCCGATATTGATTGAAGAACGGAATGTATCCGTGAATTTATTGAGAAGCCCTCTTTGATAGGAGGGGTTTTTGTGAAACGTATCGATGTTAGTTCCGATTAAACTGGACGGATTGAAATTGCTAAATTGTTTTCTAATGTCCGTCTCCGCGATGTGAAACATGGAACGGATAGATTTATTCATGTAAACGATATCTAGATTTCGATCCGCCATCATAATGTTCGTAGTTACATTATCGAGAGCCACTTTAACGCGAGTTAGTTCCTCGTTTTCGATCTTTCTTTGTTGCTGGATTTTGTTTTGTTCCGTGACATCGCTCCATTCCACGACGGTTCCTAATCTATTTCCATTTACATCTGTGATCGGATTAGCGATCAAATTGAAATCCCTGCCACCGATGGAGATCGAAGAACGGAAAGTTCCGGTGAGTTGATTCAAAAGACCTCGTTGATGTGCAGGATTTTTATGAAAGGTATCTATATTGGTTCCTATCAAATCGGTAAGATTGAAATTCAAAAGTTGCTTTTTGATGTCTGTTTCGGCTTTACCAAACATTTCCCGAATTGCTTTGTTCATATAAACAATGTCAAAATTACGATCCGCCATCATGATGTTCGTGGTCACGTTGTCCACTGCGGTTCTCATTCTCAAAAACTCCCTTTCTAACTTGAGAATCGTTTTATGACTAAAACGATTGAACCACCACAGAACGGAAATGAGAAGAATCGATACTCCAGCGTATTCCACAATCGTGATCCAAAAATGATCCTGGCTTCCAACAGGAATAACGGAAGCGGTTTCGGTTGTTCTTAAAAGCTCCTTGAGTATTTCCGATTTGGATTGTCTAAAAATGGAAAGTTCTGAAAAGAAATCGGATTTTAAAAGAAAAGTAATTTCTTTTTTCAGGTCCTTAGAACTTGAAATTTTTTCTTTCAATTCCTTCGTGTTTGTAGAAAAGGTTGAAATTTTTTGATCGAGTTTTTTAATCGCGGGCTCCTCTTCGGAATGAGATTCAAAAAGAGCGGATCTTAGATTTTTCAGATTTTTTTCTATTCCCTCCAAATCAGAAACGAGAGTTTCTTTGTCTTTCTCGAAGGATATATGGAGCGAAAATTCTCCAATCGATTCCTCCGTTTTTAATAGAATTTCGTAGAAGTGTCGCGCCGATTCTAGATATTTTGTCGAATGAGCTTCCGTTTCAGAATGTACATTCCGAAAATTCTGAATCGATAAAAAAACAAACCCGTTTATTGTGATAGCTAAGCCGATCCAAACACCTAAATTTTTTCGAAACATTTGATCTCTCCATATTCAAAATTTATAAAATTTATTTCTCTGAAAATTTAACCCGATTTAACGACAAGCTCCTTGTTTTTGGATTGTTCTTGGTCTCGGATCGAATTGTATAAACCGGGGACGTCGAGTATGAACGCGATTTCCCCACTTCCTAAAATCGAAGTGCCGCTAAAACATTTGATGCTTTTAAAAATTTCCGCCATAGGGCGGATAACGGATTGGATTTCTCCTTGTAGATCATTGACCACAATTCCAAAGGACTTATCTTCATATTCTAAAATTAGTATATTCTCTTTATAGAATGTATTGGTCTCCAGGGAAAGAAAACTGGAAAGATGGAGGATCGGTAGAAGTTCATCTCGCAGATTCATGGTCCCTGAAAAGGAGCCGTTTAAAACGACTTTGGATTCCACCGTCTCCCGAACCATCTGCATCGGAACTATGAAAAATAGGCCAGACGCCCTGACTAAAAAACCGTCTATGATAGCGAGGGTAAGAGGCAAACGAATGTGAAAGGAACTCCCTTGGTCTTTTGCCGTTTGGATTTGAACGGTTCCTCTTAAGGATTCAATATTTTTTAAAACGACATCCATACCTACACCTCTTCCGGAAAGATTGGTGACGTGTTCTGCTGTGGAAAAACCGGGTTGAAATATTAGAGAATAAATTTCCGATTCGGATAAGGTCTGGTCTTTCGCTATAAGTCCTTTAGAGATCGCTTTTTCAACGATCTTTTCACCGTCTAAACCTTTTCCGTCGTCTTTGATTTCGATGAGAATACTTCCAGTGCCGTGACTTGCTTGGATCTGAAGTTTACCCGCTGCGGGTTTTCCTTTGAGAATTCTTTCTTCCGAAGTTTCGATTCCGTGGTCGAGAGCGTTTCGTAAAATGTGAACGATCGGATCGGCGATCTTTTCGATTACCGATCGATCTAGTTCTGTCTCACCACCGAAAATTTCGAGTTCTACTTGTTTATTCAGCTCTTTGGAAAGATCGCGCACTACACGTTTATACTTTTCGAATAAATCTGCAATCGGAACCATTCGAAGACTCAACGCGAATTCTCGAATTTCGCTAACCAACCTATAAAGGGATTCGGAACTTTCGATCAATTGAGTGTCTTCTGTGTCTATGATCCTTCTGCTTAGATTTGCTTCTTGGGTGATCAATTCTCCGACAAGAGCGATTAACGTATCTATTTTGGAAGAATCGACTCTAAGGGTTTTTGTCTGTATTTTGATAGTTTCGGATTCTTTTCCATTTTCTATTGTGGCAACGTTCAGCGGAGAATAGACATCTTCGGTAGTGTGAACAAAAATGTTTCTGAGCCTTTGAAGTTCGTCACCGTTTAATACTTTTTGAATTTCAAGAGCGTATAAGTAAGCTTCTCTTCCTAAAGGAAAGTCTTTACAATTTTGTTCAAAGAAGTCCAAGCTACATTTTGGAGGAAGGATTTTCAGATAACTTTCTTCCTTCAAAAATTGGAATGTGGAATGAATTTCTTCACCTTCTGTAGGGGACGCGTATGAAATTTCAAAACCTAGATAAGAATGTTCCGGATGAAATTCCTGCCAATTGGGAATAGATTCAGGATAAACGAAAATGTGTTTGATATTTCCGGATTGAGCTAAGTATTTAATAAACGTATACGGATCCATCCCAGATTCAAAAAGATGTTGGTTCGGGATCAAAGTAATCTGCCAATACGCGGAATTGGAAGGAACGTTTAAATTACCTGAGGACGTCTGTGAACTTTTTGAGGCGGAATCTTTTTTGAGATCGTTCGAAAAATTTTCAGAGAGCAATTTTTTTGCAAGCGACATTAGATCGGCTTGTTTCCGGGAAGTTTTGGGATCCAAAATCAACGTGTCTGTGTCCTCCACCGATTCTACAAGATGGCGAATATGATCGCAGGCTAAGAATAAAAATTCGATTCCCTCTTTGGTGAGAATTTGTTTTCTCGAACGAATCCGGTCTAGAAGAGTTTCCACTTCATGAGTAAATTTTTCAATCGGTTCGTAACCGAACATCCCGGAAGTTCCTTTGATGGTATGAATTGCTCGGAAGACGGAATGGATTCCTTCTTCGTTTTCAGAATCTTTTTCCAAGATCAAAAGATTGGATTCCATAGAAGAAAGTAACTCTTCCGATTCGGAAATGAACGTAGCTCTAACCTCGGAAAGATCCATTCTTAATCCTTGCTCGCTTCAAGTTGAAGTGATTTGGAAAGTTTGCTATCGTTGTTTAAAAGCCCGGAAAGTTCGTAGAAATCGATTAACTTTGAAACGACGTGGCTGTAATTGACAAACCGAATGTCAGCGTTTATTCGTTGTGCCTCCTTTTTGAATGAGAGCAAAATTTGTAAGCAAGAAGTGTCGATCTTTTGTATCTTAAAAAGATCGATTTCTAAAAAAGGAAAACAATCTCTAAAAACAGAATCGAGCTTCTCCTTAAATTCGAGGGCTTCATAAATAGTAAGTTCACCTTCGATCGTAACTTTCGAATAGGAAATGTTTAAGCTTCCAGAAGGAACTACTTGAGGATCTGTATATAATAAAAATGGCATATTTAGCTCAAGGTAATAATTTATGGATAGTTTGGACTAGTTCTTCGGGGGAAAATGGTTTCGTGAGCCAAGCTCGAGCACCAGCGGCCAGCCCTTCGTTTTTTACTTCCACCTGGGATTCCGTAGTTAGCATGATGATCGGAGTAAATTTATTTTTGGGATCTTTCTTGATTTCTTTTACGAACGTAATTCCGTCCATGTTCGGCATGTTCATATCACTTACTATGAGATCAACTTTGTCGCTTTGTAGTTTGTCCAATCCGTCTTGTCCATCCACAGCCTCTAAAATGTCGAAATCGGAATTACTTAGATGCAGATTGAGTATCTTTCTAAAGACAGCCGAATCGTCTACGATGAGAATTCGTTTCATTTTTTATTCTCCTTATTAAACCAACGGAATAAAAATTTCTGCGAGAACGCAGAGGCTTACGTCTTCGGATGTATGGTCGTTTGCGTTGTGGATAAAGAATAATCCGTGATGTTTACGAACGATATGATCCACTGCAGTTAGTCCAAGGCCGAGACCAAACTTTTCCAAGTGACTTACGTTTTCAACCGGGGGATAAATCCTAAAGAAAGGTTGGATTACAAGTTGTTCGAACTTTTCTGGAATACCTCCGTAAGGTTTTTCAATTACTCGGTTTTTAAACGTTATACAGAAATAGCTTTGGTTGACGTTCGCAAAAATATCGATCTGAGAATTGGGCGAACAATATTTGAACGCATTGAGGAACAATTCTTCCATTGCAAGATACAAAAGAGAAAGATTTACGTTTACCTTATATTCTTTTTTAAAAATGGGAAGAGTGACAGAAACTCTTTTGGACATCAAGAAAGAGTTTAAATTTTCTGGAAGCTCCTTGACTTTTTCCAAAATGTATTTGGTAGAAACGGAGGAGAACTCGAAGTTTTGATCGATCAGATCCAGCAGTTTTTCAAGACCGAGCAACATATTTTTCGTGATTCGATTATTTGTAAGAAGAAGATCCAAAATTTCCTTATCGACTTTGTAAAAATTTTCTTCCTGTATTTTAACTGAATCAATCATATCCAAAAGACTGGTCATAGCGCCGATCCCGCTTCCTTGGGAAAGTGACGTTTTTAAACTGTGGATCGAATTCTTCTCGAAGGATTCACTGTCGGATTTACGAATTGTTTCTTTATAGGTAAGCCATTCGAGCTGGTTTCTCAGTTTCTGATCTTCGATCTTGGCCAGATTCTCTTCCATATTTTTGAGATAACAATAGTTCAGCGCCTTTTGAAGAACTTTGAGGAAGATGTCGGGATAAATCGGTTTTAAAATGTAATCGAAAACCCCGAGTTTCATGATCTCTATGATTTTTTCGTTTCTATCGATTGCAGTCTGGACGAGAACAATAGCGTTAGGATAAATCTCTTTGAGCTTTGTAAGGAAGGCCCCCCCGTCCATTACGGGCATCATCAAATCCAGAATAAAAAGGGAATATTTTTTATCTTCAATCCTTTTTAGAGCTTCTGCTCCGTTAGACGCAACTTCATGTTTTACACCCAGTTCGTCACATAAACTTTCCAGAAGAATACTGTTCTCTTGTTTATCTTCCACGATCAAAATAGGATCGTTTGGAATTTTACGAAAAGTATTCTTTTTTTTCAGTTCGGTCTCCAAGACATATCTCCTTTTCAATCTCGATTAAAATCGATTTCAATTTATCTAAGGAAAACGGGTTCTGGATCGTATAATCCGGGAAGAATGAAAGCAGATCTTCTTGAAAGGGAAGTGGAATATCCGCGGTTTCCAAAAGGACCAAATGACTTAACTTGGGATCTTCGTTTAAAAAAACTCTCAAGGATTTGACAACTTCTGTTTCTTCCAAAAGCAAGCGTGTATCATATAATAATATTCTGTGGGAATCGAGGCTTTTTTGCGGTATTTTGGAAAAATCTTTCGTGGTACGTAACGTAATGAACTCTTGAAAGTTATGTATGAAATATTTTTCAATGGCTCGGTCATAAATTCTATCTAGAATTGCAAGCAGAACAGGTATTGATTTAAGTTCGGCTGGATAAATTAGTTCCTGAAAAGTTATGTCTTGAGGAAAAGATCCGGCTTGAACGTTTGAATTGAGTGCATTTTGCTTTTCCAAATAAGAGAAATGCGGCAAGAGAACGTTAAACTTACTCCCTTTTTCGGGCTCGCTTTCTACTTCAATGGAACCTTGATGGGCTTCCACGATCTTTTTTACAATCGGCAGACCGAGCCCGCTTCCTTCATAAGCGGATTGATCTTCTCTTTTTACCTGATGAAACGTTTCAAAAATTCTATGAATTTCGTTTTGAGGGATTCCGATTCCGGAATCCTGAACGGAAAGTTCGTAATCGTTTTCGAGTTTTTTTAATGTAATTAGAATTTCACCGGAAGGATCCGTAAACTTGATCGCATTTCCGAGCAGATTGAGGATGACTTGTCGGATTCGTTTCGGATCTGCTTTGATTTCAAAATCTGCTTCTTCCGGAAAATATTGGAAAGTCATTCCGATTTTTTTTGTGATCGCTTCTCCTAGAATCATTTCAATTGACGTAGAAATCAATTCCTTGAGATCAAAATCGGATTCATTCAAAACTAACTTTCCGGCTTCGATTCGGGATAGGTCGAGTATGTCGTTGATGATGTTTAGAAGATGAACGCCGGAATGAAAGATCAAATCCTTATATTTATTTTCTTTTTCCATTTCCATCGGAAGTTGCATGAGTCTGGAAAATCCAATGATGGAATTAAGAGGTGTTCTGAGTTCGTGACTCATGTTTGCCAAAAATTCGGATTTGGCTCTGTTCGCTTTTTCTGCCATTTCCTTTTGAAGGTTTAGCTCCTCTGTTCTTTGATTTACAAGGACTTCGAGTTTTTCCCTGTGAATTTTCAATTCTTCTAATACGTTTTTACGTTCTAGAAATACGCTGATCAAATCTACAAACGTTCGAATCGTAAAAATTTCCTCTTTGATCACATTGATCGCTTTGAGGTTTTCGAATCCGGCAAAACCAAACCATTCGTTGGAAACAAAAAGAGGAATCAAAGTGACAGAACGAGTTTCTCTTTGATTGAAAAATTTTTTTTCATTTTCCGGAAATTCGGATACGTTTCCCTGCAAATAGCCGCCCGAGGAAAAAATTTTTTTCCAACGGATGTAATCTTCTTTGTAAATGATCAATTGGGTCGTCGGGATTTCGGACGTATCCATAGAAGGATCGTTTACTTCCAGATAAAGCTCGGCTGAATCCGCGTTTTCCGAATTTTTAAAAAGGTAGAG
>NZ_CP024871.1:1812500-1837500 GCF_000306675.2 Leptospira mayottensis 200901116
AAGAATCCTGCATTTTAGAAGAAGACATTACTTTCTTAGAAAATCAAATCGATCGAATGCAGGAGAAGTTAGAACCTCTAAAAAAGTTTATTCTCCCTGGCGGGACCAAAGCCTCTGCGTTTCTACATATTTCCAGAACTGTAGCGAGAAAATTGGAAAGAGACATGGTGAAATTCAAGGAGGAGGGGCTTGAGATTTTTCCCCCTCCCATGGTGTTTATGAATCGTCTTTCGGATTTCTTTTTCGTTGCCGCTCGTTTTGCGAATTTAGAAGAGAATATTCAGGAACCTTTATGGACCTCCAGAGCCAAAATCTGAATTCACATCCGAAGGGGCTCCCCGTTTTATTTTTTACGGAAACTTGGGAAAGATTCAGCTTTTATGGAATGCGCGCCTTGCTCGTGTTGTTTCTCACCAAGGTTTTTCACTTTTCGGATCCGGATGCAAATCGAATCTATGGTATTTACACGGGACTCGTTTATTTAACTCCTCTCGCTGGCGGTTATTTAGCGGATCGGTATCTGGGTTTTAAGAAGTCCATTCTTCTGGGAACGACTCTCATGATGTTCGGACACCTAAGTCTTGCTTTTGAAACAAAACCGTTTTTCTTTTGCGGTTTGGCCTTACTCATCATTGGAGTTGGTTTTTTTAAACCGAATATCTCTACGGTCGTGGGAAGAATTTACGAAGAAGAAAATAAAGCCCACATGAAAGATTCCGGTTTTACAATCTTTTATATGGGAATTAATTTAGGTGGATTTTTAGGACCTTTGTTTTGCGGATATTTCAGCGAATCTTTCGGTTGGGGATATGGATTCGGAGTGGCCGCCTTTGGCGTGTTATTCGGGATTTTAATTTTCCTTTTGGGGCAAAAAAGATTTTCGGATCGTGTTTTTAAACCGGATAAAAAACGTATCGACGAAGGAAGCAGACATTTTCCTTTAACGAAAGAAGAAAAGCGAAGAGTCGTAATTATTCTGATCTTCACCGCGTTTGCGATCATTTTCTGGGCGGTATTCGAGCAAATCGGTTCTTCTATGAATCTTTTCATCGACCGTCATGTGGATCGAAACTGGTTCGGATATGATATTCCGACGCCTTTTTTTCAATCTTTAAATCCTCTTTTGATTTTGATTCTGGCTCCGCTTGTAGCTTTCTTTTGGACCGCCCTTTCCAAAAGGGGTTGGAAGCCGGATACTTCGATCCGGTTTGTATACGGTTTTTTTATTTTGGGTTTGGGCTTTTTGATTTTAACGTTAACTACTCTTGACTTTCGACTTGGACATAGAATTTCTGCGATCTGGCTTGTACTAACGGTCGTTTGTATCACCGTTGGAGAACTATTTACTTCTCCCGGAGGATTAGCACTCATTACTAAATTGGCTCCGAGTCATCTCGGAGGTTTTATGATGGGGGTTTGGTTTCTTTCTAGTTTTTTCGGCAATATTCTTGCTGGAGAATTGGCGGGCCTTATGAAAACGGACAGTTTCCCTGCGTTTTTCGGAATGTTTGCGGGATTTGCATTTGCGGGAGGGAGCGCTCTTTATCTCGTGCGAAAGAGATTTCGAGTTTGGATGCACGGCGTGGATTTCTAAAAGAACGAATTTTTGTATATTCTCAAATTTATATATTAGGAGATTATGATGTTTCGAATTCTGGTGATTTTTTGGGTACTTGTTTGGTTTTCTGTGTCCGTTTTTGCGGACCCGTTTTCCGATCTGCTCAAAGAGGATTTCGAAGCTGGGCAGACCCTTTTAATCCGAAATTCCGTTTTTCAGAAATTAGGCGGAAAATCCAAAGATCCGAAGGTGATCGAAATCACTAAAAACACAATCCCCTGGGCGATTATGGAAGGTTTGGCCCCCGACATGATTGCGGATCTGATTGTAAGTCAATATTACGTTTCCTTATCCGGAATGCGTTTTACGGAAACGGAAGATGCGATACCAATTTTATCCAAGCAGAAACTTTCGAACAAGGACTTCGTTTTAGTGTCCTTGTTTGTAAAAGAGACGGATAAGGCTGGAATTCGAGAAGAGATTCGAAATGTGTTTTTATCGACGGCTTTGAAATCCAGTTGGGACGGGTTTTCCATTTTGGCCGGGGGACGAGCTCTCATTGCAGGAAAGTATGTGGGAATTCCGGAAAACAGACTTGCATCCAGAGTATTGGGACTTTTTCCGAGTAAGGGGGCGGCTTCTCCTTTTGAGAAAACGGACTCTGCTTTTAGACAGGCAGTTTTTTTTAATCCGACAAACGATCGTTATACTCTTGCATCCGATCTTTTATCTCAGCTTAAGTCTTTACACGATGGTACTAAAAGTAAGTCCTTGGATTCCTGGACGGCAGCGATCTCAACGGCAAGAACCTTGGACGGCAGTTTGGATTCTGCTGGTGAAGTCGTAATCGGAGACAGACCGAAATTTGGATTTGAGGAAAATATTCCAGAACCTCCTTTGGTTCCAGAGCTGGAACCGGATGCTCCGATCCAGCCCGGTAAAACCGAATGGGGAATATTGAATTCTTCTAATTTACTTTCAGTAGTTAAGGAATGGTTAGGTACTCCTTATTATTGGGGAGGGACTTCTAAAAAAGGAGTAGATTGTTCTGGATTTACATTCAGTTCTTTGACGGACAAAAGAGTGGGAGTTCCTTTAAAAATAGTTCCTCGTCTCGGTAGAGAACAAGCTAAGTCGGGAAGCAGTGTTTCCCACGGCAATCTGAGAGCGGGCGATTTGATTTTTTTTTCGGCTTCTCCGAATCAAAGTAAGATTACTCATGTGGGACTTGTCATCAGTGAGAGGGAATTTGCGCACGCTTCTTCCACGAGAGGCGTTGTGATCGATAAGATTTCTATGAAATGGTGGTTAGACCGTTACGTGACATCGAGAAGATTGTTTCAAAAAGTTCAGTGACGATCTGTTGGGTTCAACGTTTGTAAATGGTAGAGTATTTATAATATTTGTGAAATGTAGGACCTCAAATCCGATGAGCTTCTGAATCAAAAAACGATTCTTATCTCTTCTACTTATTTTTTTGAAGTATTGAGTCGATCGATTATCGGATTTGAGTGGGCTACGGAATGGATTGAAGAATGTAATAACGTCCGTCGTGGATAATAAAAATACGTCCCCTATAAGATACACCTCCTTGAAATCTGAATTTTTCATTCTCTCAAATTTAGTTCTTCCACAATTTCCATCAAAATCTTCGTTTTTTCCATAGGATTCGGATCCACAAGGATTTCCTGTTTTTTAGAAAATTCGAAGTTGAGAATTGAGGCGATAAAGTCGATCGGGAAAGGATGAGTTACGAGTTCATTCATTCTAAGAATTAAGTCTTCTCCTGCACCCTCGGAAAGAAGAATTCTCTTCGTCAAAAACAAAAGTCTTTCGAAAGTCTTTTTAAAATTTTCGTCCTTTAGATATTCGAAGTCCGGTTCAATCTTTTCGATTTTCGCCACCCGGAAAGGTTCCACCGTTTCGTAGTCGATTAGTTTAGCGATTCCCTTTCCTTCCAGAAGAATATTGGATCTTCCATCGGGAAGAGGATCTCTTCGGATAATCTTTCCCCAACCGAATACGGTTTCGATTTCAGGATGCCTGGAAAGAGTTTTTGATTTTGTAGGAAGGATGGGAGCTATGGCCAATTCTTCGCTCGATTCCATACAATAGTCGAGCATCAATCTATATCTAGGTTCAAAAATATGGAGAGGTAAGTATGTCCCCGGGAACAAAATGATTTCCGGCAGTGGAAAGATTGGGACAGTAATGATTGACACAGGAAGGCTACTATAACTGCTTAGAAAGAAACCGTAAATCAAAATCCCAAGGATCGGTAGAATTTGTACTATTTGAATAGAGATCGTTTTCTAACCTCAACGGCTTGTCTTAAAGATTTAAAAATCATCGTGATCGGAGATTTCATTTTGGATGAGTATCTCATTGGAGAAGTGAATCGGATTTCTCCGGAAGCTCCCGTTCCAGTCATTTGGGTTCGTAAAGAAAAAATCACTTTAGGTGGGGCCGGAAACGTAGTGAAAAATTTATCGAGTTTAGGTGTAAAGTCTATCGTTCTTGGAAGAGTCGGAAAGGATGAAAAAGCGAATAGTCTTTCTAAACTTCTCATGGATGAGAATACGGATAAAAATCAAAATTTTCTGATCGAATCCGAGGGGATACCGACGATTTTAAAAACAAGAGTGATTGCGGGACACCAACAAGTTTGTCGAATCGATAAGGAAGAGTTAGAACCCATAAATCAAAAAGAAGAAGACAAACTGCTCAACGCATTCTTGGAAAGAATCGATTTCGCAGACGCGGTAATTCTTTCCGATTACGATAAAGGAACCTTAACACCAAGAATCATCCAGGAAGTGACCAAAATTTGTTTAGATAAAAAAAAGATCGTGGCAGTGGATCCTCAGGTGAGTCATTTTTTTCTTTACCAAGGAGTGAGCATACTTACTCCGAATCATCACGAAGCGGGTAAAGCGATCGGAAAAAAACTGGAAAACGATTCCGAAATCTTAAAAGCCGCACGGGAAATTTCCGAAAAACTTTCCTGTCTTTCTTTAATGATCACAAGAGGAGAAAAGGGAATGAGTTTATATCTCTCTTCTCAAAAAGAAATTTATCATATTCCAACCGCAGCGAGAGAAGTCTTCGATGTAACTGGAGCGGGGGATACGGTCATCAGTGCTTATACAGCCTATCATGCAGCGGGTCTTAACGAGCTGGATGCAAGTGTGGTAGCAAACGCTGCAGCGGGAGTTGTAATTGCAAAATTAGGAGCTGAAACTGTAACTCCCGAGGAATTGGATTTTTCTTTGCAATCTATGGGAAGTTTTCAAAAGTAAATATGGACTTGAAGATTCGTATCGTTCCTTGGGAAAACGTGACAATTTTTGCGAACCGAATTCGAGAGAATCAAAGCATTGTTTTCACTAACGGATGTTTTGATTTGCTCCACAGAGGTCACATTACGTATCTTTCCCAGGCTCGAGAACTCGGGGATTTTCTCTGGATAGGGCTTAATGCGGATTCTTCCGTAAAACGTCTGAAAGGAGAACAAAGACCAGTGGTCCCTGAAGACGATCGAGCGATTCTTCTTTCCAATCTAAGATTTGTGGACGCAGTCACCATTTTTTCCCAGGATACGCCGCTCGAACTGATTCGTTTGATCAAACCCTCGATTCACGTAAAAGGGGGTGATTATAAGGTGGAAGATTTGCCTGAAACGTCAATCGTTCGCGAATTCGGTGGAAAAGTTGAAATATTACCTTTCGTACCTGGAAAATCCACTTCGCTTCTGATCGAGAAAATCCTGAAACTCTAAAACGTATCATTCCATTTTTTTAGAGACAGAATTCTTAGAAATTCCGGTTTGAATTTCAAGAAACACTAAAAAACTCTGTTCTTAAAAGGCGGGAGCACAAGTTGTCGAGAACTAAGTTTATCTTTGTCACAGGAGGAGTGAGTTCCTCACTTGGAAAGGGGGTCACAGTTGCGGCTCTGGGTTGTTTATTGGAAAGTAGGGGATACACGGTCTCTCTCCAAAAAATGGACCCTTATATCAATATTGACCCGGGAACCATGAGTCCCTATCAACATGGAGAAGTTTATGTAACCACAGATGGAGCAGAAACCGATTTGGATCTTGGTTACTACGAGCGTTTTACTCATTCCAAACTGTCCCGCAAAAATTCCGTATCCACCGGTCAAATTTACAATACGGTCATTCAAAGAGAAAGGAAAGGGGATTACCTGGGTCGTACGGTTCAGGTAGTTCCTCATATCACGAACGAAATCCGAAACCGGATGTACATCGTTGCCAGAGAGGAGAATCCCGATTTTATCATCGTGGAGATCGGCGGGACCGTGGGCGACATCGAATCGATTCCGTTTTTAGAAGCGATTCGCCAGATACGTTACGAGCACGGAACTTCGAACGTGCTATTCGTCCATCTTACCCTGGTTCCAACTATTACCGCTGCTGGAGAAGCAAAGACAAAACCGACACAACATTCAGTCAAAGAATTGCTCGGGCTCGGAATTCAACCAGATATCCTAGTGTGTAGGGTTTCTCAGCCCATGACGAAGGAAATGAAAAACAAACTATCTCTTTTTTGCAACGTAAAAGAAGAGAACGTAATCTCTGCGAGTGATATATCCACATCTATCTACGAAATTCCTAAAATGTATAAGGAAGAAAAACTAGATGAAGTAGTTCTCAAAACGATGGGAATGGAACTTCGAGAATCTAATTTTTCCGAATGGGACAAGATGATAAGGAGACTACTCGCCACAAAACAAACCGTTCAAGTAGCGATTGTGGGCAAATACATTTCCTTACAAGACGCATATCGTTCCATTTATGAAAGCCTTTCCCATGGGGGAATTGCGTGCGATACCAAAGTAGAATTCGTCAAAATCGATCCTGAAAATTTAAATAAAGACAATGTCCAAAGTTCTTTGAAGAATGTTCACGGGGTTTTAGTGCCGGGTGGCTTTGGAGATCGTGGAATCGAGGGAAAAATTCTCGCGATCGAGTATGCAAGAACGAATGGAATTCCCTTTTTCGGAATCTGTCTCGGAATGCAATGTGCCGTCGTGGAATATGGAAGAAACGTTTTGAAACTCAAAGACGCCAATTCGACTGAAATCAGGCCGGATACCGAATATCCGGTGATCTCGCTTTTGGAAGAACAAAACGATATCGAACAGATGGGCGCAACGATGAGGTTAGGTTCTTATCCTTGTAAAATTAAAAAGGATACTCTTTCGTATTCCGAATACAAATCGATACTCGTTCACGAACGTCATAGACATAGATTCGAATTTACCAACCGCTATAGAAAACAATACGAAGAAAATGGGATGGTGATTTCGGGTACTTCTCCGGATGACAGTCTTGTAGAGATCGTGGAAATTCCGGAACACAATTGGTTTGTAGGGGTTCAGTTTCATCCCGAATTTCAATCCAGACCTACGAAACCTCATCCCTTATTTGCTGGATTTATCCGTGCGGCCGTGAAATACTCGAAGAAAGGATCATCATGAGAGACAATACCTGTACTAAAAGAGATTTTCTAAACGGAAGTAAGATCGGAGGGGACGAACCTTTCTTTCTGATCGCCGGTCCTTGCGTGATGGAGAATCGGGATTTATTGGATCGAGTCTGTGCGGAGATGATCGAAATCTGCGAAGAATTAAAAATTTCTTATGTTTTCAAAAGTAGTTTCGATAAGGCAAATCGTTCTTCTGTAAACTCTTATCGTGGACCTGGACTTGCGGAAGGTATTCAAAATTTAGAATATATTAAAAACAAATACAACGTTCCTGTTCTTACAGATATTCATGAAACGCATCAGATTGCTCCTTTAAAAGACGTGATCGATATCTATCAGATTCCCGCTTTTTTGTGCAGACAAACCGATCTTATAGCCGAGTCGGCTAAAACCGGAAGATGGGTGAACGTAAAAAAAGGGCAATTCCTCGCTCCTTCTGATACGAGGCATATTGCGGTAAAGATGAAGGAATCTGGGAACGACAAGGTGCTTGTAACCGAAAGAGGCACTTCTTTTGGTTACGGTAACTTGATCTTCGACGCAAGAGCGATTCCGATCATTCACGGATTCGACATTCCTCTCATATTCGATGCGACTCATTCCGCACAACTTCCTGGAGCGGCTGGAAATAGCACGGGTGGGCAAAGGGAATTTATTCCGAGTATTCTTCGCTCTGCGGTTTCTCTTGGAATCGAAGGAATTTTTATGGAAGTACATCCCGATCCTCAAAAGGCTCTTTCGGATGCGACGACTCAGTATCCTCTCTCTCAAATCAAAAATCTTTTAAAAGAAATGATCGGTTTAGATCGTTACGTCAAAAAAGAGATTCTCGTTTCCAGAAGCGAGTCGTAATCGGACTCGTTATGAAGAACAGAATCAACAATCGGATTTTTTCTCTTCCGGTTGTGTGCGTCTTTTTCATACTAACATTTTCCTATTGTAAAAAGGTAAATTACGAAAGGGTTGAAAAGGAAAAAGAGAGTGGCTCTTCGATTTCGATTCGGAACTTTAAAAGAGAAGCTTATGATGCAAGCGGTCAGCTTCAGTGGGAGTTAAGAGCGGAAGAATCCTATGTCTATGTAAATGAGAATAAAACAATATTCTACAATATCGATTTCGATCAGTATGAAGGTGGAAAGTTTAAATCCAAACTTTTAGCCGAAAAAGGCGAAATCAATCATAAGACAAGATTGATGCTCTTAGAAGGTAAAATTTTTCTAAGAACCGAAGATAATAAGACCCTCATTGCCAAGGTGATGGAATACAACATGGATACGAAAAAGTTGGTGTCCGATTCGGAAGTAACCGTAAGCGCGGATGGAACCACGATCCGTGGAATCGGACTCAGAGCGGATAAGGATCTAAATAAGTTCACGATCTTAAAACCGAGTGCAATTACACAGGGAGGTACCAATCCGTTGAAAGCGGCTGGGGGGCTATGATTCGTAAACTTCTTGTTCTCCTATCTATTTGTATTACATTTTTTCCATATTATGGAAATGTAAAGCCTCCGCTTCTGGTGGGGAGCGAAACCGCAGACAGGAAATTCGTGAATGTTCCTCCGGAAAATCCGGAAAAAAAAGATGCAACTTCGAATTTCCCAACTTTTTGGGGTGGATCTTCTCTGACCCAAGAGGACAAGACCGTTTCCGGTTTGAAAGTTACGGTCTTTATCTTGGATGGAGGTGCTTGGATTCAACACAAAAAGGTGAGACTTTCTGCAAACCAAATAGAGATTTACGGTAAGGACGCATTCAAAGGATTTTTACGAGGTGGGGTGGTCGTTCAAGACGGTGACAATGGTGTGACTCTTCGCGCGGGGACGGGGGAATACGATAAGCTTGAAGAAAAGGTTACTATTAAAAATCGTCCCAGACTTTTCCACACGGATAAAAGTGGAGTTAGAACCGTTATTTCTGCAACATTCATCGAAAGAAATCTTGCTAATAAGACGACTCTCTTGAAGGAAAACGTAATTATCGCTCATCCACAAATTACCATTCTTTGTAAGCAAGCATTATTTGAAGAAGACTCAGATAAAATTACGACAGATCCGGACCCAATTCTCATTGCAAAAGATCGTTATCTCACTGGAAAACAACTCACGTTTTATACGAATATCAATAAAGTGGAGTTAGCTGGAGAAAGTATTCTCTTTCAGAATTATACAGAGAAAGAAGTCGTGGAGAATAAAGGTAAAAAAGATCCTCCAGATACGGAGGAAAAAATCAAAAAAGAAATTACAAAAGTTGCAATCTTTAAAGGAGATCAGCTTGTGAGCGACAAGGATGAAAGTGGAGAGACAAGAGTTGGTCTGTACGGAAACGCGACCATCTATCGCGGTAATTTGAAAATGAACGCAGAAAAGTTAATCAGTTATGGGAAAAATTCTTCTAAGATAGAAGCCAGAAATCAAATTACAGTTCATGATCGAGAAAACGGATTGATCCTCTCCGGGAATGTCCTTGACTACTTTGAAAACGACCAGTACATTCATTTGACCGATTCCGGAAAAATTGATTTTTTAGACAAAAAAACGGAAGAGGTCACGAGTACGATGACTGCGATCGAGTTTGAACGGTTTATGGATAAGAATGAAACCGTAATCCGGGGAAATGTTTTAATAGAGGGAAAGGATTCTTTCGCAACGGGAGAATACGCCACATATTTTGAAAAAGAGGAAAAAGTATTTCTTGAGGGAAATCCGATTCTAAGAAAAAACGGCAGAGACATTCATGCAGGAAGGATAATATTCTTTCCGAGAGAAGGCCGAGCCCTTTTGACCGACGGAATCGACCCTGGAAAGTGATCTGAGTATATGAGCAAAACCTTTCGAATGGATAACCTTATCAAGGTCTACAACAAAAGAAAGGTCGTAGACGGAGCCAGCTTCAATATCAAAAAAGGGGAAGTTGTCGGACTATTAGGTCCGAACGGAGCCGGTAAGACGACCTCTTTTTATATGTCAGTGGGCTTCGTAAGACCGGATTCCGGTAAAGTTTACATAGACGGACAAGACGTGACTGAATCTCCGATGCATATCCGCGCGAGACTCGGAGTCGGCTATCTCGCACAGGAAGCCTCTATTTTTCGCAAGTTGACCGTTGCGGAAAATCTGGAAGCGATTTTGGAAACGATGAATCTTTCCAGGACCGAGATTATAAAGCGAAGAGATGAACTTTTGATCGAACTTCAGATTATGAGAGTCGCCAATCAAAAAGGTTATACTCTTTCGGGCGGGGAAAGAAGACGTTGTGAGATTGCAAGAGCGCTTGTTACAAATCCGGATTTCATTCTTTTGGACGAACCGTTTGCCGGTGTGGATCCGATTGCGGTAAAAGATATTCAGACTGTAATCGGGTCTTTGAAAGAAAGAGGACTTGGAATTCTCATTACGGATCATAATGTCCGCGAAACTTTAAAGATTACGGATCGTGCATATATCATGTATAGTGGAAGAATTTTAATTTCCGGTTCCACTCACGATCTTGTAAACGATCCGGAGACTAGAAGAATCTATTTGGGCGAGGATTTTACACTGTGAATCTTAGTCAGTCACTGGTTCAAAAACAAACTCAAAAATTGGTGATGACCCAAGACCTAAGACAGTCCATAGAACTTTTACCTTTATCCACTTTGGAACTTTCAGATCGAATCAGTTCTGAACTTGTGGAAAATCCGATGCTTGAGGAAGAATACGCTTCGGAAAGAAATAGAACCCCCGATCTGTATAGCAGAGACGATCTAAAGAGAAAAGAGAAGAACGACTTCCTTAAAAATTCGGACGTGACCTGGCAGGATCATTTTTCCTTGGACAAAGCAGGTAGTGCTGGCTCGGATGCTTCTGATCGAAATCAGAAGTATATTGAGTCTTCTCCTGAAAGAAATTCTTTGTCGGAGCACCTTCTTTGGCAACTCAGGCTTTCCAGTTTAAAGCCGGAAGAAATTTCCATCGGAGAAATGTTAATTTCCATGCTTGACGATCACGGATTTATCACGATTCCGATTTCGGATCTTTGTAAGGAAATGAAGCTGAATGAAAAAAAAGTACGTAAAATTTTGGATCAGATTCAGAGATTGGATCCGATCGGAATCGGAACTAAAAATGTCCAGGAAACCCTTCTTATTCAGGCACAGATCGTAAAACCGGAAGATCAAAAGCTTCATACTCTAATTCGAGATCATATCAAGGATCTAGAAAAACTGGATTATAAGTCGATTTCCAAAAAGATGGAAGTTTCTCTAGAAACCGTGGAGTCCCTTGCGTCCGAAATCAAAAAATTGGAACCCTATCCCGCGACCCTTTACACTTCAAACAAACCGGATTATGTAATTCCTGACGTGATTGTGAGGGAAGTGGAGGGAGAATTCGATATATACATCAACGATGAATGGATACCCCGCCTTAAAATCAATAAAGAATATAAGAATATTCTAAAAAATGCAAAGGAATCAGATAGAGAATACATCACGTCTAAACTCGGTTCAGCGGAATGGCTTATCCGTTCTGTAAATCAAAGAAGGCAAACCTTATTTAAGGTCACTTCCGCAATTATAGAAATGCAAACCGAGTTTTTTCAAAAAGGGATTCAGTATATAAAACCTCTGACTCTCAAGGACATCGCCGAAAAGTTGGAAATGCACGAGTCTACTATTTCCAGGATCACTTCCAACAAATACGTTCAAACTTCCAGAGGAATCATGGAATTAAAGTGGTTTTTTTCCTCCGGAGTTCGTTCTTCCGAAGGCGGAATTGAGTCTTCTAAAAAAATTCACGATCTCATTCGAAATCTCGTTAAAGAGGAACAATCTGATCATCCTTTGTCCGATCAGGAAATCGTGGAAGCGATCGGGAAACAAGGAATCGAAATCGCAAGAAGAACAGTTGCCAAGTACAGAAAGATATTAAAAATTCTTCCTTCCAGCCAAAGAAAAAAAGTCAAATCTCTGGAGTCCAGATAATCCATGTCAATGCCCGGAATTAACGTTTCCAATCTTCTCAATGAACACGAAGAGTTAGGTTTACGTTTGCTCGCGGGGGAAAAAGGACTTACCAATCGGATCAATATGTCCGAGATCAATCGGCCCGGACTTTCTCTTACCGGATTTTACGAAAGTTTTGCGCATGATCGGATCCAGATTTTTGGAAAGGGAGAGTGGGCCTACATCACTTCCAGAATTCCGGAAGATTTAAAAAACATAGCCGCGGATTTTTTCAGCTTTCATCTCAATTGTATCATCTTCACACACGGAAACATGCCTCCTCCCATTTTTATGGAAAACTGCGAAAAACTCGGAATTCCTTTGATGATCTCCGACGTTTCCACTCATAAATTCATCACTCTTATCTCCGGGATCTTAGATCGAAGTCTCGCGCCGAGAACCATGAGACACGGAGTTTTGATCGAAGTTTTCGGGATTGGAATTCTTCTTTCTGGAAAAAGCGGAGTAGGGAAAAGCGAAACCGCTCTTGAACTTATAGAAAGGGGACATCGGCTTGTTGCGGACGATATGGTTGAGATCAGAAGACTTTCGGAAAGTTATCTCATTGGAACCTGTTCTGATCTTCTGAGACATCATATGGAAATTCGTGGATTAGGGATTTTGAATATTAAAGATATCTTCGGGATCGGTTCCGTAAGGGATCATAAACTTATAGAACTTATTATCCGTTTGGAGGAATGGGCCGAAGACAAGGATTTCGACAGAACGGGACTTGAAAATCCCACAGAAGAACTTTTGGGCGTTCAGATTCCTCTCATTCGAGTTCCGGTCAGGCCGGGAAGAAATATTCCGATCATTGTAGAAACCGCCGCCATGAACCAACGTCTACGTAAACTGGGTAAAAATGCGGCGCAAGAATTTAATCAAAAGCTAAGTAATTATTTACAGCAGGGTAAAGTTGAAAGAAATCCTCCTGAAAATTAATGAAAACGGCACTGGAATGCATGCAAGACCAGCGTCCGTATTTGTAAATTGCGCGTCCAAATTTCCTTGTGAAATCACAGTCGTCAAAGACGAGGTCGTCGTGAACGGAAAAAGTATTATGGGACTCATGATGCTCGCTCTTGCGCCCGGAAATGAATTTAAAATTCAAGTCGAGGGCGAAAAGGAAGACGAAGCCTTGGAGGCTCTGAGTAATATCGTAAACAACGATTTCGTTTAACAAACTTAAATCCATGAACGATGAAACCAGATATTATCTAAGGGATTTACTCGTCTTAGGTTTGAACATTTTGATTTCCGTGGTTCTCGCCGAAACGTTTCAATTTTCAGATCAAAACGCCATATCGGACGATATAGGGTTTTTGGACAGAATTGTGGTTTATATCTTCTTTTTTATTCCGCTTTTTTCTCTTTCGCTTCTTATCTCTTATTTTTATAGGAACAAACGTAATTTAGAGACGGGAAGACTCAAAAGTTCCATTAGATATCGTCTAACGTTATCGTTTATTTTTGTCGCGCTTCTTTCTTTGTTGCCGATCTTATTTCTCTCCTCCAATGTCACCGGAAAACTCTACGAAAGGTTCTACGGAATCGATATAGAAGAAGCGCTTTTGTCCGGTGAAACTTTGATTTTAAACGAAGAAAAACCCAAAAAAAAATTGCTCGTTGAAAAAACGCGCCTTTTGGAAAGTTTTCTGAGAATACAACCTCTCAATTTGGAATCCTTAGTTGCAGGAGCTTCTAAACTCAATCTGATTCAAAGTGACGAGTTCTACGTAGGTATTTATGAAAATGAAAAACCGATTTTAGAAAATCGTGCTTTGAAATATAAACCCTTGGAAAAAAATTTCAAGTCCTTCTCGAAAAATTCGAGTTGGAGGGAATTTTCAAGTTATCGCCCGGATTATTGTATGTATTTCATCCGAGTTTCGTTTCCCACCGGAAATTACAACCTTCAAACAGGAATTAGAATTCATAAAGAAAAGGAAAGAAACGTATACTCCGTGATTTCTACGAGAAGGAATTACGATCGCGCAGATCTAACCAAGGAGAAACTTCCATATCGAATTCGTCTAACGTTCAGTATTATCACAGTTTCTATTTTTCTACTTGCGATTTATTTTTCTCTTCTTTTCGCGAGAAAAATTTCCAGACCGATTATAGAGCTGGCAAATGCGACTCAAAAAATTTCCATGGGAGATACGGATATTAATCTCGAAATCCGAGAAGCTGGAGAGATTGGTGCTCTCATCGACTCTTTTAATCAGATGGTGAAAGATCTGAAATCAAAAGACGAGGAGCTTATGCAAAGTCAAAGAATTGCAGCATGGAAAGAAGTCGCGCAGAGAATGGCGCACGAAATCAAGAATCCTTTGACTCCAATTCAACTTTCCGCGGAGAGAATTCGTAGAAAAATGAAATCGGAAAATAAGGAACAATTTCACGAAATCGTTTCAACTGGCACCGATACGATCATCAAACAAGTTCGCGTATTAGAGCATCTCGTAAACGAATTCTCCGATTTTGCCCGTATGCCTACTCCGAAACTAATCAATCAGAATCTGGAACCGATCATTCTTGAAGCTGTAAAACTTTTTGAACATACTCCGCAAATCAAAATCACAACGAATATTTCAAAGGGGTTTCCTCAATTATTTTTGGATCAAAAAATAATTCTGAGGGTTCTCACCAACCTTATTAAAAATTCCATGGAAGCCATCGAAAGGAAACGGGAGAAAGAGGAATTATCCGATTATATGGGTTTGATTTTGATTTCCGCTTCGACTACAAGAAAGATCATGAGAAGAGTTGCAGTAATTTCAATCGAAGATAATGGAATCGGAATTTCTGCGGAATTGAAACAAAAAGTTTTTGAACCGTATTATTCGACCAAAAATAGCAATACTTCCGGAATCGGTTTAGCGATCGTTCAAAAAAGTGTGATTGACCACAATGGTCATATTTCTGTAGATTCTTCTCGTATGGGCGGGTGTCGTTTTCAAATCGAACTTCCCGTATCGTAACTGATCATGAAAATTTTTATCGTCGACGACGAACCCGAAATTAGAAAATCCCTCAAGGAAATCTTAGAAGACGAAAATTTCGAAGTGGAAACGTTTTCCACAGGCAAAACCTTACTCAAACAGCTTAAAAATGAAAGGCCTTCTTTAATTCTTTTGGATGTCTGGTTAGGCAAGGAAGATGGAATTGTCATTTTAGACGAATGTAAAAAACTTTATCCGACTCTTCCTATACTTATGATTTCCGGACATGGAACGATCGAAATTGCAGTCTCGGCCACCAAGAAAGGGGCCGTTGATTTTTTGGAAAAACCCCTCTCCATTGAAAAGGTTCTTCAGGCGATTGAGAATGTAATCAAACCGGAGGAAAAATATTCCTCTATTAAATTAGAATATGATGAAATTCTGGGAAGCTCTCCTGCGATTCAAAAAGTAAAGTTTGCGATTGCTCAGGCCGCTTCTACAAACGCTCGAGTTTTTATATACGGAGAGAACGGAACTGGAAAGGAACTCGTTGCGAGAACTATATTCAAAAATTCTAAACGAAAGGATTTACCTTTTGTCGAAATGAACTGTGCCGCGATTCCAGAAGAACTAATAGAGTCCGAATTGTTCGGATTTACGAAAGGGGCTTTTACGGGAGCGACTGATTCCAGGATCGGAAAATTCGAAGCTGCCAACGGAGGGACTCTGTTTCTCGACGAAATTTGCGACATGTCCTTGTCGACGCAGGCAAAGGTTTTACGGATTCTCCAGGAACAAAGATTTGAGAAACTGGGAAGTACGGAGACGATCACGGTGGACGTTAGAATTATCGCTGCGACTAACATTCCGGTGGAAGAAGCAATTCGGGAAGGAAAGTTTAGAGAAGACTTATATTATCGATTGAATGTGATTCCGATTACGATTCCACCTCTTCGGGAAAGAACTTCCGATATCCCTTTATTGGTAGATTATTACATTTCTAAAACCTTGGAAGAAAACAACCTACCTCCGAAAAAAATCGAATCCGAGGCTATTTCCATCCTTCAAAATCATTTTTGGCCGGGAAATATTCGAGAATTAAAAAACGTTATGGAAAGGCTTTGTATCATGACAGTGGGGTCTATAATTGCCGCAAATGACGCGAGAGATGCACTGAAAGGTTTCAAAACGGCAAATGAGATGGTGGAGTTAGGGGATTTTCGAAAGGCTAAGGAAGAATTCGAAAGACAGTATATTATAAAGACGTTACAGACTAACGAAGGCAACGTGACTAGAACCTCCCGAGTTCTCGGAATAGAACGTTCTCATTTATACAGAAAGATGAAGTCGCTTAACATTTCTTCGGATCAGTACACGGATGGATAAGAAAATTATCTCCGAACTCGGAAGAATTCTGGGGGATCTCCGTTTTTTGATTCAAAAAAAGCAGGTTCCGATCCTACAATTTTCGGGAGAACAACCTCCGGAAACTACGGAGCTTATTTGGAAAGAGGATACCTGGCTTCCTTCTTCTCAATCTCACGATCTTGAATTGGAAGCGACCGGAATTCAAGTTCGAAGAGCCGCCAGAACAGTGGAGAGAAACTTCGTTTGTAAACTTTGTTCCGAACGGATCAGTGCGGTTCGTAATTTTATAATCAAAGGACGGAAACCTATATTAGTACTTCATTATACTGGAGAAATCGTCCCAGGGAAACCTGCATTTTCCAAAACCTCTCCGGATCAGATTTTTAGGACTAAAGAAGCCGAAGAACTTTTCGGGAGAATGATTCAGAAACAATTCGGATTCAGCTATAGAGAATTCTATTATCAAGAATATCCGGCTTGTATTTTCGCTCATTCCAAATCGAATGCAGGAGACTGGAAAATCAGAACGGAAAAATGCGAAGTTCAAGTCAAAGAAACGATCGATTCCGAAAAAATCAAAGGGATTATTCTTTTGGGAACAAGTGCTATTGCTGTTTATGGAAAGGAAAAAGCCCTTGAAATGATGGGAAGAACGTTAGACTTTCTTCCCGGAGTGCCGATGATTGTTCTTAGATCTCCCGAAGCCATTGTGGCAATCGAAACCAAACGTAAAAATTTTAGGGGAGCTAAAGATTCTTTTGAATTCGAGACGATCAAAAAAGAGGAGATCTCAGTTAAGGAAAGTATTCTTTCCCAACTATCACTTTTTCAAAACAAACTCAAGGATATACTTTGATCTATTACGCCGAAGTTGCGTTTGATCTTCCGGTCGAAGAAGATACTTTTACCTACGAAGTTCCGCCGAATACCCAAGTAGGGGTCCGCGTTTTAGCAAAACTTAGAAACAGAGAAGAAGAAGGAATTATCATATCGATTCATCAAAACGAACCGAATTATAAGGTTTTACCGGTGGATAAAATTATAGATAAAACTCCGATTGTCCTTAGAGAACAAATCGACCTTGCATATTGGATGAAGGATCAATACATCGCTTCTCTTGGAGAGTGTATCTACAAGATGATTCCCGCGGGAAGAAGACAGGTTAAACTTGAAGCGTTTCCATCGGATTCGGAAGGCAAACCTGTAAAGTTAAACGAAGAACAAGAAGTCGCTTATCAAAATATCCTTTCCACCTTCGGTCGAACTGCGGTTCATCTTCTATTCGGGATAACAGGTTCCGGTAAAACCGAAATTTATATACACCTCATTCAAAAGGCCCTTGAAACTCCGAATCGTTCCGTAATTCTACTCGTGCCTGAAATCAGTTTAACGTTTCATATTATTCGAAAGTTGGAGCTTATCTTCCCGGGACATCTGGCTGTGCTTCATTCCGCACTTAAGATCTCCGAGAAGTTCAAGGCATACAACGAACTTTTAAGCGGTAAAAAAAGAGTCGCGGTCGGAACGAGAAGCGCAGTCTTTGCTCCGGTTTCAAACCTGGGTCTTGTCATCATCGACGAGGATCATGATTCTTCCTTTAAGGAACATTCGAGTCCCCGTTATCACGCGCGCCAAGTGGCGATGCAGAGATGCAAAACCAACAATGCCGTTCTCGTCATGGGCACCGCCACGCCTTCGTTGGAAATTTATCATTTAGCGAAAGAAGGGAAGATTCATCTTCATACCCTTACGAAAAGACCGGAAGGAGTCGTCCCTCCCACGGTGCGTATCGTGGAAAATCAAAAAGAGTCTAACGTTATTAGCTCCGATCTTTCCTTTGAGATCAAACGAAGACTGGATAAAAAAGAACAGGTAATTCTTCTCTTGAACAGAAGGGGGTATAGTCCTTTAATCCACTCTGCTTCAACTTCTTCCTACGTTCCTTGTCCGAATTGTACAACAAATCTTTGTTATCATAAAAAAGGGACTGCGATCTGTCACCTTTGCGGCCATACCGAAAATCTAGATTCCTTAGAAAAAAGGATGGGAGAGCGATTTACTCTGAAAGGAACCGGAACCCAAAAATTGGAAGAGAATCTTTTAAAAGCGTTTCCCCAAGCGAAAGTGGAACGTTTGGATCAGGATTCTATCCAAGACCGGAGTTTGTTAAACGAAGTGATTTCCCGATTGCTTGAAGGAAAAATCGACATTCTTACCGGGACGCAGATGATTGCAAAAGGACTCGACGCTTCGCAAGTGACTCTGGTAGGGGTTTTAAACGCCGGAATCGGCCTTGGGCTTCCGGACTTTAGGGCCAACGAAAGGGTTTTTTCCCTTTTGACTCAGGTCGCTGGAAGGGCGGGGCGTTCTAAACTTAAGGGAGAAGTGATGATTGAAACTAACGTTCCCAATCACCCTGTGATTCGGATGGCGACAAGTCAAAATTACATTCAATTTTATGAATCTGAAATACCGGTAAGAAAAGAACTTTTTTATCCTCCGTTTTCTAGGCTTGTTCGTATCGTTTCCAGATCCAAAGACGAACGTATTTCCCTGGAAACGATCGAACTCGTATTCGGGGTTCTCAAAAAATTTTTTCCTTCTAAAGATACGGTTTTGCTCGGCCACGCGCCTTGTCCTTTTTATAGAATCGATTCCAACTTCAGGAACCATATCATTCTCAAAACTACTTCTCCGAGCGATTGGAGGGAAATTTTAAAAAAAGAAGTTCGTCCTCTGAAACTTTCAAAAAAAGTGCATTTAGAAATCGACTTCGATCCTTTGGATTTGGTGTAACATGAAACTTGGATACTTTGGAACTCCGGAACATTCCGCAAAACTTTTACAGGCGTTGATCGATTCCAAACTTGCTGAAGTATTGTTTGTCGTCACCAATCCAGATCGTCCTAAGGGAAGGAGTAAAATTCCTGAAGCCGGCCCGGTAAAAAAAACCGCGCTCAAGCACCATATTCCAGTATTTCAATACGAATCGATCAAAAAGGAAAAAGAAAAAGCGATCGCTGATTTCGGTTCCTTTCCCGCAGATCTTTATGTGGTCTTTGCCTACGGTTCCATTCTTCCCAAAGAGGTGTACGAGCACCCTCCTTTGTTTTCTATTAACTTACACGGATCTTTGTTGCCGGACCTACGTGGAGCTTCTCCCGTTCAAACTGCACTTTGGAAAGGTTACAGCACATCCGGGATTACGATTCAATACATCGGGGAAAAAATGGACGAGGGAGATATTCTTTTGTCTCAGGAAATCGGCATTGTCCCAGAAGATAATACGGGAACCTTGATGGATAAAATCACAGACGCAGGGATCGAATCGATTCTTCAGTTATTGAAGACCTACGAAGGAAAGCCGTTTCCTGCTATTCCTCAAGATCACACTAAAGCAACGTATTGCGGAAAAATCAAATCGGAAGATAGAATTTTAGATTGGTCCTTGAAAGCGGAAGAACTGCACAATCGAATCCGAGCCTTATATCCGGATGCAATCGCAACAACTCTGTTTCGCGAAAAAAGAATAGGCATTTTGAAAACAAGACTTTCTTCCTTGCCTGTCGAATCGAATCCGGAGCCAGGCAAATTGAAACGGTTGGACAAAAAAGGCCTTCTTACGCAGTGTGGTGATGGTAGATTTCTGGAAATTCTGGAATTACAACCGGAAAATAAAAACAGGATGTCTGCATCCGATTTTCTCAACGGTTTCAGAATCCAGGAAGGGGAAACATTCGGGTGAATCAGGAACAAATCAAAGAAAAGTATCTTCCGATCGGAGGTTACATCTTATTCTTAGCGGTCGGTCTCCTTTTATTTTTTAGCGCGGCTTTTCTAATCGTATTTATAAGAACTAAAAATACAGCCAAGATAATCGTTCCGGATTTGATTGGAAAATCCTATCCTGAAGTTCACAACGAATTAGGCCGTCTTCAATTGAAAGTGCGTCTGGAAAACAAACGTTATCCGGATAAGACAGACGGAATCATTCTTTATCAATCCATTCGTCCTGGAAGAGAAATCGAAGCAGGAAGCAAGATCGTTCTAACCGTAAACACGGGACTTGATCGTTTGATCGTTCCTGATGTAAGAGGTCAGTCCATTGATTCTGCAAAAGCGAATCTTCAGAAAGTTCTTTCAGGAGAAACATATGTCGAAATGCAAATCGGGGGAATCACTTACATCGAACCACAAGCAGATCAACTTCCGAATACGATCATTGATCAAATTCCGGAACCGGGGAAGAATACTTCCGCAAGAGAAAAAGTGTTCTTACTTGTAACCAAGGCTCCGTCCAAAACTAAAGAGGAATTTTCTCCTGTTTCTTTCCAAGGTACTTCCTTTCCGCTCGTTCAAAAGAGTTTAATTCGTTCGGGAATCAAAAGTAGAGTGGAAGAAATCGTAAATACCCGGGTTCGCTCGGAAAACGGACTTGTTCAATCGGCAAGATTAGAAGGGGACGAGGTTCGTTTTAAAGTTTATTACTTCGAACCCGAACTTGCAATTGAAAGTGGTTACGAAATGTTCTCTTACGAAGTCGGAGATGACGGAGACTACAAAGCAGTTATCAAGGCTCCCAATCAGGAAGAGCCAGATGTGTTGACTCTTCCGATCGCTCTTAAAGACGGCGAAAAATTTCAAACCGTATTTTATCGGAAGGGAAACATAAAACTAACTCTTCTGGATGCGTCTGATGCAAAAGTAAAATCCAAATCCTACGAGAACGAGCTTTGAAAATTTCCGCATCCATTTTAGCGACAAAGCTGACTGAGCTAGGAGAAACCGTTCCTCACTACGATCCGAATGCGATTGATCTGATGCATATGGACGTGATGGACGGAAACTTTGTTCCTCAGATCAGTTTTGGAGAAGCACTCAGCAAAGAAGTGAAGGCCCTCACATCCATTCCGTTGGACGTACATCTGATGGTTTCCAAACCGGAAAATCACGTTTCTAAATATTATGAACTGAATCCCTATTGCATCACATTTCACATTGAAACCACCGACTTTCCAGTGCGACTTGCTCAAGAAATTAAAAGTCACGGAACAAAAGTGGGAGTTTCACTAAATCCGGGGACTTCCGTTTCCACTCTAGAAAACGTCCTTCCTTATGTGGATCTGATTCTTTTGATGACGGTCGAACCAGGTTTTTACGGACAAAAGTTCATCGCAAATGGAATGGAAAAAATCCGGAAAGCGAAAGAGTTAATCCATATCAGACCGATCGAACTTGAGGTGGACGGGGGAGTCAACGATACAAATATCCAGGAGTTAAAGAGAAATGGAGTGGATATCGTAGTCGTCGGAGCTGGACTTTATAAGACAGGAAAACCCATGGATAATGCGAGAAATCTAAAGTCCTTAGCAAAGGGGTAAAAAATGATTGGTGAGAAGTACCGATTCATTCGATCGAAAATTCTATAATCATAGAAGAAATCTTTTAAAAATCATATCTTTGTTTACGTCTTTTGCGTTTTCATTCTGGGTTATATTTGAATTCGTTTCATCTTGATTCTTTTAGGATGTTTTCTTGACAGAGGGACATATTGTCCAATATTGGTAAAAATTATGCATTCTTTTTTCGGATGTCAATGATTCGAAACAATAGAATGGCTTAAAAGGAAAACATCCCTTGGTAAAGCTTAGATTACAAAGAACTGGAACTAAACACGATCCTCATTATAGAATTGTTGCAGCTGACAGCAGAGCACCTAGAGACGGAAAATTTGCAGATATCGTAGGTCATTACCACCCGGCTCAAATTAAAGAACAAACTACCTTCCATAAGGAAAAAATCCTTACTTGGCTGAAAAATGGGGCTCAACCGACCGGAACCGTTCTGAACTTATTTAAGAACGCAGGAATCTGGGCGGAATATAAAACCGCTCTTAAAAAGTAATGGAAGAATTACTGAAGTACATTGTTGCTTCTCTCGTTGAATTTCCGGAAGAAATTGTAATTCGAGAGATCGAAGGAGAAGAACAAAATATCATCGAACTCCGAGTTTCCCCGAAGGATGTGGGGAAAGTCATTGGTAAAAACGGTCGTATTGCAAAATCCCTGCGCGCGATTCTTACTGCGGCTTCTGTAAAAGCAGGAAAAAACTTCTCCCTAGAGATCATTGACTGAAGGGTGGATTTCCATCGGTCAATTGGGCAAACCCTTTGGAATCAAAGGATGGCTTCGTTTCAACGTTCGGGAATCCATTCTCACGAAGCTCAAACTTCCAGTTCGATTAAAACTTGGTAAACCAGATCCCAATTTCCCCGAAAAAGAAATTACTCTCTTAGAAATCCGTCCACATAGCGGAAAGTTTGTTGTTCGTTTTGAAGGAGTCGTCACTCCCGAAGAAGCAGAAAAGTGGGTTGGAGGAATTCTTTTTCTGCCTCAAAACCTTCTTCCGAAAATCAAAACTAAGGACGAATTTTATGTCAGAGATCTTGTAGGTTTACAAGCGATCGATGAATCTGGAAAGAGCCTAAATTGGAAACTGACAGATATACAAGATAATCCGGCACACCCAATTCTTGTCTTTTCAAAACCAGAAGGGGAAGAAATTCTCATCCCCTTTTTACACGTTTTTGTGGGAGAACTTAATCTGGAAAAAAAGACGATCGTATTGATACAACCGGAGCTTTGGAATGAAGTTTAATTTCATCACACTTTTTCCCGAAAAGATTCAATCTTATTTTTCGGAAGGGCTCCAACAAAAGGCGATTGAATCCGGAGTATTTTCTATAAACACAGTCCATCTAAGAGATTTTTCTGGGAACAAACACAATCGAGTGGATGATACGATTTACGGAGGGGGACCGGGGATGCTTCTTCGGGTGGAACCGATTCACAAGGCGCTTTTATCTTTGGGAGAGAATAAGGGAATTGTTATTTTAACTTCTCCATCGGGAATTCCGTTTCATCAAGGCATCGCTAACAAATTGAAAGAAATCGGAAAATCTTTAACATTTATTTCCGGTTATTACGAAGGGGTAGATCACCGTGTTGCAGAACATCTAGTTGACATGGAAATGTCCCTTGGAAATTATGTATTATCTGCCGGGGATTTAGCCAGTATTTGTATAGCAGATGCCGTGTCCAGGCTTTTGCCTGGCTTTTTAGGGGCAGGGGAAAGCCTTCTGGATGAGTCTCATAATCATCCGGACGTTTTGGAATACCCGCAGTTCACAAAACCCTCGGAATACAATGGATGGAAAGTTCCTGAAGTGTTGCTTAGTGGCAATCACGCTTCGATTTTAGCGTGGAGGGAACAAAATAGAAAAAAGATCAATCCCGATCAAGAGAGGAAATTATGAATCAACTTTTAAGAAAAGTATTAACTTCGGACGCTGAAAGAAAACAAAATTTCGCGGTAGGAGATACTGTTAAAGTACATTATAAAATTATTGAGTCCGGAAAGGAAAGAGTTCAAGTTTATGAAGGTGTCGTAATTTCCATCGCAAATGAAGCAAACGGAAGAACTTTCACCGTTCGTAGAGTTTCTTATGATATCGGAGTAGAAAGAATTTTTCCTTTGTTTTCTCCAAGAATCGCCAAGATAGAACTTGTTCGTAAAGGGAAAGTAAGAAGAGCAAAACTCTATTACTTGAGAAACTTATCCGGAAAAGCAGCTCGTATCAAAGAACTCAAGGGTAGTAAAGCCCTTGTAAGTGAAGACAGAAGGAGACAACAAGAGACTGCTGCAAAATCAAAAGCAGAATAAGCCGGTTTGCCGGAGTCGTTTTTCACTCATTTCGAACCGGAAGAATACCGGTTTTATTCAGAATCGATTCCTTGTGGAATCGACGAAGCCGGAAGAGGTCCTTATGCGGGGCCTCTTTCTGTTGCATTGGTTTCTTTTTCTCAAAATACGCTTAACCAGATTTTGGAAGGTAAACTTCTTAAAGGATTGACGGATTCTAAAAAACTTTCCGAGAGAAAGAGAGAAGCATTATATCCGGAAATTCTAAAAACCGCACAAATTTCGTACCGAACCTTCTTAAGCCCGAATTACATCGACCGGGAAGGGATCAATCGAGCCGTACTAGAAGGAATTCGAAAATGCGCTAAAATGGCGATTCGAGCTGTTTCATCCACTCTTCCGCTGCAACTTTTAATCGATGGAAATTACAACTTCAATCGTTATCCAGAATGGAATTATTTCAAAAATCGTTCCTCTTTTTATACCAAAGGAGATCTTAGAATCGTGAGTATCGCGGCCGCCTCTATTTTAGCAAAAGTCGGTCGGGATCGCTATATGACTTCCATTTCCAAAAAATATCCCAATTATCGATTCGATCAGCATAAGGGATACGGAACAAAACTGCACGAAGAACTGATTCTTAAGTACGGTCTTTCCGATATTCATAGGAGAAGTTTTACCGGAAAGTTTCTACGGTAATAAGCTCAGGTCTAATTATTAGGCAGAGTGACCGAAATATTTGGGAAGTTTCGGATTTGTAAGATATGATACCTTTCGAGATCGAATTCTTATGAAACTTTCTGCGGATTTTCTCAGGGGAAATTTACGACTTCTTTTAGGAAGGGAATCCGAGTTTCAAGGTTCGAATCTTCTCGGTTTAACTTTAAATCGAAATATCAAAGGCTTAGTATTGGACATTTTTCCAGGAGGGG
>NZ_CP024871.1:1847500-1882500 GCF_000306675.2 Leptospira mayottensis 200901116
TTCTAAAAAGGCTTTAAAGAACGGAAGCTTACACAGAGGTAAGGGTTGTTCTCATTGTATGGGAACCGGACTTAAAGGAAGGACGGGAATTTACGAACTTTTGTTAGTGAATTCTCACATTAAACATGCGATCCTGCAAGGTAAGGATGCGGGGCAATTAAACGAGATCGCGCTTGAACATAATTTCCAAACTCTAAAAGACTACGGAATCAAAAAGGTAATCGACGGAGTAACTACGATCGACGAAGTCCTCAGAGTAACCTAATTTCATGGCCATTTATTCTTACGTTGCATTTAATAAAAAAGGAAAGGAGGAGAAGGGGATTGTAGATGCCGCTTCTCTCCAAGCCGCAAGATCCAAACTGAAAAACAAGGGTTTGTATGTCCGTAATATCTCCGAAGATTCCGAACGAAAAGACAGGGAACTTTTTCCATTTCTAGCAAAATACTTTTATAGAATCCCTCGCAAAGAAGTCGGGCTTTTTTCTAGGCAACTCGCCACGTTACTCGGTGCCGGAATCCCTTTGGATAAATCTCTTTCCAGTATCGTAGAACAAACGGAAAACCAAAATTTCAGAAAAGTTCTTACCGGAATGCAGGCAAATATCACGGAAGGTTCTTCTTTATCGGAAGCGATGAAAAAACATCCCGACGTGTTTCCCAGCCAGTTTCCGTCTCTTGTCGCAGTCGGTGAAAAAACAGGGGATTACGAAGCCACTTTGACTAGACTTGCCGAACTCGAAGAAAAATCGAGCGAACTCAAAGCAAAGGTTCAAGTAGCGATGGTATATCCGTTCATCATGGGTTCTTTATCCATTTTCGTTACGATCTTTTTATTAACGGTAGTTATTCCACAGATTCAAGAATTGTTTCTACAGTTCGACGCAAAACTTCCTTTGATCACTCGAATCGTAATCGGAGTTTCGGACATTCTGATCGGATTTTGGTGGCTTCTCCTTACCTTGGGTTTCGGCGCCGTTGTGAGTTTTATCTATTACAAAAACACTCCTAAGGGAAAACGGAATTGGGACGAGTTTGTATTGAAGATTCCGATTTTGGGTTCTCTTGCACGCAAAGTTCTCGTGAGTAGTTTTGCAAGAAACATCGGAATTCTTTTGAGTAACCGTGTTCCCTTGATTACTACACTGACCATCGTGGAAAAAATCGTGAATCATTCCATTTTCGGAGAAGAAATTAAAAATGCGGTAGAAAGAATCAAGGAAGGAGAGAAACTTTCCGCATCATTCAGCGGGTCCATAATTCTGCCTCAGATGGTGGTGGGTATGATCGCCGCCGGAGAAGTTTCAGACCGGGTTCCGGAAATGATGAATAAACTCGCGGACATTTACGATACCGAAGTAGATACCGCGATTAAAACAATGACACAATCCATGGAACCTTTGATGATTGTGGTTATGGGTCTTTTGATCGGAACGATTATGGCATCCATTATGGTCCCAATGTACAACTTGACGCAGCAACTTCAAAACATATAGCTTTAGATTAAGGAGAATTGAATTGAACCGATCCAAATTAAAAAGAAAATACAGAAAAGGTCTGACACTGATCGAACTCGCCGTTGTTGTGATCATTTTAGGTGCTCTGATTGCTCTTGTTTATTCCAACTTCCGTCCAGGTGAAATCAGCGATGATACCGCCGCCCTCAAACTAAAAAAAGACGCCTACGAACTTCAATCGCATCTTGAAAGATACGCGCAACGTTACGGTACTTATCCTTCCGACGACCAAGGTCTTGAAGCTTTGGTGGAAAAACCTACCACGGGAGATGTTCCTGAAGATTGGAAGCCCACACTGACTAAAAAGGCGGCGATCAATGATCCTTGGGGAACTCCTTATAAACTCAAAAGAGACGTGAATGGCGACATCCAATTTATAACCATGGGTAAGGATAAAAAAGAAGGCGGAGAGGGTAAAAATGCTGACTTTAACATCCTTAATGAAGACGAATATCCTTCCGACTTCCGCAGAAAGTAATCCTATCTTTCCTTTCCGGCTATGAAGTTACAAAGCATCCGGAAAGGATTTACTCTGATTGAGTTAATCGTTGTTATTGCGATACTTGCGGGATTAATTAGCATTCTCGCAAGTACCGCCGCGAATTTTATTATTCCTTCCGGAAGTGATGCGGCGCAAACTCTAAAACAAGCGGCCGAATTCTGTTATAAAAAGTCCATTCTCACGAATACCACGATGATATTGGAATTGGATATAGACAATGACACTTATACCGTCAAGAAATTGGTTCGAGACGAAAGTGGACTTAAGGAAGTCCTAATTTTTAAGCCTCAGAAACTTCCTTATACTTCCGAAATTATCGACATCACCGATATTCGAGGTTTTCGATATACGAAAGGAATCATCAAAGTTCCGTATACCTACCTCGGAATCTCAGCAGATTACAGCGTTCATTTAGGAAACGATCCTTCTATTTACAGAACCTTAATTCTTTATCGATATGGAGGGAAAGTTTCTGTATTGGAAGGAGAGCAGTTTCATACTTCTTCGAATTTGGTAACCGATAAAAATTGGAAAGACCAGGATGATAACGAACAGCAACAGCCGTAGTATTCTTTTCTCGAAACTTTCGATTCGTTGGATCCGAGAAGGTTTTAATTTGATCGAAGTTTCCATTGCTCTTGCGTTAGCCGGAATCGCGATGACATACACGTACATGGTTATCTCCAACGGAATCAGACAACAAAGAATGGCAGTTGTAATCTCGAACGCAGTTCATCTCGCTAAAATTAAAATGGCTCAGATTGATTCTGTGTCGGTACTTCAATCCGATAAAACTACGGGAGATATTCCAGGTTATCCCGGGTACAGTTTTGAAACGACAATCAATGAAGAAGAAATGGATCTTATGAAACTTGCCGGAAAAGAAAGCAAAAAACCGGAGGATTTGCTTGGTGGTCGGGATTCGGAGATGAATAAATTGATCATGAATAGATCAGGGCAAACAAATCAGGGAGCGGCTACTGTCGGAATCATTCGAGTTTTTAGAATTAAGGTTACGATCAAATATCCCACTGGAAATGGAATGGAATCTTACACGGCGGAAACGTTTAAGTCCGCGCAATATTAAGAGTTTAAAATGAAAATGAAGAATACCCACTTCAAACGAAACGGTTTTACACTGATCGAAATTTCAATCGTGGTGATGATTTTGGGCGTCATATTTGTCGGAATTTTTTCTACGTATTACACCTCTCTTAGAATTTCCAGAGAATCTTCTTCTTCAGGAGGAGCGGCAAAAAGGGATATTCTTCTTGCGATTGAAAATATTCGAAGTACGATCTCGATGACATATTTCCATCAAACTCAAAGGAGACTGATCTTTATTGGTAAAAACGAAGGAAGGGGAACCGATCGTAAAGATCGTTTGGATTTTGCGGCCACACATCCGAATTCGGAAGAGACTTCCATGCCGGAAGTGAGAGAAGTCTCTTTCTACTTAAAACCGATGCCGGATAACTCCGGTTATAATCTACTCATACGCAGAGAGGATGAAATGGTAGATCGTTACCCGAAATCTGGAGGGACAGAATATACTTTGCTGACTTACGTGAAAAGTTTTCAGCTCAGATATTCCAGAACTGGAACGAAATGGGAAGACGAATGGGATTCGAAACTTACCAAATCGATTCCAAGACTGATCCGAATCGAGCTGATCGTAAACTCGGGAAAAAAGGAGGTCCGTTATGAAACGCTCGCGTTTCCAGGAATTCTTTTTAAATAATATTCAAATTTTATTAAACTCGATTCGAAAGTTTACTTTTTTGAATATACGGAAGAAAGTTTCAAGTGTTTCTTTTACTTTTAAAATACGAATCTATTATAAAAACGGGTCGTCGTTGCTTTTACTACGACGGAACATTCGCAAATTCAAGAAAGGTTTTATGGTCGTGATCTTAGTGATGGCTATCGGTACTGCTTCCTTTTATACGGCTACGGAGTTCGGAGAACTTTCCTTGGGGGAATTGAGAGTCGCTCAAGCGAATGCTGACGGGTTCCGGGCGCTTCTTCTTGCAAAAGCGGGTTTCCAAGGGGCGTTAGGTGCACTTAAGAAAATTCCGGAAGAATATCTCTACAAAAGTGGAATTGCACTCAACCCTCCGCCTTTGCCGCTGGGAGGTGGGACCATATATTATAAAATCAGCTCCGAAGACGGAAAGATCAATCTGAATTCTCTCTTGAATCAGGATGATAATCAACAGAATTTACGTTCTGTAGAAATGCTTTCAAGACTTTTTGATCAATTCGGCATTAAACGGGAAAAACTCTTTCCGATCTTCGATTGGTTGGATACCGATCTTCAGGAAGTCGGCGGAGGCGCGGAAGATGGGTATTACTCCTCTCTAAAACCCCCTCGGAAGAATAAGAATTCTTTTATGTATTCTCTTTCAGAACTCGTTTCTGTAAAAGGATTCGATAGAGAAACGGTTTACGGTTCTCTAAAGCCAGCTGACTTTGATCAGAAATATTCCAAAGCGTTTCAGTCGGACGAGGAACGCGCACTGATCGGAGATAGCGATTTCGTTTTAGCGAATAACGTGACCGCGTATATCCCCTCCGGACAAAATTCAGATGATAGAATCAACTTGAACGGTGCGCCATACTTTGTTTTGATGTCTTTATCCGATTTTATGACTAAACAAGCTGCTATGAGAATTCTTAAATTCAAACTGGAACGTGGCGGTTTTATCAAAGAACTGAAGGACTTGGAAAAATTTCAAGAATTTCAAATTCCAACTGCAGGGGGGTTGACCCTTTATAAGGAGCTTGCAGGAGAAGGAACCGATGTTTCGGGGGGAAGGGTGAAAACCAAAGGAGAAATCTTTCGAATCGTAGCAGTAGGTCAAGTAAAGAATACGGTTCGCAGAATCACCAGTATTTTCGATCTGACGAATAATCAGATGCTTTATTATATGGAAGACTAAAAACAGATGTTTATTTACGATCAATTTCTTGCAATCGATTACGGAACGAGTACGATCAAAGGTGTACTGTTTCAAAAAGTTCTCGGTAAGTTAAACATTCTACGTTCCGAGATTATGAGTATCTCTCATGGAGAAGAGGACGAATACAAACACAATATTCTTCGTTTTATCAATTCCTACTTTCCTGGCGAAACGAGTATCGTTTTGAATCTTCCTTTGAATCGTCTTTTTGTAAGGGAATTTTCTATTCCTCTTACGACGGTAAAAGCGGTTCGGGAAGTGATTCCCTTTGAAGTGGAAAACAGAATTCCGTTTCCCATGGAAACCGTCGAGGTAACGGGGAATATATGGAGAATTGATCAGGAAAAATCGAACGTGATCGCGTATTCGGCGCACCACAGCGAATTGGATTTCATCACTGCACCGTTTCTCGGGAGCAATATTGTATTTAGAGGCTTGTTTGTGGATTCGGTCAGCCTTGCTTCCGTTATCTACGAACATTTGAATAAAGAGATCACTCATAAGAAATCTGTCCAAGTGGACATAGGCGGACGAGTTACCATCTTAAGTATTTTGAGCGAAGGAAAAGTCGCTCATACCAGATATATTTCCATGGGTGGGGACACTCTTACGGAACAAATTGCGTCCGATTTAAAAATTCCTTTTGAAAAAGCGGAAGCGATTCAATTTTCTCTTCAATTTGAACCGTTTGTTGGAGAAGGGGTTGATCTCAATTTGTTCGCGAAGGAATTTAAACTCAAAGCAATCGATATCAAAAAGGCATTTCAAAGTGCCGTAAAGTTCGCGGAAAAACTTTCATCTGAAATTAACAGAAGTATCGTGTCGATGAACGAGGCTGAAAGACCGGAAGTTTTATATCTTTCGGGCGGGGGAAGTAAGATTCGAGGAATTGAGTCCTTTTTCGGAGATTCTCTGGGGCTCATCATTCGTAGGTATGATTTCCTTTCTTTGAACGGGGATACCTTCTCGACTTGTTTGGGAATGGGTTATCATTTCGGATTTCCGAAAAAAGATAAGGTCGATTTTATAGACACCCCCCACGTTAAGCGAATCAATAAGAACATTCTAAACTTAGATCAGTTCAGACCACATTTGATTTTTTCGGGAATTTCTTTGTTCATTCTAATCACGGTTTTTTTTGTAGGAATCGTAGTCGACAAACGAAAACTCAGTGCAGGCGATAAGATGCTTGCCGAAAAATTTCAGAAAAGTTTTGGCAGACCTGCTCCCGAAGATGTAGATATATTAGAATATGCCACTAAACTCAAAAACGAAGAGAAGAAAAAAACTGAGATTTATAGATTATACTTAAGTAAACCTAGTATTCTTGACATTCTATTCGAATTGTCCATAAACTTTCCTTCCTCTGATATGCAGCCGTTTCAGTTGGATCAATTCGATTACGATCAAGATCTCGTCAAGATCGGAGGAAAAGTAAACGAGTTCAGCGAAATAGGAGTTGTACAAAGATCTTTGGAAAAGTCCCCAATGTTTAAAGATATAGAGATTGTTGACAAAAAATTGATGCAAGGCGTTAAAAATTATAAAGTGTCTTTTATCATTAAGATGAAAGTCGTCAATAAACCAGTTTCTCCGGAGGAATCGTTTTAGGATCGCCATGCTCGATAAATTAGAACCCAGAGAAAGACTGATCGTATTTGGAGGAATCGGGGCGATTCTTTTGTTAATTGTGTTTTTGGCGATTCGTAAAGTGGTAACTCTTCGTCAGGGATTAACAGAAAGAGTTCAGGATTCGAGAACCGCCCCCGTAAAACTGGATAAGATTATCCAGGAGTTTAACGATTTCAAGTCTTTGGATTCTTCCGGAGGGGAGACCGACGTAAGTGCCCTTTATGCGAAATTGGATGAGATTTTTATACGATACGGATTGAAAGAAAAAATTTCTACGATGAAAGATTCCAATTCGATCGAAGATAAGAAATACAATCGGATCACGATTGATATCAATTTCCGATCAGTTACCTTGGACAATATCTTTCGCCTCATCTATGATATAGAAAAGAACAAGATGATTAACGCTAGAGTGGAATACTTGAATTTTAAAAAGCCGTTTTTAGGAAAGGAAGTTTATGATGTAAATTTGAAACTTTCTACCTACAGTCGTGTTGTGGTGGACGCAAAACGATGAAAAAAGAAAAAGAATTCCAGGAAGAAACGGCACTTACTCCCGAAGAAGAGGAATTTTTGACTCTTGAACTTCAGGAAGAAGAGGAGGGGGAAACGGTCTCTCGTTTTACGCTCAAACAGAAACTGATTCTTATTGGAACAGGTCTGTTCTCATTTCTCATTTTTACCGTTTGGCTTTTCCCTTTAGACGAGGTCGTTCGCAGTTCCTTACAGTCCTCTTCCGTTAAAACGGGAACGATCATCAATTTCAGGGATTTGAGTATTTCGATTTTGGGAAATGTAACTTTGGATACCTTAGAAATCACCACACCTTCCAATCTTAAAATCAAAACGGAAGAAGCAGTTCTGAAAACTTCCCTCTTAGGTTTGATTAAAAAAAAGTTCAACGGAAAATTTAAACTGATTTCCTTAAAAATCGACACTGAAAATGGACCCTTGGCGAAGATCCGTAGCTTTGAAGGCCAGGGAAAATTTGATAATTTAGACCAAGGTTTTTCGAGGATGAGTGGCACCCTGGATTTGGAAATTCCGGCCGGATCTTCTTCAGGTATGATTCAGGAGCTTCCTGAAATTCCTCTTCTAGGGGAACTGAAAAATATCACGATTAAAAAGTTTCTGACAAAAGTGAACCTTCAGAGCGGAAACCTCATTTTCAACGATTTTACATTAGACACATCGATCGCGCGTTTTGATATCACGGGAAATATTCGTCTATCGGAGAACATGTCCTTTTCTCAGTTGAATCTTAGAATTTGTTTGGAATTGGATCGCAACTTTGCGTTGGAAAGACAAGATATCCAGGACATGTTGACTCTCTTGGAAAAACAAAATGGAAGTAAGTGTATCCCAGTTATGGGAACCGTCAATAAACCGGAAGTGAAAATTCCGGGAATATCTGGACCTTTAGCTCCTGGGAATCCTTAGATTTTTTCCACATCCTATAAATCAGTTTTCGTTGAAACTTTCAATGAAAGCATTTTTAATTAGTGCATTGGTGTTTTAAAACTCTGATATTTAGAATTTATTTTGAAGTCGTTTCATTTTACAATTGATGCGGATCCAAGCTTTGTAAGCAAACAAAGACACGATGTAAAATGAAAGAGACAATCGCAAGTATTTTAAGATTCTCCTTTTGATATCAGTGTTATGTGGTTCAAACCCACTTCACTTAGGCAGAACGTCTTAATATTCCTCGGAAGCAATCTCCCGAGAGAACCAAACAAAAGTATATATTTAGACAAAATGGCGCCCCTTCTGGGCTTGAAAAGCGTGGGTTAGATGCAAGAGCATTTACCACAAAACAAGAAAACCAACAGAAGGAACGTAATGAAAAGAAAAATATATGTAGGAATGGATGTCCACAAAGAAACGATTAGAATTGCGTGTTTAACGAACAATACAAAGGAAATAGTAAAAGAACAGCAGATAAAACATAATGAGGTTCAGATCAAAAAGTTCGTCAATAAACTAAAATCAGAATGGAACGAGATACATAGTTGTTACGAGGCGGGAGTAACGGGTTATCCACTTTACAGATGTCTAAAGTCTTTGGGAGTAAACTGTATCCTTGTAGCACCAGGAAAGATACCAAGACAAAGTTCGGATAAGATCAAAACGGATAAGAGAGATGCAATCAAATTAGCAAAATTATTGCGAAGCGGAGAATTAGAATCGATTCATGTACCGAGTGAAGAGGACGAAGCGGTAAGAGATTATCTGAGATCCCGTGACAGCCTTCGTTTGGATTTAGGAAGGAATCGTCAGAGGTTAATGAAATTCTTATTAAGAAAGGGTATAACTTACTCAGCAACAAAGTATTGGACAGTCAGTCATAACAAATGGTTGAACAATCTACAGTTTAACAACGAGATCCTTCAAGAGACGTTTAACGACTATTATAGTCGGGTAAGAGTTCAAGAAGAGAATTTAAAAGCGATGGATAAGAGGATACAAGAGATAGCGGAAAGTGAACCGTATCGAGAGAAAGTAGGAATATTAAGATGTTTCCGAGGAGTGGATTATCTAACCGCAATGTTTTTACTTTGTGAGGTTTGTGACTTCAAACGATTCAAAACAGCCGGTTCGTTCATGAGTTTTCTTGGACTTGTTCCGGGAGAATATTCCAGCGGTTCCAAAAGAAAACAAACAGGGATAACAAAAACTGGAAGTCCCAGACTTCGAAGAATATTGACAGAAGCAGCTTGGCAACATCGTTTCCCTGGAACAGGAAGTAAGATTGTAACCGCACGTAGATCGGGACAACCTGCGTTAGTTGTTGCTTTGGCGGAAAAAGCATCTCTCAGATTACACAAAAAGTTTCGTAATCTACAGCAAAGAGGAAAAACTCCTCAGGTAATGATAACGGCAGTTTCAAGAGAGTTATCCGGATTTCTTTGGGCGGCGATGAATCGAGAGTGTCGGCTTGATTGTGTAAATGACTTGTGGATTAACCAAAAGTAATAAGGATAAAAACGACAGGAACAAACCAAAAAATCGATCAAAAGATAATACTCGACGAGTTAATGAGACCAGAGGAATGTTCTTTCAATCAAAAGTCCGTTTTCTCCCCAATCTTTGGGATGGAAACTGATTCAGAAAGGGCTTATTTCTAAGAGCGAAGTAGATAATTTATTTCGTGCGGTGGGGATGGACCAACTTTCGAACATATGCGGTTATCCTTGGGCCTTACTGGATTGTCAATGAGATAGAAGGTCGTTTTTAGAACAACAATTGATCGCGGGGATACAAGATTCTCGCGATCTTAGGTTTGTTGTATTTGTAGAAAAGACACGAATTTAAGAATCTCGGCTTTAAAGAATTTCTTGGCTTTCCCAAAGAGATTCCCGTAAAAATGAATTTAGAGATCAATTGGAGTGTTTGAAATCTTGATAGATTTGTAGTTCGGGAAAAAGGAAATTGGAACGGTCTCTAATCTGCTGGTATAAATTGCATATGAAAAATAGGTCGGTAGAGTTCTTTGACAATTTCATGATAAAAGGCAAGTGTACTGACCCGTTATGAAAAAGAAGATGGTGAAATATAAAAAACTAAAAGTTTGTCCCTATACAATTCAAAGAGGAAATTCGTTACAATTGTAGTTCAAGAGAACTTTTAGGAAAAATTCTTAACAAAAACGTTGTAGTACTTTTGAAATGAGTTCCAAACTTGACTATTCCTATAAAAGCTTGAGCACATCACTCAAACTTTTATAGAATTTTTGTTCCTCTCTAAATGCAACGAATGGTTATATCTGTAATCTTTGAACAAAGAAAACAAACCCCGTAATTCGATTAAGAACATCCGGTAGTAGCCCCGCAGGACATACATTTCAAACAAGATCCGTTACGCACCATTTCAAAAGAACCACATTCCGAGCAAGAGTCGCCGGTATAACCTTTGATCTTGGCGAGTTTGATTTCTTCTAAGAGAGCGAGAGAAGTCGTGGATCTTTCCTTAGAAATCATTTGTGAATAGGAAATCGTTTCCACTTCTTTTTTCGGAACGGGTTCTGTCGTTATAGTTGTGAAATTGATAGCTTCCTGGGTACTTGATTCAGCGGTAGCTCGTTTGGAACCGATTTCGTCTCCTCTCAAATCTTCCGGAGCCACTTGTCCAAGATCGTATCTTCCTAGATAAGTAATTGCCAATTCCCTGAAGATATAATCAATTACAGATGTACTCATCTTGATGTGTTTATTTCCGGAAACAATACCGTTCGGTTCAAATTTGAAGAAAGTAAATGCATCCACATATTCTTCCAAAGGAACACCGTGTTGTAATCCCAAGGAAACTGAAATCGCAAATGCGTTCATCAAACTTCTAAACGCAGCTCCTTCCTTGTGCATATCGATAAAAATCTCACCGATTTGACCGTCTTCATATTCACCCGTTCTAAGATATACCTTATGTCCGCCTACGATCGCTTTTTGAGTATATCCCGCCCTACGACTCGGAAGTTTTCTTCTATGAGAAATATATTTTGTGATTACTTTCTCAGCGATCTGAACCGGATCTTTGGAAATCATAGCTTCCCTGATTTCGTCTTGATCATCCACTTCAATTCCATTCAAAAGTTCTAATACAGAATTGAGAGGTTGAGAAAGTTTGGATCCGTCTCTATAGAGGGCATTCGCTTTGATCATCATTTTCCAAGAGAGAAAATAAGCGTTTTTGATATCCTCTATGGTTGCGTCTTCTGGAAGGTTAATCGTTTTAGAAATTGCGCCGCTAATAAAAGGTTGAGCCGCCGCCATGATGTGTATGTGAGATTCGTAGGAGAGAAATCTTTTTCCGTATTTTCCGCATTTGTTAGCACAGTCGAATACGGGATAATCCTTTTCTTTTAAGAACGGAGCGTTTTCGACCGTCATTGTTCCGCAGACGTAGTCGTTCGCTTTGTTGATTTCCTCTTTAGTAAAGCCTAGATGTTCCAAAACAGAAAAGCCTGGAGCATTGAAAACTTCCTTCCCAATTCCCAGGTTTTTGATTAGGAAGTTTTCTCCCAAATTAAACTTATTGAATGCAAAGTTGATATCGAATGCAAGAGGAAGGGAGGCTTCCACTTTCTCAAGAATTTCGTTTGTAAAACCCTTTTCCTTTAAAGTTTGCGTATTGATTACGGGAGCTCCGTTCAAGGTCGCATGACCTTTGCAATAATTTACGATCGCTTCAATTTCAGAAGTAGAATAACCTAATTTTTTCAAACCGTAAGGAACGGATTGATTGATGATTTTGAAATAACCACCGCCTGCAAGTTTTTTGAATTTCACAAGGGCAAAATCAGGTTCAATTCCCGTGGTATCGCAATCCATCACGAGTCCGATGGTTCCAGTAGGAGCAATTACTGTAACTTGTGCGTTTCTAAATCCGTGTTTTTCGCCTAGTTCTAGTGCCAAGTCTGCGTCTTCTTGTGCCGCTTTAAGTAAGTAAGAAGGGCAAAACGCGGGATTGATTCCTACGGGAGTAATCGTTAAATTTTCGTAGTCCCCAGAAGGAGCATTGTAAGCGGCTCTCCTATGATTGCGAATTACGCGAAGCATATGTTTTTTATTTTTCGCATAGCCCGTAAATGGACCTTGTTCTTTAGCCATCTCTGCAGAAGTCGCATAAGCGGTCATGTGCATGATGGAAGAAATGGCGCCGGTGATTGCCATCGCTTCTTGAGAGTCGTAAGGAATACCTAGGATCATCAAAACAGAACCTAGATTCGCATAACCAAGACCTAACGTACGAAACTTAAAAGAAAGCTCCGCAATTTCCTTGGAAGGAAACTGTGCCATGGTCACTGAAATTTCAAGAATGATAGTCCAGAGTCTACAAAGATAACGAAAACCTTCCACATCAAAGTTGAGAGTTTCCAGGTTTACGAATTTTTGCAAATTTGCGGATGCGAGATTGCAGGCAGTGTTATCCAAGAACATATATTCGGAACAGGGATTTGAAGCGTTGATTGAACCGTCTTCCGGACAAGTATGCCATTCATTGATGGTGGTATGATATTGGGTTCCAGGGTCTGCACTTGCCCAAGCCGCATAAGAAATTTTTTCCCAGAGTTCGCGGGCGCGTAAGGTTTGAGAAGGCTTCGCTTTGCGTCCCTCTAACTTTGCTTTTTCTTTTTCGGTTCTAAAATAAAGATTCCAAGGTTGGTCTTGTTCCACCGCGGTCATAAATTCGTTCGCAAGACGGACGGAGTTATTGCTATTCTGACCGGACACCGTGTTGTAAGCATCAGATTGCCAATCAGTGGTCAATTCCTCAAAAAGAATTTCCTTATATCCCTGTTTGGCAAGGTCGATTACTCGTTTGATGTAATTATCGGGAATGAGAACCTTCTTTGCTTCGAGGATGTTTTTTTTTAAGGAGGAATTTTTTTTCGGATCGAAACGATCTCCTCCTTCCATCTCGTAACAAGCGGACATGATTGCGTTAAGATGACGATTGTTCAGTATAGAGCCAGTTACGAGGGAAGCCACTTTCTTTTCTTCGGTCACTTTCCAATCAATGAAACTTTCAATATCAGGGTGATCCACATCAAGACAAACCATCTTTGCGGCACGACGAGTTGTTCCACCGGATTTGATCGCACCAGCTGCACGGTCACCGATCTTTAAGAAACTCATCAGACCGGAACTTTTTCCACCCCCGGAAAGAGGTTCGTTTTCTCCTCTTAAATGAGAGAAATTGGTTCCCGTCCCGGAACCATATTTAAACAGACGTGCTTCCCTTACCCAAAGATCCATGATCCCGCCGTCATTAACGAGATCGTCATCCACACTTTGTATAAAACAAGCGTGAGGCTGAGGATGTTCGTATGCGGAAGTCGACTTTACAAGTTTGCCGGTGACTGGATCCACATAATAATGACCTTGAGATTTTCCGTCGATTCCATATGCCCAGTTTAAACCGGTATTGAACCATTGTGGAGAATTTGGAGCCGCCATCTGAGTCCCAAGCATAAAAACGATTTCATCATAAAAAACTTTAGCACTTTCTTCATCGGAGAAATATTTATATTTGTATCCCCAATATGTCCAACAACCTGCAAGTCTGTGAAAGACTTGAAGTGCACTGGTTTCTCCGCCAAAACGATCTTCCGGTTTTAGAGATTCTAATTTTTCCGTATCTGGAACCGATTTTTGCAACCACTCCGGAATTCCATCTTCCTGTACTTTTTTTAGATATTTTGGAACACCTTTTCTTCGAAAATACTTCTGTGCCAAAATATCAACGGCAACTTGGGACCAATCTTCCGGAACGAGAATATCATTTGCTTCGAAAACTCTGGATCCATCTGGATTGGTAATTTTTGAATTTCGTTTTACCCACCGAATTGTAGGGGATTCTCCATTTCGAGGGACGGTAAAATGCCGGTTTATCTTCATATTTTTTTTTTGACTCCATAACACTCATAAAAAGGGATTATGTCACTCTAAGAAAGAGGAAAAATGATCCAAAGCGTTTTTTGGCTCTCGCATTTTTAAAAATTTAAAATTTTTCCTCTGAAAAGTTAGAAAAACATACTCCAATGAGACAAATTGAGATTGCGCTCTTGCCCCTTTTTGAAAATATAGGTTGCACTACCGAAGATACTCCCCTTTAGCTCAGTCGGTAGAGCAAGTGACTGTTAATCACTGGGTCGCTGGTTCGAGCCCAGCAGGGGGAGCCAATTTTCTATCCCTTTTTCCAATTTTGAATTCTTTTTCGGTTCTTGTTAGACCACCACTAACAAGATAGAACGACAAAAACGCAATTTTTGTATAAAATCTTTGGTAAGATTCTAACTTCTTTATGTTCTAAATTCGAGTGAAATAGTTCAACTCTGTCGTCCCCAAACCTCAGAATGTAGGAATTCTTACGAAAGTTTAACAACAATAAAGAGTTTATTCAAAAGTCCATAAACTCAAAAGGACATAATCTGTAAGAACTCCTACGTTTTATATTATAAATTTACCTGAATGATTGTAACTGATTTTGGGGACGGCTCTTAAGAAAATAAAGGATACTTTTTCTAAGAGTAGGGGTTAATAATCAAAAAAGGAAAATGAACAAAAATAAAATTGAAGAGAATGAAAAAAAATGCAGCTGTTATTAGTCACAATAGTGCTACAGATTCAATGTAATTTTTCCGGAAGATTAAAAGAGATCTTCTTCTAAAGCAGAATCGGAGGAAGTTTGGGATGTCGTTTTGGATTCTGCTCGAAAACCGGTTTTGTTTGTCTTTTTCGATTCGTCTTTGGTAAGGGCTTCTATCTTTCCTTCTGCAGAATCCAAAATTCCACGGCAGATTTTTTTGAGTTCCATCCCTCTTTCATACGCCTTGAGGGATTCTTCCAGACTGAAGTCTTGACGCTCCAATTTTTCCGCGATTTGTTCGAGCTCAACCAGAGCATCTTCGAATGAAATTTTTGATCTTGCTTCCGCCATTCTTATTTTCCTTTTCTGATCACTTGTATCGTTCCACCTGAAAGTAAAACTTGTAGTTCTTCTTCCGGCTTTGTTTCTTCCGGAGATCGTATGATTTTTCCTTTTTGGTTCCTAAGAATCGAATATCCACGTTTCATTGTGGCTGGTGGAGAAAGATCTTCCACCTTCGTAGTCCAAAATTCTGCCCTTTGCTTTTTATGAAAAAAGATATTCCGCATCCTGGATGTAAGATCTTCGTATCGCTCCAATCGAACTCGGGCCAGACCCACTTTGTTGAATACAGCCTTTTGTAAACGAATTCCGATTTCATCCACTCTTTGGTTTCTCTGATTGAGAAGTTGCATTGGTTCTTTAAAGATAAACTTTCCGGACAAAAGTCTGAGTTTATCTTTGCTGGATGAAATTCTTGCAAGCAGGGAGGTTTTCAACCTTCCTGCCAATTGGGTTAAGAATTGAAGCACATCTTCTTCTTTAGGAACCGCATATTCTGCCGCCGCGGTGGGGGTCGGGGTAGAATAGTCCGCCGCAAAGTCGCTTAATAAAACGTCGGTTTGATGGCCCACTGCGGAGATGATAGGAACTCTGGAATTTGCATAAGCCCGAACCACCTTTTCTTCGTTAAACGCCATTAAGTCTTCGAAACTACCTCCTCCTCTACCTGCTATGATTACGTCAACCCCCCAACTGGGGTGATTCAGTTCTTCGATCGCGGCAACGATCGAGTCCGGGGCTTCCTCTCCTTGAACGAAACAAGGAGAGATGAGAATGTTAATTCCCGGAAAACGGGAACGGGCAATTTTGATAATATCTTCTATTGCCGCGCCGGAGGGAGAAGTTGCAATTCCGAGAGTTTTCGGAAAAGACGGGATTCTTCTTTTTCGTTCCGGATCAAAGATCCCTTCGGCCGCGAGCTTCTGTTTGAGTTTTTCGATTTGAAGTAGAATATCCCCTTGTCCCAATTCTTCCACTCGAGTCACATTGAGATTGTAAGAACCTCCGGCTTCGTAGAGTGTAACCGTTCCATAGACCTGAACTTCCTTTCCATCGGAGAGAGGCTTTCCAGAATAATTCTTGTTCGAGTAGTTGAAAAAAGTGCATCGCATCAGTGAACTTGAATCTTTAAGGGAGAAATAAATATGCCCCGAACTAGCTTTGCTATAATTGGAAATTTCTCCTCGAACCCAGATATTCTTTAAATCTTTGGATCCTGTGATTAGGTTTTTAAGGACTCTCGTGACTTCCGAAACTGTAAGTGGTTTGGAATCTTCCAATGTTTACTACCGATGTCCCTTGCTCAAGATTAATTCCTTACGATATAATTTCCAAAAATCCCAAAGAATAACAACTAACGTGACTACGACCGGACCCAGCACTAATCCCATGATTCCGAATTCTTTGATTCCTCCGATCAACGACAGAAAGATCAGAAGTGGATGTGCCTGCAATTTTTTATCGAGCATTCTTGGTTTTACGAAATTTTCCAAAGCGAGATAAAAGAACAGAGCATTCCCCATAAAAAAGAAAGCCATCATCGGATTATTTTCCAAAAAGAGGATGTAAAGTCCGATTGGAAGCCAAACCACGGAAGTTCCTACAACCGGAATGATGGAAAAGAATGAAGCTAAACTTGCGTATAGAAACGGGCTCGAAATTCCCGCGATCAGAAGAAGAATATAAACAGCCGCTCCTTGCAGGATCGATATAATAAGATTTCCTCGGATTACAGTTTGAACCGCGGAAGTTACTTTTCTTCCAACCTGTTCTTCCAACTGTTTGGAAAAGGGAAGATTATCCAAAATGAATCGTTCAACTTTTTTTCCGTCTTGATAAAGAAAAAATAATACTAAAAGTGCGAAGAATAGATTCATCAAAATTCCGGTCGGTAGTTCTATGTTTCCTAAAATAAAAGAAGACGCGTTACTCAGAATTCCGTAGATGCTGTCCAAGTTGAGAATATCCACGTAATTCTCCGCAAATTCTCCGTAGATTTCGGGAACTTTTACCCAAAAGAACTCGTTGTCCGTGATAAAATCCGTAAGCATTGCAAAGTTCATCAGGGTTTCGATAATTTTATCTTCGCTTAACGAAATTCTCAGTTTAAAAAGAATGGAAAGAGTTTCTCCGATCAACGTACGAATTACGAAGTAGGATGGAACGAGTACGATCATAGAAACGAGGGAAATCATAATCCAAGGAACAAGCCACTGAAACTTCTCTCCTAGATATTCTTTTAATAATTTATGCGGTCTTCGAGTTGCGAGATACAAAATCAGAGCCATCAAAGAGGAATAGAAATAGGGTCTAAATACCAAAAAGAAAATTCCAATCGTAAAGATGAATAGGACCGAAAAAAAGATGAGAAACGTATATTTTCCAGGTTCGGGGTTTATATGAATTGGTTCCATGATTGATCAACTTCCCGAATTTTTATAAAAGAGTTTAATTTTGCTTCCGTTATTCGCGGTTTCAATTTGAATCGTAACGACTTTTTTATTTTGACTTTCAACCATAATCACTGTTTTTGTATCTGTGATTTCTTCCTGTAAAACTTTCCAGTAAAGCGATTTAAAAATAGACGAGTAGTAGATTTCCATCTGCTTCTTTTTAAATGCGTGAGTAAATAGAAGAAAAGATTCTCTCGTATCGAAATATCCTCGTTCTGATTTGAGTTCCGTGGAGTAAATCAGATCGGAACCTTCCGGAACGAATTCGATCGGAAGCGATCTAGGGTTTCGGACCGGATTGTTCTGCAACGTAAGTTTATTGTAACGATAAAGTTCCGTTTTTTTCGAATTTTGAGTATCTCCGAACACGGACCCGGTAAAAAAATAAAACCAAAAAATTGTGGTAATGCATGTTTTCCAAACGTTTGGGAACGTTAGAAAGAAAAACAGCGACTTTTTCGGGGAAGAAAACTTTTGGCCGGAGATAAAACGATACAAAGATTGAAAAAGAATAGGGTTCACTTTTTTTACTTGAACCCTACGCTGGATCATTGACAATTCTTTTATTCTGACTTCATGACTTTTCAGGAAACTTTAATCCAAATTCTAAACCGTTTCTCCGAAACGAACCCGATTTTCCTCTGGTTCTTTTTTGCATTTTCCAATTTCGTAGAAAACGTTTTTCCTCCTTGGCCGGGAGATACGATCACTGTGTTCGGGGGATTTTTGGTCGCGAGAAATCTCGATTCATTCGGCTGGCCGGAATTGATTACAAGCACCTTAGCGGGAAATTTACTGGGGGCCTGGGTCATGTATCGTTTCGGACAAATCTTTCTACACTGGGTCAAGGAAAAAGAATTTCCGTTTAAGAATTCTCTTTACGATGAAAAATCCATTGAAAAAACCTTATCTTGGTTTCAGAAGAATTCCGTTTTAGTCGTTTTGTTTAGCCGGTTCTCAGCGGGAATCCGGTTTTTTGTTTCGATCGTCGCGGGAATAGTGAAGATGAATTCAATCCTTTTTTTCGGATGTTTTGGCGTGGCTGTTATTCTTTGGTGTGGAAGTTTAATCGTTTCCGGTTTTTATTTGGGCTCTCATTGGGAATACGTTTTGGGTTTTTTAGAAATTTATAATAGAATCGTCATTGCGTTGATTGTTCTCATTGCGATTTTGTTTTACTGGCATCGAAAACGAAAAACGGTTACAATGAACTGATAAAGAGGTTTTTATTTTTTACGGGTCCTTTCCTCTTTGGAATTCGTGAAGCAGTTACATAGGGATGTGTAGGAGTTCTTACATTTTACTTCGTTCTTTTTATAGAAAAATACAGACTGACTATCGTTTTATTAGAAGCTATCTCAAAAATACTTTATCTTTGCTTAAAACGCCGATTCGAATCATTCTAAGATATTTTTGAGACAGGCTCTAGAAAAGTTTTTATTAACTACACGATCAAATTGTTTTTCTACTGATACTTGCCAATTTTGAAGTAAAGGCCCTCGGTTTGTCTCAAAACCCAAAATGTAGGAATTACTACAATGAGTTTTGAGAATATTATTGTTTTTGGAGATCCGCGAGATAAAAATTTGAATTTAGGACAAACTATAAATTCTCAAAATGAAAGTTCGCTTTTTAACAATATTTGGAATTCGAAATAAATTTAGGAAATTTCTTCTTTTTCCAGAGCTTTTTTGAGTCCTTCTAAAATGAGATCCTTTTCAGCCTGATAGTCTCCCGGAAGAGTTAGATTTCGAATCCATTCCATCAAAGTCGGTGGATCGATTACCCTACCTTCCATCCATTCTCCCGTCATTTCTGCTACGATTCTAAATACGGCAGAAGTATCTAATATTCCATTATCTTGAAGTACTACCGCAAAACCGGGCGCACCTTCTGTCAGAACATACGGATGAATTTCTTTTTGTTTGAAAGGATCGATTCCGGCCGGAAGCGCGCTTTGTACATTCCAGTGCATTTCCTCTTCGTCAGGTCCGTGGGCCGTTTTGTTAATCAGAACTAGGAACACGGAATTTAAGTCTCCGTGAATTTTGCGATTTTCTTCTCCTAATTCTCGAATCGATCTTGCGGCGTCTCTCGTGATCGCGTCTCTTCCTAAAAAGTTTAAGTGATACAAATAATCTTCTAGTTCCTTTCCTTGCATTTTCCCGCAGAGAATGTACTGATAAAGGATAAAAATGAGATAATCGCTTTCTGTGTTGTCTCCGATCAAAATTTCTTTGGCATTTGTGGGAAGATACAATCTATCCCTGAGTAAGATCGTAAGTTTGTAACTCATCTGATCGAAAAGACTCTGAAAAGAGGCTCCGGCAAATTTTCGAATTCTTTCCATGGAACCCAAGATGCCATCTGTGATAAATTTGGCGGGATGAGTCACGGAATCCCAGAATTTTTCGAGGATTCCTTTAATCGTTCCTTCCAGATATTTAAGATGTAAAGATTCTGTAACTATGGAATGATTTCGGATTGTGGTCAGCAAGGTTCTTCTAAAAAAATGGGGGCTCGCGGAGATAAAACAAAGAGGGGAATCGTTCGTAGCCATCCGAATTTCTCTGTAAAGTGCGGGCATTCCGGGAAGAGGTAATTTTTGTTGTGGTGTTTCGAATAACGTGGAAAGCTTTCCTTTGTTGGAATGAATGTCCGTAGCGAGATAGGTTTGATCTATATCCGAAGTAGTTACATAGCCGCTGAAGTTCTCGGGAAGAATTCTCAATTTTCCTTTTCCAATTAAGGATTGTCCGGAAATTTCACTTTTACCCTTTTGATTGAGGTAGGCGATATCCTTTGTGAACTGTCTATAAGAGTCCAATTTTCTAAGATGAATCTGAAACGTATACTTTCCGGGATTCAACGGTTTGGTGAATTCGTGAAAGAAAAATCCTCCATCATCACCTTTAATTTCGGGAGATTGGTGCAATAGATTTCCGGATTCGTCCCAGATTTCGGCGACTAGAACCGGTTTTCGAACCGGCTCAAGCCCATAGTCCAAAAACGGAGTAATTTCGTATTCCTGGCCTTCAAAAAGACCGTTAAGCAAATCCCAACGAGAATCATCTCTCATTTTCTCGGTGATTCCTACGTCTACAATCTGACCCCGAACGTAATATCGATTTTCGCGTCCAAGTGTGCCACCGCAGATCGCGATTCTTTTTTTATCCACTAACCTAGCCGTTTCCGTTTTGGATTCTAATCGTTCGCTCAAGGTTTTAAAACCTGCCTCTTTTTGATAAAATGAATGGATTGAAAATTGTACCGAAATGCTCAGAGAGTGAAAGCATAAAAAATGAAATTCTTTGTTTTCTGTACTCCTAAATAAAAAAACACTGGTACTGAAGAAGAACCTTTGATCGTATGAAAAAAAAATCCGTCAAATCTGGGTATTCAGGAGCAAAAACGATCTATATCCGAAAGCTCAGATTTGAAGAGGCGCAAAAAAAACTCGAAAAAGAAATTCAAGAAGCTTTTTTGGCCGGAGAAACTTTTATCGAAGTCGTTCACGGAATCGGAGAAGGAATTCTCAAAAAATTGACCCTGGAAACGATTCGGACTCACGATTTTTTAAAGGAAGTCGACTATTCCCAGTTTGGAATTTCCAATCCCGGTTCTACGTTGGTCGAAGTATTAGGTCCTGATAAGGACACTCTCAAAAGGTATCTCAGATGACAAAAACAGAGGCTCGATTGGAAATTTTAGACGTAACTCTGAGAGATGGAGAACAAACCAGAGGTGTTAGTTTTTCGACTTCCGAAAAATTGAATATTGCCAAATTCTTATTGCAAAAACTCAATGTGGATCGGGTGGAAATTGCCTCTGCAAGAGTTTCCAGAGGAGAATTTGAAACGGTCCAAAAAATCATAGAATGGGCTGAAACAGAACAACTCACGGAAAGAATCGAAATTCTAGGATTTGTGGACGGAAACAAAACCGTAGATTGGATCAAAGATAGCGGTGCAAAGGTTTTGAATCTTCTTACAAAAGGTTCTCTGCACCATCTCGAAAAACAGTTAAACAAAACTCCAAAAGAATTTTTTGCCGACGTTTCCATTGTCATAGAATATGCAATCAAAAATGGCCTTAAGATAAATGTATACCTCGAAGATTGGTCCAACGGATTTAGAAACAGTCCCGACTATGTCGAAGCGCTTGTGGAACATCTAAGTAAAGAACGGATCGAAAGAATTTTTCTTCCCGATACGTTAGGTGTACTTTCACCTGAAGAAACGTTTCAAGGGGTGGACAGTCTGGTTCAAAAGCATCCAAATCTTCATTTCGAATTCCACGGACACAACGATTACGACCTTTCCGTGGCAAACAGCCTTCAGGCGATCCGGGCGGGAGTCAAGGGGCTCCACGCATCCATGAACGGACTCGGAGAAAGAGCAGGCAATACTCCACTTGAGGCGCTTGTCACTGCAATCCATGATAAGTCTCAGGCTAAGACGAACGTGAATGAATTGGCCATTACGGAAGCAAGTCGTCTTGTGGAAGTATTCAGCGGAAAAAGAATCTCCGCAAACAGACCAATCGTCGGAGAAGACGTATTCACTCAAACCGCGGGAGTACACGCAGACGGAGATAGAAAAGGAAACCTGTACGCAAATCCGATTCTTCCTGAGCGATTCGGTAGAAAAAGAAGTTACGCGTTAGGCAAGCTTGCTGGCAAAGCGAGCATCTCCGAAAACGTAAAACAACTTGGAATGGTGTTAAGCGACGTTGTTCTTCAGAAGGTTCTCGAAAGGGTGATTGAACTCGGAGATCAGAACAAACTTGTTACTCCGGAGGATCTTCCGTTTATTATTGCCGACGTTTCCGGAAGGACCGGTGAAAAAGTTCTTACGATCAAATCTTGTAATATTCATTCCGGGATCGGGGTTCGGCCTCACGCTCAGATCGAATTGGAATATCAAGGAAAAGTTCATAAGGAAATTTCCGAAGGAGACGGAGGTTACGACGCGTTTATGAACGCGCTTACAAAAATTACGAATCGCCTCGGAATCAGTATTCCTAAGTTGATAGATTACGAAGTTCGAATTCCCCCTGGAGGAAAAACAGATGCTCTCGTAGAAACTATGATCACTTGGAACAAATCTTTGGATTTAGAAGAAGATCAAACTTTCAAAACAATGGGGGTTCATCCCGATCAAACGATTGCGGCCGTTCACGCGACTGAAAAAATGCTCAATCAGATCCTGCAACCATGGCAAACTTAAAACTTTTACTGGTGGGCATTGGAAACCCTGGCCAAAAATATGCCTATAATCGGCATAATATCGGTTTTGTGATTTTAGATTCTTTTTTGGATTCTTCTTCTGGAAGTTACCAGACAAACACCAAGTATTCACTTGCAAGAACCGACGAAGAAGGAGTGACGATTTTTTATCTGAAACCTCTTGAATTTATGAATCTTTCTGGAAAAGCAGTCGCCGAAATTGCAAAGAAAAACGGGATTTCTCCGGAGAACATTTTAGTTATTCACGATGAAATCGATTTTGAATTCGGAAAGTTAAAACTCAAAGAAGGGGGAGGACATGCTGGACATAATGGCCTGCGAAATATCGTGGAAAGACTCGGAACAAATACATTCTTCCGACTTAGATTTGGTGTCGGAAAACCATCCACGGCATCGGAAGTTTCAGATTATGTACTTTCTAATTTTTTCCCAGAAGAAAGGGAAAAAATTCCGGAATTAGTCCAAGTGTCTTTGCAAAAAATCTCCGATTGGGTTCGAGAAAGAAAAAACGAATTTCGAAAACTTTCCGATATTCAGTAAGACATCTATGGAGAATTCAGTTGGGCGATTATCCTTTCCAATTTCCTAAATTTCCTTCCTCGTTTCTCAATGAAACTGCGGAAAAATTCATAAACTACTTAAAAATTGAAAAAAACTATTCGCAGAATACTATCAATGCTTATAGTATCGATTTGAAATTCTTCTTCGAATTTTGTGAAAAAGAACAACTCGATATACTTCAAATTGAGCCGGTAGATATCCGGTCTTACTTCGCTTATCTTGCAAAAGAACAGGATCTCGACCGCAGATCTCAAAGTAGGAAGTTATCTTCTCTTAGAACCTTTTATAAAGTTCTCCTCCGAGACGATCAGATCGAATCCAATCCGGCCACGCAGATCAGTTTCCCGAAAGTCAGGAAAGAAGTTCCTAAAAATTTCAGAATCAATGAAACCGAAGAGATCCTAGAGTTCGAAGCGGAAAAAACTTCCGAGGTTTTGGAGATTAGAGACAGAGCTATGATCGAAGTTTTATATTCTTCCGGTCTTCGGGTATTCGAGCTTGTAAATGCAAAATTAGGTTCCCTTTCCAAGGATCTAACAATTCTTAAAGTTCTCGGAAAGGGGCAAAAGGAAAGATTTGTGTATTTCGGTAAGGAAGCCGTCGATTCTTTGCAGCAATATTTGGAATATAGAAACATTTCTTTTCCGGATGCGAAAGAAATTTTTCTGAATCAAAAAGGAAAGAAACTGACGACTCGAGGCGTGCGTTATATTTTGAATGAGAGAAGAAAAAAAATGGGTTGGGAAAAAAAGATCACGCCCCATAAATTCAGGCATACCTTTGCAACCGATCTCCTTGATGCGGGGGCAGATATCAGAGCGGTACAGGAATTACTCGGACATTCTTCTCTCTCCACAACTCAGATCTATTTGAGTGTAAGTAAGGAAAAAATCAAAGAAGTTTATAGAAAGGCTCATCCTCATGCCAAAAAATAAAATTCGTTCCACAACTATTCTCTGTGTACGTAAAAGCGGAAAAGTCGCCATCGGTGGCGACGGTCAGGTTTCTATGGGAAACACTGTCATGAAAAATACCGCAAAAAAAATCAGAAGGCTCTACGACGGGAAAATTCTTTCCGGTTTTGCAGGTTCGGCTGCGGATGCGTTCACTCTCTTTGAACTTTTTGAAAAGAAGGTTCAAGAATTTGGAGGAAGTCTTTCCAGAAGTGCCGTGGAACTTGCAAGGGAATGGAGAACAGACCGAATGCTTCGAAAACTTGAGGCACTTTTAATCGTCGCGGATAAGGAAGAATCTTTTTTGATTTCGGGAACCGGAGATGTAATTTCACCTGACGAAGGAGTGATTGCGATCGGTTCCGGAGGCAACTATGCCTTAGCCGCGGCTAAGGCTCTTTACGATCATACAAATTTGTCTGCGAGAGAAATCGTAGAGTCATCCATGAAGATCGCAGCGAACATTTGTATTTATACAAATGATCATATTACCATAGAAGAAATTCTTTAAAGATAAAAATATATGACAGATTACTCCAAAGACCAGGAACTTATGTTGCCGATCGAAGAAGAACTGACTCCTCGACAAATCGTCACAAAATTGGACGAACATATCATCGGCCAGAAAAATGCAAAAAAGGCAGTTGCGATCGCCCTTAGAAACAGAACCAGACGCAAAAAACTGGATCTTGAAATGAGAGAAGAAATTTATCCGAAGAATATCATCATGATCGGACCTACCGGAGTCGGTAAAACGGAAATTGCTAGAAGACTCTCTAAACTTTGCGGAGCTCCATTTTTAAAAGTAGAAGCCACAAAATACACCGAAGTCGGCTATGTCGGAAGAGACGTTGAATCCATGATTCGGGATCTCGCAGTTATATCGATGAATCTTGTAAAACAGGAATTTAGGACCAAGGTAGAAGAAACCGCAAAACAAAAGGCGGAAGAGGCTTTACTTGATATTCTTCTTCCCTTTCCAGTTGAGAATAAATATAATTCCGGACAAGCCGCCGACTTTACGACTTCTTCTCCTTATACGGGCGAGGAAGAAAGAAAAACTCGTTTTCTCGAAACCAGAGAATTCATGAAAAAAAAATTAAAAACGGGAAAATTAGACGATCAGGAAGTAGAATTGGATCTTCCGAACCCGACCGTGTCTCAGATTCCCATGCTTCAGGTTTTTGGAGCGGGAAATTTGGACGATTTAGATAATCAACTTCAGAATGTTTTGGGCGATTTGCTTCCCAAAAAAAATAAAAAACGTAAACTCAAAATTCCAGAAGCCCTTAAGGCATTAGAAGAATTCGAAGCGGATAAACTTTTGGATCCGGATAAGGTACAAAGAGAAGCTCTACGAAGAGTAGAAGAAATGGGAATCATATTTTTGGATGAGATCGATAAGATAGCAGGAAGAGAAGGAAAAAACGGAGCAGATGTTTCCAGAGAAGGGGTTCAAAGAGATCTTCTTCCGATCGTGGAAGGAGCGACAGTGAACACAAAAATCGGTCCCGTAAAAACCGATCATATTCTTTTTATAGCTGCAGGTGCGTTTCATATGACGAAACCTTCCGATCTAATTCCAGAGTTGCAGGGAAGATTTCCGATTCGTGTCGAACTCGAAAAACTTTCTAGGGAAGATTTTGAAAAGATTCTGACGGCTCCTCGCTCTTCTCTCACGAGACAGTACGAGGCTTTGCTTTTTACAGACGGAATCCAATTAGAGTTTTCTTCGGACGGAATTCAGGAAATTGCAAGAATCGCATATGACATGAACGAGAAGCACGAGAATATCGGAGCCAGAAGACTCAACACGATTTTAGAACGTCTTCTTGAGGAAGTAAGTTTTGAAGGCCCCGATCTTCCGGAAAATCAGAAGAAAGTAAAAATCGACGGAAAATATGTTATGGATCGTTTGCAAGGTGTAATTCAAAATAAGGATCTCAGTCAGTATATCCTCTAAAAAGAATATCTAACAGTTTTGAACTTTAGAGATTCAAGTTTATCCAATTCGCTTTTTTAAAGATTTTCAAAAATTCAATTGGATTTTGTTTGGAACGATTCGATTTCTAAAAGATTCAAATTTCTCTATTCTTAAAATTCGACTTAAAAAGTTGATTGAGCGGAAACAATACAAACGTATTTCGAAAAGCCGCTTTGTTTTTTCTATTTTTTTAAATTGGGAATTTGAATTTTTATCAAACCTTTTTTATATTTTGATTTCTTTGCCGTTCAAGGATAAAAAGTTTTCCAATTTGATTTGACTCGTCTTCAAGAAATAGAATTCTGTGACGCTATGTTTTTTACAATCGAATTCGACCCGTCCTGTTCCATTACAATAAAATCAAATATCATTCAGAATCCGTTCTCAAAATCGATTTTAAGCTTTTTGAGGTCTAAGGACGTTTTCCGATGGATTCGAAAAATTTCCATTTATGTTCTTATTTCAAGTGCTTTGGTTTTAACGAACGGTTGCGAACGAATTCAAAATATTCTCGTGGAAATCTTAGGAGCGTCTGACAAGTATAAGGCGGAGGGGAATACGAATCTTCTTCAGCCCATTTATTCTGGAAAAGACGAGACCAAGGAAAAAATTTCTATTTCTCTCAAAGAAGTATCTGCCGGTTTCAGGCAGCCTACGGATATACAGTTTCCGCCGGGAGAAACGGAATTTTTTTTGGTTACCGAACAAAAGGGGAAACTTCGTTGGGGTAAAGTTCGTAAAAATGAAACAGGAACATTATTGACTTTGAATGTTCTTTCGGTATCGGAACAAGGTTTGCTTGGTCTTGCGTTTCACCCCGATTTTGCAAAAAATGGAAAATTCTATCTCAATTACGTTTTGAAAGTGAACGGAAAAGATACGAGTCGCGTTAGCGAATGGGTCGCGTCTTCTCCAAAAGATTTAGCCAATTCTAAAATTACTTCCGAACGAATTATCATGGAAGTGATTCAGCCTTACCCGAATCACAACGCGGGGCAACTTGAGTTTGGTCCGGATCAGTATCTTTACGTAGGTTGGGGGGACGGAGGTTGGATGGGCGATCCAAAGAAAAATGGACAGAATCCTAAAACGTTTTTAGGAAGTATGCTTCGTATAGATGTAAACTCAACGGAAAATGGAAAGGGTTATAAGGTTCCTCAGGATAATCCTTTTATAAAAGATTCCTGCTGTGCTCCGGAGACATTCGCATACGGTTTTCGAAACCCTTGGAGATACAGCTTTGATCCCAAAGGAAGATTGATCCTTGCGGATGTGGGACAAGATCTTTGGGAAGAGATCAATATAGTAGAACGTGGGAAAAATTACGGGTGGAACATTAGAGAAGCGAGTCATTGCTTCGATCCGAAGCAAAATTGTAGAGAAGAGGGGCTAACCGATCCGATTTACGAGTATGGTCGCGAAGAAGGACAATCAATCACAGGCGGTTATGTATATTCGAATTCGGAGATTTCGGATTTGAACGGAAAATACGTTTTTGCAGACTTTGTTTCAGGTAGAATTTGGGCATTGGAACTTCCAGAGCAATTGGGTCAACCTGCAAAAAAAGTTTATGCGCTTGGAAAATGGCCGCTACTTATTTCTTCCTTTGGAAGAGATTCAGCCGGAAAAGTATATCTAAGTGATTTTGGGAGTGGAAAAATTTACCGAATTGATCCAAAGTAAAAATACCGATTTTTGTTAAGCGAAATATACTATATGTAGAAGTAGTTGGACAGGCTTTAAGGATTTACAATCGGTAATTATATACTTAGAAAAAATCACCCGAATGTTATAGAATCGAATTTAAAGTCTGTCCCAAAATCTTAAAAGAAATCATCTACAATCGTTTGGTAAGTTTGTAACAAAACGCAGCTCCCACAGGTTACATCCCACTGAAGTAAATTGCAGGTTTTCGAATACTCTTTTTCGTTATTAAATTTCTGTAGGAGTTCCCACATCTTAAAGTTTTGAGACAAACTCTGGATTGAAAATTGCCCTTACAAAAAGATTCGATTAAAAATCCATTTTCAGACCGGTGATTGGATATTTCATATAAACGGTCGTTGTCCTTGCGCCAGAAGTGATTGTGAGTAAATCGAGTGGATTGAGGCCGATAGAATAAAAACCTTCATCAATCATTGCAATTCCGAAGCCTGCACTTTCTTTCTCGTTTAAAAATTCGGGACGAAAGAAATCCGCAGAATTTCCGCTATCAAAGAGTTCTTTGTGTTTGAGTCTGGACTCTTGAATTCTTTGAAAGTCCAAATGATGAATGGGAGAATCGTTACGAATTCGAAAACTCAATTCTTCGGAAGTAACACGAATCTTTAACGAGATGTTCATATTGTATTTTTTGATTTTTTCCCGGACATCGGTTAAAAAAGCTTTCTCGCTTTCCGTCAAAGTCTTCTTTTTGGTACGAATTTTGTCTTCCAAAAGAAGGACGTTCTGCACCTGCTTCTTTACTTTCTCAGGAACGATGTAACGATGCATAGCGTCTCGAAGCAGGGATGTCTCCATAATGATTTTCAGAAGTTCTTCCGCGTCTTGGGGATTGGATTCTCCCTGTTCTAATTTTTTAAGAAGTTCGTCTCGGAAAATTATATGACGAATATTAGCTTTGATCGCATTGAGTAATGCTTCCATAAGTCCACTGAAAAGATGAAAACCGGCTAAAGGGTTTGCTCCAATTTCGGCTAAGATTCCGTTCACGAGTTCAGATAAGATGTCACGAGTGGGTTTTGTTAACCCTTTGAGTTCAAGGTGAAAGAATTTTTTCTTTTTAAGAGTTTCGATATTTTTCAGAATCTCGCTGCCTTTGAGCGCTGTTTTCTGGTTTGCCATATATTCCCACCGAGTTTTTTAGGTATCATTGATGCATTAAGCCTTTTACGCAAGTTTGTTTTAAATCATGGAATTAAAATCTAACATTTTTGAATTGGTCACACCCGACCTTGGAGATACAGATAAGATCGAACTCGTCCATTGGAATGTGAAGTTAGGAGATTTAGTGGAGCCAGGTCAGGAAATTTTAGAGCTCGTTACCGATAAGGCATGTTTTCCTATGGAGTCTCCCGTGAAAGGCAGGCTAACACAAATCATAAAAGAGAAAGGATCGATTGTCCACAAAGCCGAAGTGTTGGGAATCTTAGAACTTTTCGAATCCGAATGAAAATCCTTCATCTTTCAGATTTACACTTTCCGACTTCAGTTCCATTCTTTCAACTCAAGGGAAAGATGTTTGTGGGATACTTAAATTATAATCTTAGAAGAAGGAAAAAATATCCTAAAAATATTTGGGACTCGATTTTAAACTTCATTCTTGAAACGAAACCTGATGCGATCGTTATATCAGGAGACATTACCAACGTATCTCACGAAGAGGAATTCAAAGTAGCCTTAAAAACGTTAAGCGAACTTCCTCAAGAGAAGGTTTTTTATATTCCGGGAAATCACGATCGTTACGTGAGACAGTCCATGGGAGAAAACGCTTTGTACGAAAAGTATTTCTCCAAACTTTCCGGAGAATCAATTTCCCATAATGCGCACTATATCCGAATCAAAAAGATCAAAGACCTTCACTTTGTAGGTTGGGATTCTAGTATTCCTCTTTCGATTCTAAACGCTTATGGAAAAATCCGGCCGGAAGTAGTCATACAAACGAAGAAAACTCTTTCCGAAAGAAAAATTCGAAATTACGTTCTCGTATGTCATCATCCGATTTGGAATCCGGCAAATAGACAAGAAACCGTACATCATAAATTGCTAAATAGGGAAGAGATCGCCTCCTTATTAAAGGAACAACCTCCGCTTGTTTATCTACACGGTCACGTCCACACGAACTGGGTAAAATTTCCAGGGAATGAATTACCTTATTATGTGGTGAATTCCGCTTCCAGTACACGTCTTCCCGATACAACACATGAGAGCGGATTTCATCTGCTGGAAATTCAAAAGCATAATGTAGAAATTCAAAGATATACTTACAATTTAGAAAAGTCTAAGTTTACGGAAGCCCCCTTGGTTTCCTACTCAGAAAAGGAATAAAATGGCAACGATTGAAACGGCTAAAATTCAAAGAGAATTGACTAAAATCAAACATCCAGAACTCAAAAAGGATATCGTCTCTCTCGGTATGATCAGCTCTCTCGATATCCAAGAGGGAGAAACTAATATTCTCCTCAAAACCCCAAACCAAGATAGAAGGGTTCAGATCGGTCTGGAAGCACAGATCCGCCAGATTCTTACCAAACTGGAAGGAATCGGAAAAGTGAAGATTAAGTTCGAAGTGGATCCTAAACTTGTTCTTGATGATTCCAATAAGATTCCGGGTGTTACGAATGTGATCGCAATTGGTTCTGGAAAAGGCGGAGTCGGTAAATCAACTGTTACGGTGAACCTTGCTGCAGTTGCGGTCTCGCTTGGATACAAAGTTGGAATTTTAGATGCGGATATTTACGGACCTTCCATCGGAAAAATGTTTGGAGTCAACGGAAGAGTCGCGTTGAAAGCCGAAGAAGATAAAATTTATCCTCTGATAAAAGACGGAATCAAACTCATTTCGTTTTCCTTTTTGATTGATGAAAAACAACCAGTCGTTTGGAGAGGACCGATGCTTGGAAAAGCTGTGGAACAATTTCTCTATGACATTGTATGGGATGAACTTGATTATCTTTTTATTGATCTTCCGCCAGGGACGGGAGACGTTCAACTTTCACTCGCTCAGCTGATTGATTTAGATGGTGCCGTAATTGTAACCACACCTCAAACGGTTGCACTTTTGGATGCAACTCGAGCTTCTGCAATGTTCTCTCAAGTGAAAGTTCCGATACTTGGGGTTGTTGAAAATATGAGTGAGTTCATCTGTCCCGAGTGTGGACATGCTTCTGCCATATTTAGTAAAGGTGGAGGGCAGAAATTAGCCGAATCATCCAAAGCAAGTTTTCTTGGTGGCATTCCTCTTACAATGGACATTATGAATGCCGGAGAAGACGGCAACCCTATTGTACTTAAGGATAAAGAAGGTCCTGTATATCAAGCTTACAAAACTATATTTGATAACTTAAATGAGGAAATAAAAAAGTGGGAATAATAAGAGCTTTGGAGTCTGTTGTACATAGATATGGGAGGTGAACCTTGAAGTTCGAAAAAGGATCCGAAAAAAAACCTACGGGTAATTTAATCGTATATTGCAACGTATTTGGCGAAAACCCTCTCAGTCCCGGCGGAAAGATAATAGCGTCTAACGTAGTAGTGAGCTTTCTAAAAATCGGAGAAAATTTTCCCGTCGTGACATTCCCGCCCGTGTCGTTGGAAAGTTATGAAGAATTAAAGAAAGTCATCTCAGAAAATATAGAGAAATATGATGTGATTAAGATCCGAGACTTTGAGATGCCTACTTCCAAAGAAGCTTCCAATGATTATATTCAGGAAAGGATGGATCAGTTCAACAGTGTCGTGATTAAATATGTTGAGATTTGTAAAAATCGTGAAGTAGGTGGAGGGTTGGTCGATTTTCCGGAAGAAGAAAGTGGTGTCAGGGAATATCTGGACGCACTTGCAAATCTTTCTCTGAAAATCAGGAGATCTACGGGAATTGCAAGAGAGGCATCCTTGATCAAAATGGATCAACTCGTGGAAAATTTCTCTACCAAACATCCAGAATTCGACTTGGACAACTTCAAAAAAGCTCTTTCTTTACCCGGGCAAACCGGGGAGGAATTAATCGGACTTTACCTTCAGAAGTTCAACGCGATCTCAAAAGAGAATTACGAAGATGCATCTACTCTCAAGAAAAAGATCCACGACATAGAATACTTCGCTTAATAAAAATTGTTTCCCAACTCAAGGTTGTTATTACGAGGAGTCCATCGGGGATATAGGTCCAGCTCCATGCCTAAAAGCCTAAAAATTCTTTCGCTGATGAAATCGCCCAAATCCTCCAATGTTTTAGGTATCTGATAAAATCCGGGAGAAGCAGGAAGAATGATTCCGCCTGCGTCATGAAGTTCTAGCATATTTTTCAAGTGAATCCGATTGTAAGGCGTTTCCCTGGGAACGAGTAAAAGAGTTCTTCTTTCTTTCAAAGTAACGTCGGCCGCTCTTTCGATAAGATTCTCTGTCATACCTGCGTTAATAGAAGCGATCGTCTTCATGGAACAAGGAAGAATCACCATCCCTTTCCAAGAATTGGAGCCCGAACCAATATCCGCTCCTATATCAGCAAAATTGCGGATTTCAAAGACATGAGAAGTATTCTGAATCTTATATTTCGAAATTATAAAATCTAAGAGTTCCTTCGGCGAGGAAACCTTACATTCCATTTCTTCTCGGAATACTCTAAGAGAAGCCGGACTGCAGATGAAGAACGTAGTTCCTTCGATCGTAAAAAGCGCTTTGATAAATCTTTCGGCATAGATGGAACCGCTTGCCCCGGCCATTCCTAAAACAATTCTCATTTTAAATACGTTTTGCCGTCAAGAATCGCAAGATAAAAAATCCGGTCCAACAATAATCCCGTGAAAAGAACTAAGGATATGTAAGAATGAAACTGATAGAATTTTGTAGGAAGAAGATTTTCTCCCGAAGCTCTCGCGATTTTATGTTCTTGAAACAGGAGATATCCCGTAGCCGTCAAAAAAATTAAAAAGATCGGTCCGAGATTCGAAACGATTCCCGCCGCAAATAAAAAACAGATGCAAAAAACGTGGCTTACGATTGCGATTGAAAGAGAATTTTTTCTTCCGAACCTTGCGGGAATCGAATAAAGACCTTCCTTTCGATCGAAATCCTGATCTTGAAGAGCGTAAAGAATATCAAACCCTGCAAGGTTGAAAGCAAGCCCAATTGTCCACAGAATCGGTTCTAAGACGATTTCTTCTCGTATCGCGACCCAAGTTGCAAGAGGCGCCAGACCAATCGAAAAGCCTAAAATGAAATGGCAAAGCCAAGTAAATCTTTTTGAGAAAGAATATCCCAAAAGAATTATAAGAGTCGGAAAAGAAAGTCGCCAGGTCATAGGATTGATAAACCAGCTCGCAATAAAAAATCCTAAAGAAGATAAAACGACGAACAATATCGCAGAACGTTTTGAAATTTTTCCTGTCGGAATTTCTCGTTTTTTGGTGCGCTCATTTTGTGCGTCGATGTTCGTATCCACGATTCGATTAAAACCCATCGCCGCAGATCTTGCAAAGACCATCGAAAGCAAAATAAGAATCGAAAGGATCGTCCAATCCCAAATGGATTTTCCGTGCGTCTTTAAGAATGCAAGAATAAACGCGATTCCTGCAAAAGGAAGAGCGAATAGAGTATGAGAAAACTTGATGAGACTTCCATATTGCTTCAGGGAGGTTAGAGATGTATTCATGAGGGATAGAATTTAGGTTCTTTTCCTACATAAAATCCAAGAGAAAGTTTAAAAAGCGATGATTTTTTCTGCCATCTTAAAAAGGATACGTTTATGATCGTAGCCTCGACAAAAAGTTCCGTATCCACAGAACCGATTCGCTCTTTTCTCCAAAAAATCATCCAAGAACCAAAGCAGCATTCTAGATGGTTGAATACGATCTCCTTTTTGGAACATATCGGCTCCAGGAAAATTCTTGCTACACAGAGCGGGATAGGAACGGGAGAGATGGTACTTAGACACGCGTCAGAGGAGGCAAGACACGCACATTTTTTCAAACGGATGAGCGAACGAATTTCTCCCGGTTCTTGCCCGGATTATCAAACCGGAAATTTGCACTGCGGTTTTTCGGCATTTTTATATTTTCAGAGACTGGACGGAATGGTTTTGAAAAATCTGAACATTTCTGGAATTCAAGGCGAAAAGCAGTCTTTCCTTTCCTACCTTTACGTAACACATCTCATCGAGGAAAGAGCGGATTTTCTCTACAAAGAATACGATCAGATTTTGAAAGAGAATCAAATTCCTGTAAGTTTAAAAGCGGTTCTTAAAGAGGAAGAATTTCATCTCGCGGAAATGCAAGCAGCATTGATAATAGAAGATCCTGAATACAGAATACGTTACGCTCTCTTTCAAGAAAAGGAGGAAAAAAATTATCTGAAATTCGAAAAAACTCTATTAAAGTCAGTAGGACTCAATTGATTTAAAATGTTTCGAACGATTTTCAGAAATATTCTTGTCGTCGTTCTGACGTTTAGTGTGTTCTATTTTTCGAATGTGTTTTCGGAAGCAGGTGGACTCAAAGATCGTCCTATCAGCATTGTACTCGTTTGTAAACCTTCCACCAAAGAAGATAAACCTCGATATTATAGATCCACTTCTTTATTTTTTAAAAGGCTTAAAAATAAACGGGTCCAGGAAAATGGGACCGCGTATTTAGTCGGTTACGGTTCATTTTCCTCTAAACCCCCTGTAGAGCAGTTAAAACTTGCTGGAGAAAATAGATACGATCTATATATCTTTCCGAAAGACGTAATAGAAAATCTACCTACATCCAGAGACGAAGTTGTGCCTTGGATTAGTTTTCCGGTAGAAAAAAAGGAAATTGTAAAAACTGAAAAAAATACGAATCAAAAATCCAAAATCGGAAAACCTGTAAAAAACAAGAAAAAACAAACGAACTCCGTCAAAAAAGATTTTAAGAAAAAAACAGAATTAAATTCTAAGATTCATAATTCTGAGAAAAAAGTAGAATCCTCGATTTCAAAATCGACATCTGAAATCGTTTCTACTCAAACGAAAACGATCGCTACGCCAACACAATCTGCAAAAAATAGCAAAATCGAAAA
>NZ_CP024871.1:1885000-1970000 GCF_000306675.2 Leptospira mayottensis 200901116
TCTGATCCTAATTCAAGTTTCACCAACCATGTTCTCGGAGACCTAGCTCAAAAATTTTTAACACCTGACGTCCCTGGAGATCATAACGAAGCAATGATGGAACTCGGTGCACTTGTTTGTATTCCAGTTCCAAATTGTTCCGTATGTCCATTCGAAAATCATTGTGAAGCAAAAGGATCCGGAAAAGAAAAAGAAGTTCCGGCAACTAAATCAGTAGAGAATTGGGTGGACTTGGACCTCAACTTTCTTTTTTTGAAATCATCCGGTCGTGTTCTTTTGGTGAAATACACAACTCGAAGATTTTTTAAGACAATCTACTCGTTGCCGTTTCGATTGGAAGGGAAACATCCTTATGAAAAGGATGAGTGGGTGGAAGAATTATTCGCCGATTCCAGAGTGATACAGAATTCTCTGCGATCAAGGCATTCCATCACTAATCATAGGATTCGATTGAAGTTCAGCGAACTTGATGAAAAGAACATTGTTCGAATCGAAAAAAGTCTTCAAAAGAGAACGGATATCCAATTCAAATGGGTAAACGAATCGGATCTTAAGGAAGAATTTCCGTCTTCTATATCTGGAAAGTTGATCAGGCTCAGAAATAAAAACAAAAAACAACCGGAACTTCCGGTGGGAAATTTATGAAACTTCGATCCACGGCTGAATTCGTAAAGGAATTACAAAAGCAAAAGGAACTTCTCGTCATCGAAGAGGAAGTGAATCCAATATTAGAATTAGCTGAAATTCAAAGAAGGGTCGTTTCTAAAAGAGGACCGGCAGTGCTTTTTAAAAACGTAAAAGGTTCCCGCTTTAGTGTCGCGACTAATCTCTACGGTTCCGAAAAAAGAATGAAAATTGCGTTCGGAGAGGATCCAATCAAGTTCGTACAAAAAATTGCATATACGATCCAAAATATTCTTCCCCCGACTCCAGCTAAAATTTGGGCTTTGAGAAATACCGCGTTTCAAGCTTTTCGAGTCGGACTCAAAAAAGTAAACACAGCTCTGGTTCTTGAAAACACATTAGATTCTTTGCATAAACTTCCTACAATCAAGTCCTGGCCGAAGGACGGAGGAAATTTCGTCACTCTTCCTTTGGTTTATACGGAAAGCCCAAAAACCGGAAAGGGAAATCTGGGGATGTATCGAATCCAGATTCACGGACCGATGGAAACGGGGATGCATATCCAGATCCACAGAGGCGGCGGAAATCATTACCACGAAGCGGAAAAGGAAGGCCGATCCCTTCCAGTGCATATTTATACGGGAGGTCCTCCTGGTTTGACAATCGCCGCTGTCGCTCCTTTACCCGAGGAAATCAGTGAACTGATTCTCGCCTCGCTTTTGTTAGGCGAAAAGCTTAAAATCAAACGAGACAAGAATGTTTCTTTTCTTCCGATCGTAGCGGATGCAGATTTTTTAATCCAAGGTATAATCCCTCCCAAGATTCGAAAGCCGGAGGGACCGTTCGGAGATCACTATGGATATTACGCGTTAAAACACGATTATCCCATCGTCCAGGTTCAAAAAATTTATCATCGAAAAGATGCGATTTGGCCCGCGACCGTCGTAGGCCGCCCTCCACAAGAGGATCACTGGATCGCCGAATATCTACAGGATCTTTTATCTCCATTATTTCCCGTGGTAATGCCCGCGGTAAAAGGAATTTGGGCTTACGAAGAATCCGGAGTACATTCTCTTGCGGCCGCTATAGTTAAGGAAAGATACCAAGGGGAGGCGTTTACTGGTGCACTTCGAATTTTAGGAGAAGGGCAACTTTCTCTTACAAAAGTACTACTCGTAACAGATCAGGATATAAATCTGAAGAATTTTAGAGAAACGTTTATTAGAGTATTAGAAAGAATGAATCCGATTACAGATATTCATATTTTCGCAAACATCTCTCAGGATACGCTCGATTATACAGGACCTGCCGTAAATCAAGGAAGTAAGGCGATTTTCTTAGGTTCTGGAAAAAAGAAAAACGATTTAAAAGAACAATTCAAAGGAAGGTTCTTGTATTCTTCTTTTAAAAATCCGAAGGTTCCATACCCGGGAGTTTTGGTCGTTTCCGGACCCAAATACAAACCAAAGGACGGAGTTCCTTCTAAACTTTTAAAGGAAAAGTCGATCCGAGATTTTCTATTTGTATTCCTAGTGAACGACTCGGAAGACGCGACCCGCTCTGATCACGATTTTATTTGGTCGATCTTTACCCGCTTTGAACCTGCCGGAGATATTTATGCAGATACGAAATTAATCCGAAATCATCCTGCATTGTACCCGCCGATCGTGATCGATTGTAGAATGAAAACCTGGTATCCTCCTCTGACAGAAGCGGATGCAGAGACGATTCGAAAAGTAGATGATAGATTTGGTAGACTGATAGACTCTCTTTAAGAAATTTGAATCTTATGATGAAAAAAAGATGTATCGTTACTGGCGGAGCCGGGCTCATAGGCTCCAATCTCATTGAGGAACTCAATCGACAGGGAATTGAAGATATTCTTGTGGTGGATCATTTAGGAACATCCTCCAAATGGAAGAATCTAATCGGAAAAAAGTATTCCGATTATCTGGAAAAGGAAAATTTTTTAGATTCTTCTGTTCGCACTTCTTTATTAAAAGATTATCATGTCTTATTTCACTTGGGAGCTTGTTCTTCCACGATTGAAACAGACGCTTCCTACCTGATCAAAAATAACTTCGAATATACGAAACTTCTCGCAAACGAATCCCTAAAAAATGGAATTCGGTTCGTATACGCTTCTTCGGCAGCAACGTACGGAGACGGAGCGAACGGATACGATGACAAAGCCCCCATCAATTCTCTCAAACCTTTGAATATGTACGGATATTCAAAACATATGTTTGATTTGTACGCTCAGAAACACGGCCTTTCAAACAAAATTACCGGAATTAAATACTTCAACGTGTTCGGATATGGAGAAGGGCATAAAGAGGATATGAGAAGCGTTGTTCTAAAGGGATACGAACAAATCAAAAAGGAAGGTAGAATCCGTCTTTTTAAATCCTATAAATCCGAATACAAGGATGGAGAACAAAAAAGAGATTTTTTATACGTGAAGGACGCCGCAAAAATTACCGCCTATTTAGCGTTTGGCGATTATGCAGGATTATACAATCTCGGAAGAGGAATTGCTGAAACGTGGAACGACTTAGTCTCCGCGATCTTTGATACTTTAAAGCTGACTGCAAATATAGAATATATCGAAATGCCTGAATCCCTAAAGGCAAAATATCAATATTACACTTGCGCCGATACGACGAAACTCTTAAAGACGGGATATTCTGAAGGATTTACTCAGTTGAAGGAAGCTGTAAGAGAATATGTAACCCTCCTCCAAGAGGAAGAGGGCACATAGCTATTTTTTAAGGATTAACCGTAGATTTTAATGATTGTACGGATTAGGTCCTTATATTTTCCGTCTTTCAGATAGTAGAAAACTTGGTTGGATTCTTTTCTACTGGAAAGAATTCCGTTGATTTTCATCTTACTTAGGTGCTGAGAAGCAGCCGATTGACTGATTCCCAGTAAATCCACAAGCTCGCCTACACTGTGTTCTTTTTGAGACAGGAAGAAAAGAATCTGCAAACGGTCAGGGTGAGCGATCCCCTTAATTCCACGAATTGCTGACTCTAATTGGTTTTTCTTTAATGCTGATTTTTCTTTGGACATTGTTTTACTCTTATTTATATTTCTAAAAGAAAATGCTTTCTCTTTTTAGACTAAAATACCGACTCAAGTTTATTCAATTTTAGTAAACTAGCAAATCTCGATTCGATAAATTACGGTCTATTTTATTATAATTTTATCTTACTGTAAAGTTCTTTTCTTAAAAAAATGATTTCCGATTAAATTTTTACTCCACCTGATATTTCTAATACAACACTGGACACTAAATCGTTGTTAACGATAAATTCGGCGGAGAGCGCAATCTCATAAGGTTCTCCTAATCTACCTATAGGTATAAGAGATTCCCATTTTTTTAGCGCTTCAGGATTCATATCTTTCATTACCATTTCTGTTTTTATAAATCCGGGTGCAATACCTGCCACACGAATGCCGTATCTACTCAATTCTTTTGCCCACAATTTCGTCATTGAGGCAACTCCAGCTTTTGCGGCGGAATAATTTGTCTGACCTGGATTTCCATGCATCGCAACAGATGCAATTGGGATGATAACACCTTTACTTTTACTTTCTATCATTTGAATTGCTGCTTCTCTTCCAGTCAAGAATACTCCAGTAAGATTGACGTCGATAACGGATTGCCAATTCGCCAAGGACATTTTGGAAATTACTTTACCAGTTTCTCTATCTGTTTTTACTAACAATCCGTCTCTTAAGATTCCCGCGTTCAATATAGCGACGTCTAAACTTCCAAAATGTTTCACCGCATATTGCATAAGCTTTTCTGCATCTTCTTCTTTGGATACGTCCGCTTTAAAGGAAAGTACTTCGGCTCCTAAAACTCTGATATCCTTTTCTGCTTCTTTTAATTTTTCTTCAGATATGTCCGAAAGAACAATTTTTGCCCCTTTTTTGGCAAAATGTTCCGCCATAGCCTTTCCAAGTCCGCCTGCTGAGCCGGTGACGAGTACTGTTTTACCTTTAATTTCCAAGATTGTTTTCCTTTAATTCTTTACTTCTTGTGCTGATATAATTTTTCGAAAATGGAATTTCCACTCTAGAAGTAGTTTCATGTTCTCCGGTTATAATCCTAAAGAGATGAGGATCTATATTCTCACTTTTTAATAGAATCATAATGAGTGCGATCCCAAGTCCCGCTCCTTCGGTGTTATCCATATTGTCCATGTAGAATTCCGCAATGTCATTGTATGACATTGCTTTTCTCATTTTCTCTCGCATTCGTTCTTCTTCCTCTTGGATTACGGGAGTATTATTAGTAACTTCTACTATAAGTCCTTCGTTTGTGTATGTTATGTTTAATTTTACGGAAATTCCACGAGCAAGACATCTTTTGCCATATTCATCTACCATTTTTTCTGAAAACTTCGCTTTAAAAGCAGTGATTCCTTTTTCGTAATGTTCTGGATTTCGAATATCCAAACCTTCGTCCTCAAAAAAGACTCTTTTTTGATTCGCTTTGACTCCGTTAATGGACATCTCTTTTGTAATCGTGTATAGCATTTCTATATAACGAGTTTGACCAACCTTGGTTAGAATTTCTGTAATGATTTTAAGGACGTAGTGCTCCAGTTTGGAATTCATCCTAGAGGATTGGAGTGTAATTTGGGAGCGTGTTCGGATAAGTTCGGTCAATTTTTGATCTAAGTCTTGAAAACTTTTTGCCATATTTCTTCAAATCCTTTTGCAGTGTAAACCGGACGCCACAAAATTTCCCTGTCAGTTTTGACAACAAAGAGATGGAATCAATCAAATTCCAGAATTAGGATATTCTAAAAATCGGGTAAATCTTCTAAAATTTACTCCGTCTTCTCCTTATTAAAAACCGGGAAATCTAAATATCTAAGAATAAATCGGATACAAAGCCTACTATTATGGTCGGTAAATTTTCCTTAAAGATTTCCAAAAGTTTATAATCCGAATTTTTCATATTCGAATTTGAAAGTTTGTCAGATTCAATCTTATATACTATTTTGAGTTTGTTCTAAAACCTCAAATCGTAGGAACTCTTACTAAATTTAACGGTGAAAAGATGATTTAAAGACATATAAATTTCTCTAAGAGGCATAAATCTGTGGGAGTTACTACATTTTGTTTGGCGATTTAACAATGATGATCCTGAGGGTTTTTGGGATAGATTTTTTTTTGCACGTTGTTTGGAATTTAAATCCTTCTGCAGGGAAAAATTTGCAAAACTCACATAGAATATCTGAATAGAGTGTAAAAAAAAACGATTTCAAGAAAAAAATATTGCAATCATTTGTATAGCAGTTATATAGAGGTTATAATTTGTTTAGTATTTTGAGGTAAATATGCTGAGAACCCTGAATATAAGAGACTTTGCTCTGATTGAAGAGGCTTGTATCGATTTTCAAAAAGGAATGACTGTGATTACTGGAGAGACGGGAGCGGGAAAGTCTCTTATTTTGGACGCCATTTCCTCTTTGTTGGGCGGAAAAAGTAGCCCGATGGAAATTCGAACGGGCGCTCCCCGTTATGTGTTAGAAGGGGTGTTCGATCTCTCTAAAAACCCTGTTGCCCTTGAATGGTTGAAAGAAAAGGGATTTTCCTTCGATTCGCAGGAACTCACTCTTCATCGAGAATGTAGTCGAGACGGAAAATCTAGGATTCTAATCAATCAATCATTGGCTTCTTCCACTGCGCTTCGGGGTTTGGGTGAACTACTCGCCGAAGTTCATAATCAGAACGATCAGATTCTTCTTTTGGATCGGGGAGAACAATTGGACATCATAGATCTTTACGCAGGTCTTATTCCTCTCCGAAATGAAGTGAAAGAATGTTTTCTTACCTATAGGAGTCTAAAAAAACGCCTTGAAGAATTGCGTAAGAATGAGGAAGAAAAATCCAAACGAATCGAGTTTCTTACCTTTCAAATCAGGGAAATCAAAGAGGCTGATCTCAAAGAGGGCGAGGAAGAGGGACTGATCCAAGAGGAAAATCTTTTGGCTCATGGAGAACTTCTCGCAGAGAATTATGAAATTTTATCTTCGTATCTTGCAGACAGTGAATCCGCCATTCTTCCTTCATTTCCGAGATTTTTGAGCGCGGCAGAAAAAATTAAATCGATTCAACCCGATTTCTCAAAGACCTTGGATTCTTTACAGGAAATTTATATTCAACTTAAAGAGATCAACTCATCCGTTTTGGATGAAAAGGAAGAGATTTTCTTTTCTCCGGATAGGCTTCAATTCGTTCAATCTCGTTTGGATCTGATTTCTAAAATGAAAAAAAAATATGGTTCCGATTTAGCTGCGATTTTGGATTGCAAAAGCAAAGCAGAACAGGAATTGGAAGCGATGGAGGAAAATTCGAAGAACAAGGAATCGATGCAAGTCGAAATCGAGAAGGTGACTTCTATACTTGCCTCTCTTTCGATTCAACTTTCCAAAGCGAGAAGGGAATCTCTCATTCGTTTTGAGTCTTCCCTCAAGTCCGAATTAGAACAACTCGGAATGCCAGGAGCTGCGGTTCAAGTCGTACTCCGTTGGGAACCGAGTCCGGAAGGAGAAGTATCGGCTTCGGGTAAAAGTTATATTGTAAACGAGTCGGGACTGGATCAGCTCGAATTTTATTTCAGTCCGAATCCGGGAGAAAAACCGAGACCACTTCGTAAGATCGCCTCTGGAGGAGAGGTGTCTAGAGTAATGCTCGCAATTCGCTCTATTTTGGGTAGACAGGCTAATTTGCGGGTTTTGATATTCGACGAGATCGATTCCGGTTTAGGTGGAGAAATTGCAATGGATGTGGCTCGAAAACTCAGAAATCTGGCGGAAAATCACCAATTGATTTTGATCACACACTTACAACAGATAGCGTCCGCAGCAAATGATCATTTAAAAGTTACGAAGTCGGTAGAGGGGGGACGTACGTTTTCGAAGACAGAATTTTTGAGTTTAGAAGAGAGAACTTTGGAACTTGCAAGAATGATTTCAGGTCAGAAAGTGTCAAAAGGCGCTCTAGAACACGCTAAAGAACTGTTGAAAAAACAGGCGGTTTAGAATACAGATTTCCCAATTTCGAATCCTTACAAAAAGGAGGTACGCGAATTAGAAAACTGTTTGGCAGCTACAGGAGAGTTTTAAACTCTACTCATGGGAGAATTTTACTTAAATGTTTTTAGCCAAATCTGATTCTCTAATTTCTGCAATTCCTCCGGAGTCTGTACCGATTGTTATTGTTTTAGTTTCCATTATCGGTTTTACGATCATTATTGAAAGATTGATCTATTTTTCTAAGTGGAAACCGATTGCTCTTGATGACTGGCGTTCTCTCAAAGAATTATTTCGCCAGAAAAATTGGAATACAGCGATTGATTATCTTAAAAGCATGAACAACGGACCTTCTGTTCTCGTTCTTCAAGCAGGTATTGAATCTTCACTTAAAAATTTAGAAGCTGCGGAAGAGGAAATGCTCTCTGCAGGTTTTGCACAGATTCTCAAAATGGAAAGATTTCTTTCCGGACTTGGGACTATTGCGACAATTTCTCCTCTTCTTGGTGTCCTCGGGACGGTACTTGGGATCATTCGTTCCTTCGAAGAAGGTTCAGGAACGAGAGGGGCTGAAGTAGGAATCAGCGAAGCTTTGATTACGACCGCGATGGGACTTGCCATTGCGATTCCTGCCTATGTTGCCTATAACTACTTTCAAAAGAAAAAAGAAGATACGATTGCCGAAATGGAAAATCTTTCCGGTCAAGCTCTTAAATATCTGAAATAAATATGAAGTTCAGAAAGTTTCGATCTTCCGCAAGCAGAACAGGGCAAATCGAATTAGCTCCTTTGATAGACGTGATTTCTTTTATCGTTATTTATTTTTTGATGAACGCGACTTTGGAAAAATCGACGGTCATGAAAATCGAACTTCCTCGCTCTTCTTCAACCGCCCAAGAAAAGAAAAAAGATGAACTTGTGATTACGGTCAATAAAGACGGTAAGATTTTTTTAGACAAGGATACTGATCCGATTCCATTGGAAAAACTGACGGAAAAAATCAATGTTTTCCTTGGTCCTTTGGAGAAAAGGGAACCGGGCAAAAATCGAGTTATTATTCGAGGAGACGGAACTGCAAGTTATCAGACCGTGATTAAGGTAATCGATAAGGTAAATGAGGCAGGAGTAAGTAAGTTTAACCTAGCGATGGTAAGACAAACTGGTTCCGGAGAAAAATAAATTCCGATTTTGGATGGTTTTGGTTCTAGTTGCAAATATCTAGGTGGCTTTAGTTTTTACTTTGAAACGAATATTATCCCCAACTTTAAAAGGATCTGTGCTTGTGATTCTTTTAGGACTTTTATTCTATTCAGGTGAACTAACTCAAATTTTTTCCAAACGGAACGACTTCTTGGGGAAAGTCATTAAAGAAATTAAATTCAAAGGAAATAAAAATACTCCCGATAGTGATCTCGAATCGATGATCGAGATAAAAATTGGTAAAATTCTTACCAAAAAAATTCTCGATCGGGATCTAAAGAATCTTTTTAACTCCGGCTTTTTTTATTTCGTCGATATTCAAGCAGAAGAAGTTTCGGATGGAATTCGTATCATCTTCGATCTCAAAGAAAGACCGCGAGTAAAAGAAATAGAATTTGTTGGTGCAGACGAAGTGTTTCCGGCGGATCTGAGAGATAAACTTCCTCTCAAAGATAACGAAGTAATCACACCCCAAAAAATCACTAAATCGAGAGATTTGATTCTTCAGAAATATAGAGACGAAGGATTTTTTCTCGCTTACGTAAAAGTAGAATTGGGAAAACCAGATTCGAAGACAAATTTGGTTCGGGTCCGTTTTGTCATCGATGAAGGGGAAGAAATCCCCGTCTCTAAAATCAACGTTTACGGCAATGAATCCATCGAAACTTCGGAGATTCTTTCTGTTATAGAAATGAAAGAGGAAGGAATTTTCGAAGGCGGTAATTTTAAAGAATCTTCTTTTGAAAAAGATAAGGATACCATCGTTGCTTATCTCAAAAGTAAAGGTTATCTTGATGCCGAATTGATTCGGGAAGGAACCAATTGGGAGATCCATTGGGAAAATCCAGAAAAAAAAGACAGAAGAGTTATCATCGTAAACATAAAAATTTCCGAAGGTCAGATTTATTTCTTCAACGGCTATACTGTAAACCATGATATGTCCTTGGATGGAGAAGGAAGACCTCTCTTTTTGAATAAAGAGAAGAACCCTCCGGAAACTACAAAAGACGAATTGAAACCACTTTTTCCTCCCAAAGAAATCGAAAGAAGTTTGGATTATAGTGACGGAGACGTCGGAGCAATTTTTGATGAAACTCGTTTTATGCGGGACCGGGGAACCGTGAACGAAATGTACAGCTCGAAAGGTTATCTCTTCGCGCAGGTGATTCCTCGTAGAAAGGTGATTTCTCTCGATCGTGAAAATTTAGAATATTATGAAAATTGTTACAGCCGTAAATCCGAAGAAGAAAGAAAAATCTGTGAAAACGAATATTCTCAACTTCATATCAAACGATTGAGACAACTCTACAATACCAAATCTGAGTTACACGGTAAAAAATTTGTTCACGTTGATTTTAATATTCGAGAAAACAATCTTGCTTATGTGGAAAATGTTATCATCAAAGGAAATAAAAAAACCCAGGATCGTGTAATTCGAAGGGAACTTCTTTTCAAACAAGGGGATCTTTTCAATTCCATTTTAGTCAACCGTTCGAGAGAAAGAATTTATAACCTGGGTTACTTCAAAGAAGTGAACTTTAACATGAGGCCGGGTTCGGACCAGACGAAAATGAATCTCATCATCGAAGTTCTTGAACAACCTACGGGAACGGTTTCCATGGGCGGCGGTTACGGTACAATTACCGGATTTTCCATTTTCACTGAGGTCGGTGAAAATAACCTAAATGGAACGGGGCAAAAAATTTCCGGACGTCTCGAATTCGGTCCTTTCCGAAGACTTTTTCAGATAACTTGGACGGAACCTTGGCTTTATAATAAACCTTGGTCTCTTTCTCTTTCTCTTTTTTATTCCTCTAGAATTTACAATGTAGGTGCCGTCTCAATCACGGAGAATAACAACCAACAGTCAATTAAGGAGCAGGCTGTTTATTCTAGGGACGGGGTCGGTTTTACCGTCGGAATCGGTCACAGGATTTTTATCAACTGGACTCATTTTCACAGATATTCCCCAAGTATCTACGCTTCCACAAATCCGTCTTCTCTTGTATCGGATCAAGTTCTTGCGGAGGTCCGTAGAGGCTGGCAATTTCGTTCTCAGATTTCGAATGGAATCGCGTATGACATTCGAGATAACGTTTTTAACCCTACACAGGGCTACGATTTGCTTTTTCAGATGGACAACGTTGGGCAGGCATTAGGCGGTCAATCCCATTTCGATCAATATAGGGTTCTTGCGGAATACTATCATACTTGGTTTGATTATAGTTTTTTCGGACTCTTTAGAAACAACGCACTCAGACGATGGAGAGTCGTGCAAGAATTTAGAAGCTCTTCTCTTTTTACATTCCAAAGGGTTCCGTATTACGGTAAACAGGACCCGATTCAAAGGCCATACATTCAATTGCAAGACTTACAGTTCTTAGGTGGTTATGAGTCTCTTCGCGGTTGGTTTTATAACGACGCAAAATACCCTACCGAATGGAGGGACGGGGCTGCAACCAGGATGCTTTTTAGTTCCGAACTTCGTTTTCCGATCGAACCCACCTTACTCTGGTTAGTCGCTTTTTTCGATGCAGGAGCCTTGTATGAGGAAGTCAATCGAGCGACCGGGGTAAGAAGAGATCTATTTACAACCTACGACCAAAGAGTCAGAGAAGCTCAGTTAAAGGATCCCGTAGGATACGCTCTTTCAAATCACTACAATCTAAACGCCCTCAGGAAAGCAGATTATACTTACGAAGAGCTCAACAATCCTGCCAACCTAGTGCTTTCCGGAAACAATATCGCTTTGGATAAATTCCGGTTTTCCTGGGGAATCGGTCTCAGGATTCAGATTCCGGTTCTTCCTCTTCGAATTTATTTTGCTCAGAAATTGAAATATTCAGGAGTTCCAGATCATCCCTTTACGAAATTTGAATCCGACAATGCATTTCAGTTTGTGTTCGGAATCGGAGATTATAGATTTTGACCTCTTCTTTCCTTATAGGTCTAAACGAAGAACAAAAAAAAGCCGTTTTACAGACAACCGGCCCAGTACTCATCTTGGCGGGTGCAGGCTCGGGTAAAACCAGGGTCATCACGCATAGAATCGCAAACCTTCTTGTCAATCATGGAATGGATAGAATCTGCGCATTAACCTTCACTAATAAGGCTGCCGCGGAGATGGTCGAACGAGTAAAAAACTTGGTCCCTTTCATTCCAGCAAATCTTCAGATTAAAACATTTCATTCTCTTTGTCTTTACATCCTCAGAAGAGAAGCGATTTTTTTTGGATTCGACAGTGCGTTTACTGTTTATGATACGACCCTTCAAGAGTCTCTTCTTAAACAAGTCGTAAAAGATCTTTCTTTAGATCTTAAATTTTACAAACCTTCTATGCTCGGAAATTACATCAGTAGTTTGAAGGATAAAATGTTGTCTCCCGAGGCTTATCTGGAAAAGGAAGGACGCACCGATTTTTCCAAAACCGTATCTGCAATTTATAAAGAATACGAAAAGAGAAAAGACGCGAGCCGTGCTTTCGATTTCGGAGATCTCATCTGGAAAACAGTACAACTCTTTCAAAAATCACCGGATGCAATCGCCAAATACCGTCACAAATGGGAATACGTGATGGTAGACGAATATCAGGATACAAACAAAGTACAATACCAATTAGTACTTCTTCTCGCGGGTGAAAAGAGAAATCTTTGTGTTGTTGGCGACGACGACCAATCCATTTATTCCTGGAGAGGAGCCGACATCGGAAACATTCTGAATTTCGAAAAGGACTTCCCCGAATCCACAGTCATCAAACTAGAGGAGAATTATCGTTCTTCATCGAATATCATTCTTGCGGCTTCAAAAGTGATTTCGAACAACACTCAGAGAAAACAAAAAGAAATATTCACGAATAATCCCGAAGGTTCCCCGATTGTGTTGAACGAATTTGAAAACGAATCAGAAGAAGCCCATGGAGTAATTACTAGAATCCGTTCCGCATATTCCTACGGAACAGAATATAAGAATATTGCAATATTCTACAGAACAAATTCTCAGTCTAGATATTTTGAAGAAGCACTTCGGAATCTGGGAATTCCGTATAAAATTTTCGGGGGTTTCCGATTTTTTGACAGGGCGGAGATCAAGGATTTTATCGCTTATCTGAGTGTGGTTTCCAATCCTCTCGACAGCATTTCACTTCTTCGAATCGTAAACTATCCTCCGAGAGGAATCGGCGATTCCGGAATCGATAAAATTCGTGAATTTTCTCTGGAAAAAGGAATTTCTCTTTTGGAAGCCTTGGGTCAAGAAGATATTCCTCTCAAAAAGGCGGCGAAATCCAAAGGGAGGGAACTCTATAGTTTATTCAGCGATCTAATCGAAAAGGCTGAAAAGAACTCTTCCCCTTCTGAAATCGCATTAGAACTTTTGAATCGTTCTGGTCTCATGTCCCATTTAAGGGACGAAGGTACAGAAGAATCGATCGCCCGTTTAGAAAACCTTCAAGAACTTGTCAATTCGATCGAGGAATACGAAAAAAATTCTGATTCCCCCTCCTTGGAAGAATATTTAAATCAAATCAGCTTAATTACAAGTGAAGAAGAATCGAAAGAGCTTATCGATTATGTGAATCTCATGACGGTGCATAATGCAAAAGGTCTGGAATTTAAAATCGTTTTTCTTTCAGGTTTGGAAGAAGGTACATTTCCTCACAGTATGAGTTTAGAAGATTCTCACTTTGGAGACGAAGAAGAAAGGAGGCTTTTTTACGTCGCCCTTACGCGTGCCCGGGAACAATTGCTTCTAAGTTATTGCAGGACTTCTAGAAAGTTTGGTAAGGTGGAGGATAGAATTCCTTCTCGATTTTTATCGGAAGTTCCAAGAGAATGTTTCGCAGAGCGCGTAAGTCGGGAACGTACTGCAAGAAGACCTCAAGGGCCACCCCTGGCCTCTAAGACTCGGTCAGTCGAAGAAAAATTTAATACCGGTTTTTCATCATCCACACCGGATCCTGCTAATCTCTATCTAAAACCGGGAGACCGAGTAAAACACAAACAATTCGGAATCGGGACGATTCAGACAGTCTCGGGAAAAGAAAAAAATACGAAAGTTTCCATTCGCTTCGGAAACGTTGAGAAGAACTTTTTTGTTGCCTATACCCCGCTTGAGAAATTATAAGAAAGGGGCTAAGTTTGCCCATTCTAAAATCCGATATTAATACCGGAAATAGGAAACCAGATGAAGAAAATACTCACAATCTCTCTTTTGCTTCTCATAAACTTTGTTGGCCTTCAAGCGGGAAAATCGCAAGGTGTTGTGGAGGAATTTAACAAAGTAGAAGAATTTAATAAGAACGTGAAACTTTCGGATGCAATGAAAAAAGTGACTCTGGAAAGGAATCTTCTTTCCGCAGTAAAATATACACTCCACCATAGATATCTTGAATACAAAGAAATCACGAAGGATCTGAATGCGGATACGATGCTTTATGAGCCTCAAAAAGGAACATACACGGTTTATGTAAAATTCAAAAAATATCTTTTCTTTTACAGCTTCAAAATGGATCCCGAAATCTATCTCCAAACTCCTGAAAACGAAGTGTTTTATCTCCGTCCCGAAAATTTAGACGACCCCCATAAGGAAAACACCGCTAATCCGGGCGGAAAGTAATTTTCTTTTTTGGATTCGATTCAATATCTTCAGCCCGCCGTAAACTCCGTTTTGGAAGCGGGTAAAATCGTATTAGAAATCTATCATTCCGATTTTAAGGTTAAGGATAAGGGAAAAAACGATCCCGTCACAGAAGCGGATCTAAAAGCCGGAGCTCATATTTCCAGGAATTTACATTTTTCGAATATTCCGATTCTTTCCGAAGAAGACTCGGAAAGAAAGGATATCTCCAAATTTGTCGCAGCTTGGATTTTGGATCCCATCGACGGGACACGCGAATTCGTGCATAAAAATCCAGAGTTTGCAATCAGCTTGGGACTTTCCGTCAAAGGCAAAGCGATCCTCGGAATCATTTTCAATCCAGTTACCCGCGAATTGATCTATGGAATGGAAAACTTAGGTGTCGTTTATCAGAAGTTGGAAGAGATACCCGATTCGTTTTCTATTGAATCCCAGAATTTTACAAAAACATTAAGCAATTTTAAACTTACAAACAAGGTTCTCATTTCTAGAACCGAAGAAAAAGAAGGGCTTTTCCTTTCCTCTATGATTCCTGCCGGTTGGGAGTTTTCAGCGATGGGTTCGATCGCATATAAGCTCGGTTTGGTGGCGGCAGGAAAAGCGTCCCTTTCAATTTCTCTAAAGCCGAAAAATGATTGGGATATCTGTGCGGGAATTGCTCTCGTAAATGCCTCGGGAGGTTCTGACTTGGAAATTCGATCCGGTAAACCCTATAAGTTTCAGACAGTAGATGGAAGAGGAGATGGACTAATAGCTGGACATACTCCGTCTCTCATACAGGTCTGGGAAAGTTCGAAATCGCATTTTCAATCGGGCCTAAGAGACTGGGATTGATTTCTTTTTTTAGCGGAATTATGAAAAAAAAAGAATATTCAAAAAATATAATTCGTACAATTAGAATTGGTGTAGATGCCAGGCCTTTTTCTACTCCTGTTTCTGGCGTGGGTAAGATGATTCACAGTGTTTTGTTTGACTTGGGAAAGGATACGAGCTTTGAGTTTTATCTTTTCTCTCACAAAGATATTCATCCGAGTTACGCAAATCTTTTGGATCTTCCCGGAATTCGGTTCGTCAAAGGGGAAGGTTTTTTTTCCAAAAAGGGGGGACTTTACTTTGCGGTCGCTCTTCCATTGCAATTGAGAAAAATGCGACTCGATCTTTTCTGGGGAACCCAACAGGTACTTCCCCCTTTTCTTTCTAGAAAAACCGCAACCGTTCTGACATACAACGATCTGGTTGCGTATCGTTTTCCAGACACGATGAGAACTCTCGCGAGAATCCAACAAAAATTTTACCTTGTTCGTTCTATCAGACGTGCGGACAAACTACTCCCTATTTCCGAATCCACACGAAACGAAGTAGCTGAATTTTTTCACGTTCCTTTTGAAAAGATGCAAGTCGTTTACCCCGGAATCGAACTTTCTGAATTCAAAGGTCTGCTTAAAAAAAAGCCGGGCGACAGAGCAGACTCTCTTCCTGAGAAATTTTTCCTCTCGGTTTCGACCGTCGAACCCAGAAAGAATTATCAATTTTTGTATAATGCTTATGTTGAATATTCAAAATCTGTAAAATTTAATCGAAGGTTCTCCTGGGTAATCGGTGGAAAGGCCGGCTGGGAAGATCCTAAGTTTATTGAAGCTCTTCGAAGCCCGGAAAGTAAGGCCTTAGGCATTATTTGGATTGAAAGTCCGACTGATGTGGAGCTTGCTCATATGTACGAGAAGTGCGCTTTGTTTTTATTTTCTTCCTTGTATGAAGGGTTTGGGATCCCGCTTTTGGAGGCATTGAGTCTCCAAAAACCTGCGATCGTCACGGATCTTCCGGTATTCCGAGAAATCGGCGGGGACAAAATCCAGTATCTAAAACTTGAAGAAAAACTTTGGACTCTGGCACTTTTAAACTTTTCTAAAAAACCGTATTTGGGTAAGAAAGTGGATATTCGAAAATTCTATCGAAGCGCAGCAGCCAAAACGATTTCCGATCAAATTCGTGAAGTTTTGAAATCAAAAAATCCGGTTTAAACTCGTTGAAGGAAAATGTGGGAACTCCTACAAAATTCAAAGATCCACTGTAAAACTTATGGCTACAGTTGGTTTTGGGATCAACCTAAAAACCATTTTCTCCAACCGTCAAGCCGGGTAAGAGTTCCTGAAAATTCCAAACCGATTTTAGAATCGATCTGGAGATGGATTCTTTTTCGATCTAAAGGCTGAAGTTTTACGGAAAATCCTTCTTCTCCATTCTCAAAGTGGAGATAGTCCGGGAAAAACTCAAACTTATATCTTTCTTTTGAATTTGTTTCGGTTGGGTTTAAAGGAATTGAAAAAGATTTCGAGTTTTCTTTTCCTTCGAGTAGAATCAATAGTCTACCTTGTTTAAATTCTAATTTTGCCTTTCGATCTGTTTCCGAAAAGTAAGGCTCCTTTTGTGCGGGTGTGGAAATCAATCCCGAGCCACAAAATCGATCTTTCTTCAGATAAGATAAAAATTCTTCAGGACCTGAGAAATAATTGTAAAAGATTGGATTCACTGGAGTGATCCTAATTTGAAGTGAACGATTGTATTGAAAAGATTTTTTCCTTTTACTTGAGTCACGTTTTTTAATAGGATGGGAGATCATGTGGAGTTTTCGTCCGATTTTATTGTTCATTTTTTTTCTGGGATTCTCCTGTAATTTTACCAAGGAAGAATCAATTCTCTATCAGCTTTCTCTATACGACTTGGATGGACATAGAACATCTCTTAAGGAATACAGAGGAAAAGTTTTACTTTTAGATGTTTGGGCTTCCTGGTGTGAACCTTGTAAGGACGCAGTTCCGGTTTTAGAAAAACTTTCGAAAGATCTACAAGGAAAGAATGGTGTTCTCTTGGGAATTAACACCGAGCCGGAACTTTCCAAAGAAGAACACTTAAAAGCCGCGAAGGAATTTGGGATGACGTACCCGTTTTTTGTGGATCGGAATTTTACGTTTATCAATCAGTATAAAGTGGAAGGGCAACCCGCCTTGATTGTTTTTAGTTCATCGGGAACTCTCTTGAAAATTCAATACGGCATCCGAGAAAAAGATTATCCAAAACTCAGAGCAAATTTTTCTAATTGGTTCTCTGCACCATAAGCATTACATAACAAAGTAAATAAAATAGAATCTCCCGGGGAACATTTTGAAAAAAAGGTTTCTTTCCTAGGTTCCCTATTTACTCTTGAATCCTTGTCAACAGGATCTTTGTCGGAATTCCTAAGTTGTAATAACGAAAGATACCAGGAGTTAAATTAGTTTGATGGCGGAAAATTTAGCGCAACTGTTTCGTGAATCCGCGGAAAAATATCGGGATCTACCGGCTTTTTTTTCCAAGGACTCTAAAAAAAATTACTATCCAATGACGTACTTTCAACTGTACGAGCAAGGAATTCAACTTGCGGAAGCTTTGATTGAATTAGGTGTTCAGCAGAGACAAAGAGTAGGTTTGTTTGCTGACAATCGGATCGAATGGATCATCGCGGATTACGGCGTGATTCTTACGGGTGCGGCGGATGTTCCGCGTGGGACTGATATTACTGATTCTGAAATTGTTTATATCCTCAATCATTCGGAAGTAGAAGTTGTTTTTATCGAAAACGATAAAATGCTCGAAAAATTCAACAGAAATAAGTCTCAGCTGGCTAACGTAAAAACTTTGATCATGATGGATCCAATGAGCACCTCTCCCGGTGTGTTGAAGATGCAGGATCTAATTGAAAAAGGTAAAAAACTTCGGGCAGGCGGATCCCGAAAAGCGGAAGAGAGAGTTTCCGCAATCAATTCGGAGGACCTTTTCACGTTGATTTATACGTCAGGAACTACTGGGCTTCCCAAAGGTGTAATGTTGAAACATTCCAACATGATGCATCAAATAATATACGTAAGTCCTATGTTGGATATCAATTCGGAAGCCCGTCTCCTTTCCATTCTTCCGATTTGGCACGTATTCGAAAGGGTTGTAGAGTATGTTTGTATCGGACTCGGAGCCGCTACGTATTATACGAATGTAAGGGATCTTCGTCAGGATTTGGCTACCGTAAAACCTACGTTTATGGGTTCCGCTCCTAGACTCTGGGAAAACATTTACAACGGAATTTATACCCGGATCAATGATCCGGCTCAGACTCCCGCTTTTCGCAGAGGTCTTTTTAGACTCGCATATTTTTTTTCCAGAAAGAAAAATCAAGCGCTCCGTTTTTTGAAAGGAATCGAAGTGGATTATACAGGAAGAAATCCAATCGGGTCTTTCTTTTACGGAATTCTAATGTTCATCCAGTTTCTTTTAACGGGACCATTTACTCTCACCATTTTTGCAGGTGTATTAGGCGTTTATCTCGCGAGGACCGAGTTGTATTATCTGACTTCTTTTCTCTACGTTATAGCAGGTTTAGCGCTTCTTTTAAACAGCTTTACGTTGGACAAAATCGTTCTTGCTAAGATTAGAGCAGCTACGGGCGGTCAATTAAAAGCGTCTATATCCGGAGGGGGGGCTCTTCCCAGACACGTGGATGAATTTTTTGGTAACATTGGAATCAACGTTTTAGAAGGTTATGGCATGACCGAAACTTCTCCCGTGATTTCGGTAAGGACTTTTGAAAAACTCATCATCGGTTCTGTGGGTGTGATCGCTCCCAAAACAAAACTTCAGATCCGTAACGATAACAATGCGGTGTTGACCGAGATGGACGAAAACGGAAAAATTACTCAGGGAAAACTCGGATTGAAAGGGGTTGTTTTTGTCAAAGGACCTCAAGTCATGAAAGGTTATTTCAAAAATGAGGAAGCTACTTCTAAAGCGATAACCGATGGTTGGATGAACACTGGAGATATGGGAATGATCAACTTCAAGAAAACCCTAACTCTCACCGGTCGTGCTAAGGATACAGTAGTTCTTCTTGGAGGGGAAAATGTGGAACCAGTGCCGATCGAAAATAAACTCCAGGAGTCCACTTACATCAGTCAATGTATGGTGATTGGACAAGATCAGAAAAATTTAGGTGCAATTGTGGTTCCAGATTTCGAAAAACTCCAAGAGTGGGCACAAGAAAATGGAATCAACGAAACGAACAAGGATAAATTGATTGAAAATCCGAAGGTCTATGATCTATACAGAAAAGAGATTAAGGCCCTGAACAACACCAAAAACGGATTCAAATCATTCGAGCAGGTGACTCCTTTTATACTGATCTCTAAACCTTTCGAAGTTGGCGACGAACTCAACAATATGATGAAGATGAAACGTCATGTGATCACTGAAAAATACGGAGACAAAATCAAGAAAATCTATTCTACAAATCAGGATTAGAATTTTCTAATTTTTTATTAGATTTCGAAAGCCGACCTTAAAGGTCGGCTTTTTATTTCTTAGGAGAATTTGACGTCATACCGATAGAATTTGTATGACTGGCACTCCGAAACAAATCCAGAAATTTTCCGTATTTTCTCCTTCGGGACAAGGAGATATATACGCCCTCGACAATCTCTATCTTTCACCGCTCAGAGAAAACGAGGTTTGGGATTTTTCCAAAGTGGGGGAGTTTTCTCCGCTTAATCTCGGTTTTCTATGTATGAGATCTATTCTTGCCGATCGTTGTAAAGGTACGATCACTGTACAAGGACTTAGTCCTGGGTTTATTTTAGGACTTTCCAAAATCAACGGATTCGAAAACTGGAATCTTTTCAAGACCAAAGGATTTATCCCGAAAGTGTTCGGAAAAAAATTTCCGATAAAGTTGAGTTCTAAAATTCATGAGATTTTAAACCCAGTGCTTGTCACGTATGAAAAGGAATTGTTCGAAGAATGGAGCCCGAAGGCAGTTGTTATTGAAGGAAGTTTTGAAAACCGGGAAATTCTGATTGCGGGAGTCGCTCTTCCGGGAGACGATAAAAATCTTCCAAAACTTCTAAAGGATCTCATCCAAATACTTTCTGGAAATTGTGGAAAATTTTATCTGAGAACGGAAAAGCATTCTTATCTTTGTCTGAAGAAAGAAAAAGAAAACATAGGACCTGTTTTCTTTCAAGAGAAGGAAAATACGTGGGATTCTTTCATATTTTTGATTTTGGAAATTGAAAATTCTTAACTTAACGTGAATTCGGTATAACAAATGCAAAAGCGATTGTAGTGGAAATTCCGAAGGAATTGGAACGAAAAAGCTCAATGAAACGCTTTTTATGAAAGCGCCTCAGGTCGCGAGCCATTTTAGCTATGAAATTTGCGAACGATTCGCCCAAACTTTTTCTCCACGAATTTACATTAACTTAGGTGCTTACTGAAAAGGAAGGCTTCGATACTCTCATAATTTTCTTCTTCGGAAAGTTCTAAGATCTTTCTTACTAAAATTCCTGCTTGGTGTAGGGAAATCGATCGGACAATTTTTCGAATCGGGTTTAAAAATGGAATCGAAACCGATAACTCCCTAATTCCAATTCCGATTAAAAAGATCGTAAAGTCTGTATCTGATGCAAGCTCTCCGCAGAGACTGAGCGGTTTGTCGTAGTTTCTTGAAACCTCTACGATTTTGATCAAAGCTCTCAAAAAAGCGATATGATACGGATTGTATAAAGAAGAAACGTGGATGTTGTTTCTATCCACCGCCATTATGTATTGAAGTAGATCATTCGTTCCCACTGAAAAAAAATCCGCTTCTCGTGCGATCAGATCTAAAGCGGCAACCGCAGCAGGAGTTTCAATCATCGCACCGATCTTGATTTTTTTATTGTATTTTTCCTTTTTAGTACTTAATTTGCGTTTGCATTCTTCCAAAAGTTCGCGAGTACGGATAATTTCCCCGGGACCCGTAATCATCGGTAATAAAATACTAACATTTCCAAAAGCGGAGGCTCGTAAAATCGCCGTTAGTTGTTCTGCAAACCATTCCGGATGAGAAAGCGAATAACGTATACCTCGGTTTCCCAAAAATGGATTTTCTTCGAGTTCTCCCGTTGAAAATTTATCGGCTCCGATGTCGAAGGTGCGAATGATTACCGGTTTGTCTTGCATCCCTTCTGCGATTGCTTTGTAAGCGAGGAACTGTTCTTCGCCAGAAACATTTCTGTCTTGGTATTTTAAGAATAAAGATTCACTTCTAAAAAGTCCCACACCTTCAGCTCCGAATTTGATTGCCTGCTCGCAATCGAGTTCGGTTTCAAGATTACATTTGATTCGAACACGAATCCCATCTTTGCTTACGGCTCTAATTTTTTTAGTCCCACTTTCTTCCGTAGGATAAGAAGAGGAAAATCCGTAATACTTTACTTCTTCTAAAGTTGGAAAACGAACTGCATTTCCCAACTCCGCATCTAAAAAGATGAATTCGTTGTCTTTGACATGTGTGGAAAAATCCTTCAATCCTACGATAGTAGGAATCCCGTAGTTTCTCGCTAGGATTGCCATATGTCCTGTTTTTCCACCTAGGTCGGTTGCGATTCCGCGAATGCGAGTTTTATCCATAAGGATCATTTGAGAAGGAGTAAGTTCCCTTGCGACCAAGATCAAATCCTCTTTTAAGCCAGAAAGAAAGGAATCCTCTTCCTTTTTACCCGCAAGGAACTCGATCAATCGATTTGAGACATCTTGAAAATGATCCACTCTTTCCCGGAAGAATTCATTCTCCATAGCTTTAAATTTTTCGGAAATTTCGTGAGTTACGTTTTGTACGGCAAGAATCGCGTTTTCTCCGAATTCTGAAATCCTTTTTCGAACCGAGGTTGCAAGACTTGGATCAGAGCAAATCATAGCCTGTGTTTCTAAAATCTCTTGGATTTCTTTTTGGTCCGGCCCGGAAGTTTCAAGAGAAGCAATCAAAATCCGTAAACTTTGAAGGCTTTCTTCCAATGCGATAGAGAACTTCTGTATTTCTTCTTCTTTTTCGGATTCGTGAATGTAGGTTCCGGTGAGAATTGTATTTCGTTTTTTTCCAGTTTTTAAGACCTTACCGTATAGTTTTCCCGGAAAGGCCGTAATTCCTGGAAAAACTATACGTTTGGAAGGGATCATTCTAAAAACGAGCTTTAACTCGACTACAGAATTCCCCAAAAGAAGAATCTGACAATTCTTTTCTAGACAGATAAGGTTCCCGTTTTTATATCGATCGAACGAAAATACCGGAAAGTTTAAACAGTTGCAGTTTTTCTTTTGAAAAGAGGAATTCTTCGACTTTTGTATTTGCTGATTTCGTCTCCGGTAACACTGCTCATTACAAGTTTGGCCATAGAAATATCCAGCGCATGTCCCGCTTTAGACGCAAGATAATGTCCAATAATCGGTCGACCTGCGATAGATATGTCTCCAAAAAGATCTAAAATTTTATGACGAACACATTCGTTTTCGAAACGAAGCTGTTGGTTCAGGTATCCGTCTTGGGTTAAAACGATTGCATTGTCCAAAGAACCACCCATCGCAAGACCTCTTGCTTGGAGGGCCTCTACATCTTTTAAGAAACCGAAGGTTCTTGCTGGAAGAATCTCTTGTTTGATCGTTTCTCTATCTAGGGAAATCGTAATGTTTTGTCCTTTCAGAAGCGGGTGATTGAAGTCGATTGTGTAGGTTACTTTGAGTTCATCGCTGGGAAGTAAAACCAGATACTTATCTCCGTCCACAACCCAAAGTGGATTTTGAACGTAAATCGGCTCTATAATTTCTGGATATTTTACAATTCCTGCCGATTCAAGTGCTTGTAAAAAAGGAAGCGAGGAACCATCCATAATCGGGACTTCCACAGCGTCGATTTCCAAAATCAAATCCGTTAGACCGAGCGCGTAAATTGCCGCCAAGAGATGTTCCACAGTTTGAATCCTATGAAGGCCATCTCCCAGAGTAGTTGCATTACTGGTATCAACTACATTGCTGAGTTCAACGGAAATCGATGCCTTTTCTAAGTCTTTTCGATATTCAAAAACGATTCCTGTACCAGATGGGGCAGGATGAGCTATTAAATTCACTTCCTTTCCGGAATGAAGCCCAATCCCTTTGATTCTAACTCTATCTTGTATGGATTTTCTATATAGGATTTCTTTCATAGTTTTTAAGTATTCGATTTTTATTGCCTCTCAACCAAAAAGACGGTCGTTATGGGTTCGAAGTTCGCTTTCAGATTTATTAAGAGACAAAATCCAAATTTTTTCCTGATTTGAAATCTTATCTCTCTACGCTAATCAAGCAAACTTTATGCCAAAAGATCTATTTAAATCGATTTTTTCAGACTCCTAAACCAGGATTTAAAGCTAAATCCGACATAATTTGGAATCAATTTCATTCCTATTGTCTCTTTTCTGCAACTGTGTACCCCAAGGACCACGGTTATGTTCCCATTGCTTCTACTAAGGAAGCTCTTCTTCGTTTGAATGAAAAAATTTTCCTGAATTGTTTAAATCCAAAGATTCGATTCGTTCTATAAGACTTTGTGCACTTTCGATTGTAGGACCTTCGGTCCTTTTAAGTCATCCCGAATGGAAAATTCCGACAAGAGATTCCCTTGGGACTTAAAATCCAGAGCCTCTCAAAACGGTGAAGACTCTTTTGCCATCTTTAAATACGAATGCAAAGCTTGTCTTCTGAACGAGTAAAATGGGATCACAACAATTCTAGAGCGTATTACGGTTACAAAGCCGGTTTGAAACACAATCGCTGTCGAGTGAGGCCCATAACGTTGACTCAAGAATTGAGTAAAAACATTTTCTTCTTTCAAACTTTGCAAATTGCCGGGGATCAAAATTCCAGTATTGTTAATGAGAACATTGATCTTGTATCAAGTGAGTTTGGTTGATAAGTCTCGGATCGAATTCAAATCTAACACACCTTCCAAGATACGAATCGATTTTATAAGAACCAAATCCAAAGAAGACTTTCTGCATAAAGCAAAAACTTGATCTACCTTAGAGAGAAATTGTTTGATAAGCTCCAAACCGGGGATTGGATCCTGTAATCAAAATTTTTCTTTAAATCATATCTTACTTCCAAACTAACAACACAAGATCTATTCTGAAAGTACTTTTCAGATTGACGTTCTTGATCAATTTTTTTACATTACTGCTTCTATGAATTACGAGATCATTCACAAACCTTCGTATTCTTTCCTGAAAGTAAAACTGTTACCGGGGCAAACGATCAAAGCAGAAGCGGGCGCCATGGTTTACATGACTCCTGGTGTCAATGTGGAAACCAAAATGGGAAGCGGATTTCTTTCTGCAATTTCCAGAAGATTTTTCGGAGGAGAGTCTTTCTTTTTCAACATATTTAAGGCTCCTTCCGGGGGAGCGGAGCTCGGATTTGCTCCCGAGCTTCCGGGCGATGTAGTAGGAGTCGATCTTACAGATACGGGACTTATTGTAGAAGCGGGTGCTTATCTCGCATCTGATGAAACTATTACGATGAAGTCTATGTTTGGAGGACTACGTTCTTTTTTCGGAGGAGAAGGAATTTTTCTTTTGGAGATATTGGGAAACGGAAAATTATTTTTGAATGCATACGGTGGAATTCTTCCGATTGACGTTCAAGGATCTTATACAATCGATACAGGACACGTGGTTGCATTTGATAAAAGTCTTCAATATAAAATTACAAAAGCAGGCGGAAATTGGAAATCGACTCTTTTTGGAGGAGAAGGGCTAGTTATGGAATTTACAGGTCATGGAAAAGTTTTAATCCAAACGAGAGTGCCTTCGGGTTTTCTATCCTGGCTCACTGGTCTTCTCCCTGGATAACAAAAAAGGAATATTATGAATATTGAAATTCTCAGTAAACCGTCATATAGCTTCGCAAAGGTTCTCCTAAACGCAGGGGAATCTATTAAGGCGGAATCCGGTTCCATGATGTCCATGAGTTCCGGAATCACGATCCAAACTCATAAAGCGCAACAAGGGGGATTTTTAAAAAGTTTAAAGGCTGCGTTTCTCGGCGGGGAATCTTTCTGGATGAACACTTTTACCGCTTCTTCCGGAAACGAAGAAATACTCCTTGCTCCTACCCTTCCGGGAGACGTGGACAAGATCGAATTATCCGGGACAGTTTACGTTCAATCGAGTTCTTTTCTTGCTTCCTCACCAAACATTGAAATGGATACGAAGTTTCAAGGGCTCAAAGGATTTATTAGCGGTGAATCCTTGTTCTTCCTGAAACTTTCCGGAAATGGCCCCCTTCTGATTTCAAGTTACGGAGGAATCGACGTATTAAACGTGGACGGAGAAATGATTGTTGATACAGGTCATATCGTAGCTTTTGACGAGGGCTTGCATTACGAGATGACTAAGTTCGGCGGTTGGAAGTCTTTCTTTCTCGGTGGAGAAGGATTTGTTGCTCGCTTTAGAGGGAAAGGAAAGGTTTGGATTCAATCTAGAAACGTTCCTTCTTTGGGTAGTTGGTTTAGAGACCAATTACCTCCAATCAAAAGATAAGGGAGAATGAATCGTGAAACATGAAATATTATTAAAACCTGATTTTCCAATCGTTCAAGTTCAATTAGAAGATGGAGAATCCATCCGAGCCGAATCCGGTGCGATGGTAGCGATGAGTCCTTCTATAAAAATGGTTACTAAAGCAGAAGGTGGAATTTGGGCTTCTGCAAAACGTGCTCTCTTGAGTGGAGAATCTTTTTTCCAAAATACGTTCAAAGCGGAAAGTGGAAAGGGAATGATTTTCCTAACGAGTGCTACTCAAGGCGATATAGAATACCGTAAGATGAACGGAGAGGATCTGATTCTTAGTCGAGGAGCTTATGTTGCTGGTTCCGAATCTCTTTTGATCGACAGCAAATGGGGAGGATTCAAAGGTTTTTTTTCTGGCGAAGGTTTGTTCTTCTTAAAGGTAAGTGGGATTGGGGATCTTTTCTTTTCGAGTTTTGGTGCAATTCATACGATTGATGTTAACGGTCAGTATATCGTGGACACGGGTCATATTGTTGGTTTTGAAGGATCATTGAATTATACGATTCAAAAGGTAGGAGGGCTTAAATCCCTTTTCCTCAGCGGGGAAGGTTTGGTGGCGGTGTTTTCCGGTACTGGGAAGTTATATATCCAATCCAGAAATCAAAATTCGTTTGCTGCATGGGCCAATCAGTGGAGAAGGGTGGAAAAATCCTCTTCTTCAAGTTGATTTAATACGAATTTGACCTTAGGAGTTTGTGTATAGAAACTGCTAGAGTGGTTTCCTATAAGATCAAGAAACAACTTGAAAATCGACTTTGGATTTAAGAACTCCATTGATTTGTATTTCCAAAGTATGTCTTCCTGGAATGTGAACTCGGGTTGTCATTTGTTTAAAAGATTGTTGCTTTTTGTAAGAAACCGATTCTTTCGGAAGGAAAAATCTTTCCTCCACTTGAAAAACTTTTTTGGAAGTTTTTCCGGAAGCTTTTGTATATTGAATTTTATACTCGATTCGAAGATATGTTTGTTTTAATTCTTCCGATTGAACGGTAAAACTAAAACCAAGACTTTCGCCGATTTTGACAATTTTTGATTTTAATTTTAGACTTGAAATTTTCACTTTTACATTTGAATCAAAGCCGAAAATTTTAAGCGCTTTTGGATTCCCCGCTTTTAGAAGGCCGCGTAACGCGTGTTTTAAAAGTGTGTCTCTTTCTCTTGAGAATCCAATCCATTTTTGTGCGATTTTTAAAACTAAATCCGGATGATCCTTGGAAATATCGTTTAAGTGATTTGCTACGCTTCTTCGTACAATTTCATCTTCATCGTCTTTCAGATTTTCGAGTATCGGGAGGGTTTTCCGAGGATTTTGCTTTAAACCTGGAATTCCTATTCCCCAGGGGAGTCTAGGTCTACTTCCTTCAGAGGACAATCTACGGATGCCCGGATGCCGGTGGGAAGACCATTTTAACATTCGTTTCCAGACGAGCGTCGGGTGCCGAATCAAAAAAGGACGAATTGAAAATTCGCAGGAGATCAGCTTTGTAATTCTTTCGATTGCTTGCATCGATTCTTTCGGATAGTCCATTCCAAGTATTTCAACTACATCTCCCAAAAAGATCGTAAGAAAAATCTCCTTTCCCGCAAAAGATTTTTCAAATGAATCCGTAATTTTAAACAATGGCTCTAGAGCCTTTGGAAAAGGCTTTGGTAAAGCTGCTGCTAAAATCTCTCCAATCCTTCGAATCCTTTGTTTGAGTTCGAGCTTTTCCCAATCTTTTTGTTTGAATTTTTGAATCCATTCTTTCTGAGAGATTGCAGGAAGTTCTTTTGAGAAGGAAATTGCAATTTTTTCTAATACATTTTTTGAATATAAATTTTTGAGTAGTTCTGGCATATACGAGATTTTAAAATTTTTCCCTTTAAATTAACAAAATTTCTTTTTTCCATAAGTGCAATCGTTTTGTTTAAATTTGATAAATCTATACTCATAGATAGGTGTCTAATGTCTGGAGACTATTCCATGAAAATGAAATTTCTTTTCTATTTAGGATTACTGGGAGCAGGATGTCTTTTATCTCTGGGTTGTTATTCCGGATCATATAGATACTACGATGACTGTTATACTATAAACACAATATATTCTCAATATTGTAATCGATATAACAAAAATTACGGTTACCAAGGTCAACTTTATCCATATCATCGAAACAATCCTTACTACTACGGAAATGGGGGGTATAAACACAATCCTTTCCATATCTCTCCGGGTAGATTTCACAATTTTGGAAGACCTTCTAAATGGAAATTTTAAAGAAACATCCTTGTGTGATTAAAATAAAAACATTCGAACTTATGAATATTATATATTTTGTAATAGTTCGTCACATTTTGTTTAATTTTTTTTCATAAGCGAATCCAGTTCGCTTCATTCTTTCCAAAAACCGTGTTCGGTATGGGATGTTCAATCGTGAAATCAGTTCGATTCTTCAAGAAAGTCGCTCCGAAACGGTTACTTTCTGATTACCTGGCTTTGTTTTTCCGAAAAAAATTTAAAACTTCCTCCAAAGAAAAATCCTCAATTTTTGAAAAGGTATGAAAAGTTTCTTTCACTTCAAAACGTCTCGGTAAAAAAGCTCGGTGAACCTTGTATTACTCCACCAGTCCTGGAAAAAGAAAGATGAGACGAGTTAATGTTTCTCTGCAAGCTAAACTCTTTTTGAAACTTTCGCTATAGATTCTACGGCGTGTGCCCGTTGTTATCTTTTTAATTATCTTCTACGGTTAGGTTAGGGAAGCTCTATTATGGATATGATGAATCGGGGAATTCTCCCGCAGTCTTACCAGTTATAGACTTGCTTGAATAACCGAGTCACACACCGAACTCCTCTACGAACCGGAAACCTTCTTTTATACTTAAAGATTAATGCTATCGTAAAGAACGAAAATATCTTTTCTGTTTGTAATCTAAAACGAGTTCGGTGTATCGGAAATGTGGAAACTCTCATATTTTCTCTAAAACCAGTTTACTAAGTTTTGAGATTATCTCCGATCGCCCCATACCAAAAAAACGTTAAAGAAAAAATGGATATAGATGACAATAAAAACGAATATCGTTTTAACTTCTTTGTCGGTAACCAATCACGTCCATAAAAGCGGAAACAGAAAAAACAGCTTTACCCGGACCAGGTTTACCGTAACCGGGAGGAACCGGTAGATTATATTTTTCGAATATAGATTTCCATACAGTCAATAGTTCACAAAAATATTCCAGAGGAGGACCCGCTTGTGTCCCAAGAGTTGTATAAGGTTCAGGGCACCAGGCAGTAAATCGTGGCATGATTCCTTTTGACATAAAAAAATCCAGACCTTCTGCCGTGGAAGCGATTGCTTCCCTAACAGTTGCAAATCCGTACGGTTTGGAAAGTTCCACTCCGCCCACAAAATTTGGAATTACACAAGAGGGACCAAAAACTTCCGCAGAATCCACAACTCTTCGAATCCAGTTGTCTCTTCCAATGTAGGCTTCTTTACCAGGACAGATTTTTTGAAATAAATTCTTATCCCACACTTCATAATTCGGATGATAAACCTGAATGCCCGCATTTTTGAATTTCTTACAATCTTCGATTTCCCAAGCCTGAGAGACGATTTTACCCATCCATCTTCCCGGAAATTTAGATTCAATTGCTCGCGCGTAATCCAAGTAAAAATCGATTTCATTTTTTTTCTTTAAGGATGTGATTACACTTCCCCCGGTAATCGTATAAACCTTTGCAGTTTGATCTTCCGCGTCGATCCAAGATAAAACTTCCAAGATGTCTTCGATGTCTTTTATACCAGTGTAGGGACGCCCTGCATTTTTCTGCTGGCGATAGTTATGATTGATATCACAATATGCACATTCCTCTTCTTTTCCAAAGTACTGACAGTTTCTAAAAACGGTAAGATAAATCAAATATCCCCATTCGATTACAGGTGCAATCTCACCAGGAAGTTTTCCGTTTTTTGTTTTGTGACGATACCAAGTGGGAAGAGGTGGAAACTCAATATCCCCTAAAAACGTTTCGCCAAGATATAGGGAAGGATTTCCATCCAGGGACTTTTTGACTTTGTAGGGAGAATTCGGATTGTTACGCGTGGAAATTACTGTAGGAAGTAGGCTGAAATGACCGCCAGAAACTTTGATTTCTTCGGGAGCTTTGAGGTCTGCGCCTTCTTCTAATTCTGAAAGTGGAATATGATCAAAGGAGAATATGAAATAATCTTTGGTTTTGTATTTTCCTGTTACATCAAAAGCTTCTTTAAGAAAATGGATTCCTTGTCTAAGGATATCTTGTTTGACGATGGCTTCCATGGGAATGGATTTATATTTCCTTTCCATTTCTTCCAGAAGTGGAATGGTAGAATTTTGGCGGATTGAATCTGTGGCTTCCATCTTGATAAAGACAATGTCTCCAAAGGAACTGTAATGACACGCAGTTTTTTTCGGAAAACGGATCCGATTTTAAGAAGAAATGAAAAAAAGAAATAATCTTTTTAAAAATATGAGAAACCAAACCTTTTACAGCTTCAAATAACCAGCTCGAAGAAATACTGGAGGGTCTTGTCCTAAAAGCCTTAAAAGAAATCAGTTATAATCATTCAGTGAGTTCTTGATAAAACAATCAGAATAGAACAAGAATCTGTTTCAAAACCTCAGAATGTAGGAATTCCCACGAGAGTTTAGCAACAAAAAAGTCTGTTCGAAACTCCATAGGGACGTAATCTGTGTGAACTCTTACGTTTATTCGATTCGGAATTGTTTTTGGGCCCAGATTTTCTATATTGAAATGGAATCATAAATTTCGCTTTGGATTTTCGACAAATTCATTCTTTAAATTCTCGCTCAAAAACCATAACCGATTATATTCACATTTCTGTAAGAAGGGCCTATATTATCTCCGAAACCAATGTAAATCTAATCGATTCATGAATAACTCTAAGGCCTGAAGAGCAGTTGATTAACATGGCAATGGTGCAGGGAAGAAAAAACCGTCTAAATTAGCAGATCTGTATATATATATATGAAGATTTTAATAACAAATAAAATCCGAGTTTTAGCAGAAAACCAGTAAAAAGATCTCGAATTGAGCTATTCAAACGAGTTTCGTTTCAAATCATTACTCAAAACCATATAAACAGAGTACCCGATATTTTGACTGAAAACAGTGTTTTGTAATAAAAATTTACGGTACTCGATTTTATAGGATCAATAGCACACAGACAGATAAGTTTATTTTGCCGATTTTGGCTTAGAAATGTTTTTGTTTTTGTCTAGTAAAAAAAAATTGAAAGAATTGAAAAAAAAGATTCTATTGTTTGTTGAGAAATAATAGATAGAGGCTGTCTATCACCGCAGTCTTGTTATCAATCCAATCTTAAGGAAAATGGTATGAAGAAGCTCTTAATCGTTTCCTCAATCGTATTGACCACCGGAGTTTTGGTGTTCAACGCTTGCAAGAAACCTGAAAGTTCTAAGGCTGCTGCTACTGGTAAAGAAAACAGTCCATCAGCTGTTGTTGTGTTCAGTGTAGGAGAAGCTAAAATTCTTCACACTGATCTAACCGAAGAGAAAGCCATATTGGGCGCTAGTCTGAAAACTGGAGATAAAGTCAGTACGAAAGATAAATCCAAAGTCGATATTCAATTTGCAGACGGATCTGCGGTTCGAATCTCCGAAAATTCCGTAATTGACTTTGATGCTCTTACAATAAATTCAAAAGGAAATTCCGACACAAGGCTCGCACTTGTTTCCGGGAAAGTCTTTGCGAAAGTCAATAAGGCCTCCAAAGAAGATCAATTTTCTGTGGTCACTCCAACTGCAATCGCTGGTGTGCGAGGAACTTCCTTTATCGTAGACAGATCTAAATCTGACAAAGCGATCGTAAAAGTATTAGACGGCGCGGTTGCAGTAGCTCCTCGAGTTGCTATCCTGGAAGGTTTGAGCGAAGAAGAAATCGCGAAGAATGAAAATCTGAAAAAAATCCAACAAAGTGTTACATCTTCGGAAGTTATTCTAGAGAAAAATCAAGCTTCTGTTTTGAAGGCTGACGATAAGTCTCTGGATGTAAAAGATTCCTCTAAAATCAGTGAAAAGAATATCGCCGGTGTTGTAAAAAAACTGGATAGTTCCGGAATCTCTAAAAAAGAAGAAGAGGAGATTCGAACAATTGTAACCGTAGACAAAGAGACTACGGAAAAAATGGTTCGTATTAATGAGGAATCGTCCGGAAAAGTTGACGAGCAGAAAGCCGCTTCTCTGGAAGCTGAGAGAAAAAAACTAGAAAGTGAAATAGCAACTCGTCAGGAAGAAGAAGTTAAGAAATTCAAACAAATCCTAGTTTCCGCTCCCAAAGAACTGAAATCCAGTAAGGATATCATAAATTACTATGAAAGAATCGAAAAGATTATCATGAATGATGGATCTTCAATGATCGGTGCAATTGTGGATCAACAAGGATCTACGATGATTGTCCATACTGAGCAAGGGATTAAGAAGATCAATCAAGCGGATGTTCGGGAAGTGCTTTACGACTTCCAAACAAAAGCTAAATTTTGATAACAGAGACGACTGAACCTGAAATCAGGTGAAAAAAGCCCAGGTATTTCCTGGGTTTTTTATTTTACGGATATTATTTGTTTCAACGAAGAATTTTCTAAGCTTATTTTCCATAAGTAAAAATAAAGATACAATTTGAACTTTTATCAAGTTTCAGAACAAACCCAAAACTTTGAAAAAATGATCCAACAACTTTTAATACGGTTATGACTGTGTTTACTTTTTCAGATCGGTCCGTTTATTATTAGGTAAGGCAAGTGGATTCTTTTCAAAAATCGAATCTTTGATTCCAGAGCGAATAAATCGATTCCAAAATTTCTTCCATGTCGATAAGCATGATCCTCTCTTTCCAGTGAAGAACCATTTTATTCTTACCGAATCGATTGATTTCTGCCCAGTGTGCGTCTAAGTTCGGGATCAAGTTAATCGTTTTTTCCAAAAGGTTTTTAACTTCGAATCTACTGACGGGACCTTCGTGATTGGAAAGAAATTGAATAATAGAGTGGTAGATAAGTTTCTTAATCTCTTCAGGAGAAGGACCGAAGTTTTCTAGGGGTTCCATGAGACTTGCTCGTCTGCGTGATAGGAACTTCTGACTAGAGGACCCGAAAAAACTCCTTTGAATCCGATAGACTTACCGTAAATTCTCAATTCTTGAAACACCTCCGGGAGAACATAGTTTTTAACGGGAAGGTGAGTTGGTGTCGGCTGAAGGTATTGTCCGAGTGTCAGCAAGGAAACCCCAACCCCGGTTAAATCTTTCATACATTCTTTCACTTCTTCCACGGTTTCGCCCATTCCTAAAATCAATCCGCTCTTTGTAAGAAATCCTTTTTTGGAGGCGATTTTTAAAACGTCGAGAGAACGTTCATATTTTTTCTGAGGGGCGACTTCGGGAAACAAACGTTTTACAGTTTCCACGTTGTGATTGAAAATATCTGGTTTACACTGAAAAATAATTTCCAAAGATTCCGGTCGAACCTTAAGATCCGGGACTAACAGCTCGATCTTACAATCCGGAAGTCCCTCTCTTATTGCTTCCACCGTTTCTGCAAAGTGAGCCGCACCACCATCTTCTAAATCGTCTCGATTCACGGCGGTAATTACTACGTGTTTTAAGCCAAGAGCGATTGCCGATTCGGCCACTCGTTTGGGTTCGTCTCGATCCAAAGCGGAGGGTCTACCGGAAGCAACATCACAATAAGAGCACCGTCTTGTACAAATATCTCCTCCCAACATATAGGTCGCCGTCTTTCTGGACCAACAATGGTTTAGATTTGGACAAGAAGCACTCTCGCAGACAGTGTTGAGTTTTTTTCTCTCCAGAGAATCCCGAACTATGGCAACTGGATTGTTTTTCGGGTCGGGAAAAGTAAGCTTTACTTTGAGCCAATCCGGTTTTTCAGGAGCTTCTTGGAGAAAATGAGTGCGAGGTTTCTTTTTAAGCGGATTTATCATACGTTTCGAATGAGTACAAAGCTTCTCCTTCTACCCTCGTATGAGAGAGAGTTCGGGTCAACGAAAGTTTTGGATAGAAGATTTTTTGAGTCTTTTCGAAATGGGAGAATTCATGCAGTCCAAGAATGATTCAAACGCCCGAGACAAAATTAGACTGAATCGATTTCTCGCAGATTGTGGGTTAGGTTCTCGTAGAAAAACGGAAGAACTGATTCTCAGGGGCCAAATTACAATCAACGGCAAACGAGTGACCGATTTGGGAACCAAAATCAAACCTGGGACTGACGTGGTTTCTTATTTAGGAAATGTCGTAAAACCGACAGGAAAACCCAAAAGAATTCTGATTTTAAATAAACCGGTCGGATATCTTTGTTCTCACGGAGATCGTTTTCATGAAAAGACGGTTTTTTCTCTTCTTCCTTCGGCTTATAAAAGCTTTAAAATCGCCGGAAGACTTGATCTTAATTCGAGAGGACTCCTCATTTTGACAAACGACGGTGAATTAGCTCAAAAAATTTCACACCCTTCCCATGGTTCCGAAAAGGAATATCTCGTGACCTTAAACCATGATCCAGGAGAAAAGTGGATTCAGGCTACTTTTCAAAAAGGGATTTTGGATGCAGGAGAAATTCTGCGTGCAAAAATGGTTAAACTCGTTCCGGGTAAGAATTGTGTGTATCGTGTTACTCTTGGGGAAGGAAAAAAAAGACAAATTAGAAGGATGTTTCATGCATCTGGAGCGAGTGTAATCGATCTGCAAAGAATACGCATCGGTTCTATACAACTGGAAAAACTGGACTTGGAAGAAGGTAAATTTCTTCTAACTGAGACGGGAATTTGGAAATGAACTTTATCAGCATTGAGTTTCTTTTATTTTTTTTGGTATTCTATCTGATCTACTGGAACGTTCCAGGAAAGAGCAGAAAGTATCTCTTAATCTTAGGGTCCGCGTTTTTTTATTCCGTATTCGGCCTTAACTTTTTATTTCATCTCATTTTGGTCGTTTTTGCCAATTGGTTTTTATACCGATATCTTTACGAAAAAACTTGGTATGTGAAGGCTGTCGTCATTCTCAATATCCTTAATCTGGGTTTATTCAAATATTTTTATTTACTTATGGAGTTTATCGGTTTTGTATTTTCAATTCCAGTTCTTCAACAAAAAACATCCCTTGACGCGAAGTTTTCGACTCTGTTTCATCTAGGGGGATTTGAAGTCGTCCTTCCCGCTACAATCAGTTATTATACGTTCCAATTGATCTCTTTTGCAGTGGATTCAAAACGAGAAGGTTTTGATAAGAACGTCAGTCCCACAGGATTTTTCTCTTTTATCTTTTTCTTTCCTGTAATGATTGCGGGGCCGATCCTACGATTCGATCAAGTTCGGAATCAATTTGAAAATCCAACAATGACTCCTTCCAAATTGATTGATGGTCTTTGGCTTTTTATCCGGGGTCTCGTTAAAAAGGGATTACTATCCGCGGCTGTTCTTCCCTTAATCGCGCCCGTGTTTCTATCTCCGAAAGATTATTCCGGAATCGCACTTTTGCTGACTTGTTTCCTCTTTGCGGCCAATCTTTATTTCGACTTTTCGGGACTTACGGATATGGCGAGAGGGATCGGAAAGTTAATGGGATTCGATCTGCCAGAAAATTTTAAGGCTCCGTTTTTTTTCCAGAGCTTCGGGGATCTTTGGCGTCGATGGCACTTAACGTTTTCATTTTGGATTCGAGACTATATTTATATTCCATTAGGCGGATCGAAAAAGGGAGAACTTAGAACGACTATTAATCTTATCGTAACCTTTATGTTAGGCGGACTTTGGCACGGAGCAAGTTTGAACTTTCTCATTTGGGGGCTGCTCACAGGTATTTATTTGTCTTTGGAAAGATTATTCGAAGTGCGAAATTGGAGGGTTTTTCCTGAAATTCCTTATGTAAAAGCGGTTGTGCGTTATGCTTTCGTACTTATTGTATACTCGATTTCCTGGACTTTCTTTTTTACACCAAGTTTTAATTCTGCGACTTCTTCCATTGTAAGAATTTTAACGTTTCAAAACGGGCAACCTTTGATAGGACTCGAAACGGGAATGTATATGCTTCTTTTCGTGTTTTTATTTCATATATCGGAAGAATGGCCTGAGAAATATTCGGTTCCCGAAATCTGGAGAGCGAGATTTTTGCCAATCTTAGGTCTAATTATTCTTTTTATCATGATTGGAATGAATGCGGGAAACGCGGACTTTTTTTACTCAAGGTTTTAACGGGTCTTTATCGATGAAGAAAATTTACATTTATTATCCGATTCTATTTCTCGTATTCATATTTTGTTTGGATAAAATATTTACTCTCGAATATTTTCAAAAGAATTTTATTCAAGCTGGCAATACGGTCTATTATACCCAAAGAAAATCCCTATTTGAAAAATTGATTCATGATAAGGACTTAAAAGAACGTTCTTTGGCGCTTGCCTTTGGAGATTCCAGAGCTTATCCGTATTCTGCAATGGGAATAGACAAAAAACTGCAAAAGGATTGGGTATTATACAATTTCTCCGGCCCTCAAGCAGTTCCAGCTTACGGTTTCTATTGGTTTGAAAAAATCATCAACCAAGGATTAAAACCTAAATTTGTATTTTATGTCGTAAGTCCGGAAGGTTTCGATGATACCAAAGGAATTTTTTACGATCCGTTTTTAAAATACGGAGCGGACGACGAATTTTTACTTAAGTATGCGGATCAAATTTCGTTCGAAGATCGTAAGAAACTGCTTTTAGATCGCCTTTTTGCGGTTAGACGAGTTAATCCGGATTTAAAATTATTCTTCAAAAGACTTCAGGAAAAGAAATTAGCCGAATACAATCCGACATTGAACACGGAATATATGGTTCTTAATTTGAACCATGGAGAACAATTCGCCTATACCACTTTCTTAAACGATCCGGATCGGTTGGAAAAGGACGCAATGCGAATCCGAAATTTATATCTTTCTACGTTCACTCTTGGACCGATTCAGTTCTTTTTTGTAGAACAGTTTTTAAAATTGGCGAAAGAAAACGATGTAAAAGTTTATCTCATTTGGCCGAAAGTTTACGAAACATATCGAAAACGTTATTACGAATTGGAAATGGAAAAAATCTGGTGGCCGAAAATTCAAGATCTTGCAAATCGATATTCAGCGGTTTCGGTCGATTTGAATACTCAGACTTCCTGTGAACTATTCTATGACGCTTCTCACCAATCGATCATGTGTTTTTTAGAATCGATGAAATTGATGATCGATGATTATTACGGATTTAAAAAGATTCCTTTGTATCATCCCTAATTCGTTCATGGAACTGTCACATTCGTTATGAAATTCTAGATAATATAAAAATCGGTCCCAAAATTTTATAATAATCATATTTAAATTCTGTTAGTTATTATAGAAATCTTAGTATTTTATGATTTACTGTTGTATAATATTATAGTTTTCGTATGAGTTTCTGTAATTTTAGAGTTTATCTGTAAAATCGCGATTTATAAAAGTTCCACAAGTTGTGGTAATTTTATGTCTCTCAACGATTTTATTTGGGTTTTATAAAATTAAAGTATCTAAATGTTTATCCCAAAATATCGTTTTACATAAACTAACGCGAGCTCGGCGTAAAACACTCATGATTCTGAAATAAGTTGAAATCTGAACTTTATAGATCGATTTTTAAAGTGTGGGAACTACACAATTTAAAAAATAGAAATTTATAGCAATTGAATCTATTGTATTCAAGTGTAGGAACTTACATAAAACTTAGGTTTATCCGTAAAATGATGTGTGGGAACGCTCCAAACCATGATTTTACGTACAAATTCTAAAATTGTAGGAACTCACTCATACTTTTAGAAAAGTTTTTCTCAGTTGAACCCACGTTAAGATAAAGCGAATTTCTTAGTTCACGTAAGCTATTACTCGGACCTATAAAAACAATACCAAAAATTAACAATCGATTTTATCAAAGATGTGGAAGCCATTCAAAAAATGGTGTTAACCCGGATTTGTTGATTTTTTAAAGGAGATCCACATTCTAACTTTTAAAACAAGTTCGTGGTATAGTATTATTTTCATACGTCTGAGTAGTAAATGTAACTCAATATCATCGCTTCCTGAATGCCGATCCTTAGAGGCATCCGCTGAGTTTTTTTGGTCGTTCGAAGTAACTCAGTATTTCTTTTCTATGGTCGCTCGACAGATCGCGTTTTATAGTAAATTGAAAGCTAAAGAGGAAATATTGTATTACGTTTATTTTATGTAGCTTATTGACTGGAACTGGAAGTGCGGTCTGGTAACGCCGGATTCGCCGGGACTTTCTTACGTCGCGTCGATCACGTTAATCTAATAGCGAAGATCTGATTTAAAGATATTTTAAATTTTATAGAGTTTTCTCTAAAATAGTCTTTAAGAATATTCTAAATTTCTTCAAAAATACAATGAATTCCTTTCTGCTTAAGAGAGGTGATTACGAGGTTGAGAAATTTTTCTCTGTCTTTTTTTGTGGCAATTCTAAAAGAAACAATCAATCCGTTTTCAGCCTGAGTAATTTCTGCGTGAAAAGACCCATGATCATCACTAAGAGCCGGTCTCAAAACTGGTTGTACAGAGAAAGTGTAAAAATATAAATGTGAAATGGACAAATATTATTCAGAAATCCCCGATGCACTTTGGGAAAAAATAGCACCATTGATTCCTAAAGAAAAGCCCAATCTTCAAGGAGGTCGCAATCGTGTTCCTTCAAGAATAGTAATGGCAGGTATCATCTATCGAATGAAAACAGGCTGTCAGTGGCGTGCAATTCCCAATGAGTTTGGATCTGGTCAAACTTGTCACAGAAGATTTCAAGAATGGGAACGAGCAGGGGTATTCAAAAAGATCTATAAATCCATTTTAAAATATTATGATGTAAAGAATCAGATAGCATGGGACTGGGCTTCGATGGATTCGGCAATGGTTAAGGCTCCCAAAGGGGGAGTTTAACCGGGAAAAATCCTACAGACCGTGCCAAATTAGGGGTTAAACGGCATATCCTTACGGATGGAAATGGAATTCCTTTGGCAATTACGTTGACTGGAGCTAACGTTCATGACAAACACGGTGTAAAAGATACGTTGAATTCAATCCTAATATTTTCCGGAAAAAGAAGAAAAAAGCCAAAACATCTTTGTTTAGATAAAGGTTATGACTTCCAAGATATAGAAGTTTTAATCAAAAGAAGAAACATTCAATCTCATATTCGGAAAAAAGGTGAAAAGCCTCTCATCGGTAAATACAATGGAAAATCTAGACGATGGGTCGTTGAAAGAACTAACAGTTGGCACAATCGATTCAGAGCTATCCTAATTCGTTGGGAAAGAAAATCTGAAAATTATCTTGCATCTCTTTATCTCGCAAGTTCTATCATTGCTTTTAACTTTTTTGATAGGTAGTTTTGAGACCGGCTCTAAGTCTAAACTTAAGGTTTTCTGGTTGAAATTTGTTTTGTAGAGAAGTTTCTAAAAGATTATAATTTCCGTTATTCAAAATAGAAATTTCTAGAATTTGAATTTGCTCTATTGTCAGTCTGGTAGAAGTGTGATACTCGATACTCATTTGATACTTTAGGGTTTGTTTATAGAAGTGTAAATAAGGTATTTAAAGACATTGCACAGCGAGGGAAATCAAGCACAGGCTGGTTTTACGGCTTTAAATTGCATTTAATCATAAATGATCAAGGTGAATTATTATCATTTATGGTCACTCCTGGAAATGTGGACGACAGGAATTTGAAAGTGATCTTTCCACTTGTTAAAAATATTTACGGTAAACTTTTCGGAGATAGAGGTTACATCAGTCAATCTCTGTTTGAAAGTCTTTATGAAAAGGGAATTCAACTCATTACAAAACTTAAAAAGAATATGAAAAATAAATTAATGCCCTTAGTTGATAAAATTCTTTTAAGAAAAAGAGCTATCATTGAATCCGTTAATGACGAACTTAAAAATATCTGTCAGATTCAACATACTAGACATCGAAGCTTTTTCAATTGGGCTGTTAATCTATTAAGCGGGTTAGTCGCATTTTCATTTTTTCCAAAAAAACCTTCTTTGAATTTGAGATCCAAAGACAATTTACAACTTCTACTTTCTCCTTAGGCCGAACTCACGTTATTTAGGTTAAAGATTGTGATCTTAAAACTCGCACGATTTAGAAAATTTTAAAATCGTGCGGTTCTATCGATTACCACTTTAACTTTTTAGAATCTTCCAAAAACTTTTCGAGTCCGATATCGGTTAATGGATGTTTAAAAAGTTGCAAAAATGCGGAATGAGGCATTGTCGCACAGTCAGCTCCTCTCAAAGCGGATTCCTTTAGATGCATAGGCCCGCGAATGGAAGCTGCTAGAATTCTAGTATCATAGCCGTAGTTGTCATAGATTTCCCTGATTTCAGAGATCAGTTCCATTCCGTCCCAGCTTGTATCGTCGACTCTTCCGATAAACGGAGAAACATAAGTGGCTCCTGCTTTCGCGGCTAGAAGAGCCTGAGAAGAGGAAAAACAAAGAGTTACATTTGTAGGAATATTTCTTTTGGTGAGCTCTACAACGGTTTTAAGACCCTCTGGAATCAAAGGTACTTTAATGACTACATTTTCAGCAATCTCCACAAGCTCCAGGGCTTCTTTCATCATTCCATCGAACTTTGTAGAAAGAACTTCCGCGCTCACAGGACCGGAAACTATGGAACAAATTTCTTTAATAACTTCTCTAAAATTTCTTCCCGACTTAGCGATGATAGAAGGATTAGTAGTTACTCCGTCGACAAGACCGTAGGATGCGATCTCTTTAATTTCATCTATGTTTGCAGTATCCAGGTATAATTCCACTTACATGCTCCATAAAAAAGGATGCTTAGAGCATGTAGGGAAGGCTAGGTGCTAGTCAATAGAATTTTGGGGAAATTGCTTTGTTTTATGGAATCAAATCGCGAAGAGTTTTAATTTCTTCGGCGCTGAAAAATTCTTTGTATTCCTTTTCGATTTGAAACCGAATCGCAGAACTAAAGTAATCCACTCTTCTTGTGAAAGGCATTTTTTTATAGGCTTCTTTCCACTGAACTACATATCCTCCTTTGGGAGGAGATTGTTTCTCATCCGTTTTTTCCCAAAGAATTGCGCCCCCAATTTTGTTTTCAGCTAAGGACTCTTTCTTAGGTTTTCCGTATTTTTGTTCTAGTTTTTGTTGCACGTCTTTTCCAGGAAGATATCGAAATAAAACTCCCACAGAAAATAAAATTCCAGGTGCAGAATGATTTTCCTCTTCCATTTCTGATTTATTACTTGGAGTTTGATTCTTAGGTCTGGAATCAGTCACAATTTTAGGAGTAGAATAAAAACGATACGAATAGAAAATACCGTTTCTGCGAATAAGAAGGGTTTTTTCTTTATCTTCGAAAACGATTTCTACCTTTTCGTCATTTTGAGGATTTGTGGAAAGGGATAAGAATTTTTCACGCATATTCATGTAACTTTCACCCCAGGAAGATTCCGCAAATCCTTCCAATAAATTGGCCGCCTGCCCAGGGGTATTAGTCGGTTGTCTTCGGTCCGGTAGCGTTTCGTCCGGGAGTTGTGCGAAAAGCGTCACAGGAACCAGAACCAAAGAAAAAAGAAGGACAGAAATTCTCATGCTCTTCTTATCGGCAGTTTTAGAAGAAACCTATTCAGAATCTTCCTCAGCAAAACTGTTTTTCGAACCTGAAAACTGAATTCCCCCGAATTTTACCTTTCCATTCCAACGAAGAACGAGTAAAACTGCGATGATCGATATGTTTGGTAACACGAACAAGAACGGAATCTCATGAAAAAGTCCGTATATGGCGAGATTGGAAGAAATAACCGAGAGCGCAGATCCGCTGAGAATAGGAATTTCCTGTTCGAAAAAACGAACCAAAAAGTGATTCGGGCTCGTAGAGGGAAGGTCCTTGAGAACCAATTCCACAAGAACACCGTAGGTCGTCAAAAGAGTTACCGGTAACAAAAACGAAAGAAAGAAATAGTTTCCAAATGCGTCGGAATAATGAGGCGCACCGATGATTCCACCTAACAACGTCCAAAGGTAAGAAACAAAGGCGGAAACGAAAAGCGCGATTGCTCCGTATTGAAGACTTCCGTTAAATTCCAACAGTTTGATAAGTTCGTCCGGAACAATCCGAATCCAATCCACAAGTTCTAATCTTCCGAAGGATTCTCTTCCGGAAAGAAACAAAAGTTTAAAGTAATAATTTGCAAGGACGAGTACGCTCGAAACGATTCCAAAGAAGATTAGATAAAGTAAAAATTCCATATCAGTGCCTGAAGTGCCTCATTCCCGTAAAGACCATAATGAGTCCGTGCTCGTCCGCCGCTTGAATCACTTCTGCGTCTCGAACCGAACCGCCAGGTTGGATGATCGCTTTTGCTCCGGCTTTTGCAAGAGCATCGATCCCGTCTCTAAACGGGAAGAATGCGTCGCTTGCGACGTAGGAACCAACTACGGATAAACCGACATTTAATGCCTTGCTCGCGCCCAACTGCACCGAGTCAACTCTAGACATCTGTCCCGCGCCGATTCCAAGGGTTGCATTTTCTTCCGTATAAACGATCGCATTGGATTTGATAAAACGAACACAAGACCAAGCAAACATCAAACCACGAATATCATCGGGCGTAGGTTGTTTTTTAGTAACTACTTTTAGATCTTTTTCTGTAATCGTAGTATAATCTCGTTCTTGTATGAGCAAACCGTGATGGATCGGTCTTAAATCCAATTCGTCAAGCGCCTCTTTGAAGTTTTCGATTTCGATCAGACGGATATTCGGCTTTTTAGAAAAAAGCTCCAGAGCGTCCGGAGTGAACTTTTGAGCGATCACACCTTCTACGAAGTTTTCAGTGATGGCCGTAGCCAACTCTCTATTTACAACCCCTTTGATTCCGATTACTCCACCGAATGCGGAAATCGGGTCGGTTCTTCTTGCAAGTTGAAACGCTTCCAAAGGATCGTCCGCGTATGCAATCCCGCAAGGATTGAGATGTTTAATGATACAGACTGTGTTTTCTGGGAGTAGACTCGATATGTGAAACGCCGCGTCAAAATCCAGCATATTGTTAAACGACAACTCCTTTCCTTGCAAAGGAGAAAAATCGCTCTTCACAAAAAGGGGTTCATAAAAAGACGCGGCTTGATGAGGATTTTCCCCGTATCTGAGTTTTTGTTTTTTTAAGAAGGAGAGATTGAGTACATCCGGGAAAACATCTCCGGCTTGTTTGTTGAACCAGGATGAAATTGCAGTATCATACATCGCAGTATGAGAAAATGCTTTTCTCATATAACCCGCGGACACTTCTTCCGAAATTCCTCCAGATGAAATCAGTGTTTGTATTTCCTCGTAATCATTCGGATCAGTGAGAACGAGTGTGTGTTTGTAATTCTTAGCCGCGCTTCGAATCATTGAAGGCCCGCCTATATCGATATTCTCGATCGCTTCTTCCAATTGTACTCCGGATTTGGAAACTGTCTTTAAAAATGGATACAAGTTTACTACGACCAAATCTATTTTAGGAATTTTTAATTCTTCCATCTTCTGTTTATGGGCTTGATTAGAAGGTACGCCGAGAAGACCTCCATGTACTTTCGGATGGAGAGTTTTGACTCTTCCGTCTAAAATTTCCGGAAAACCGGTGTAATCGTCAATCGCGATCGCTTCGATTGCATTGTCTTTCAGAAGTTTTAAGGTTCCGCCAGTGGAAATGATTTCTACACCGTTTCGATTTAAAAATTGTGCAAATTCTACTATATCGGATTTATCGCTAACGGAAATAAGGGCTCTTTTAATTTGTATCATTATTTACTCAATGCTTATCTTTCTATTATGGATCTTAAGCCTATCTTCGCAAAAGTATTGAACCGCGAGTGGTAGGATTTTATGTTCCTCTTTTAGAATCTTTAAAGTCAAATCTCTTTCCGACATTCCTTCTTCGATTTTCACGACTCCTTGAAGGATCACCGGACCTGAATCCACACCTTCGTCCACAAAATGGGCGGTGCAACCGGCAATCTTGACCCCGTATTCAAAGGCCTGTCTTTGAGCGTTCAGTCCTGGAAATGCCGGTAAAAGAGAAGGGTGGATATTGATAATACGATTGGGAAAAGTTTGGATGACCTGGCTTTTTAGGATTTTCATATAACCTGCGGTTACGATAAGGTCGGGTCCCAGCTCGATGAGGAAATTCAAAAGTTTTTTGTGATATTCGGATTTGTCCACAAAGGAAGCAAAATTGAAAACGTGAGAAGGGAGTTTAAATTCCTGGGCAACTTCCAACGCTTTTGCATCCGGATTGTCACAAATCAATGCAGATCCAATTCCCCGAATTTTACCGACTTTAATGTTTTGGAGAACCGCCTTGAGATTAGAGCCTCTTCCGGAAGCTAAGAATGCGATCTTTTTTTTAGGCTTTGTAAACGGACTTGCCAAGAAAATTTTATCCGGGTAAAATCAGAATCGCCCCGAAGTGAAAATTGATTCAGAAAGACGATTTCGGGAACATCAAGCGAATTTCTCTGACTCAGTTAATAAAGTGTGGATTTTTCCTGAAAAGATTAAAATCCATGCAAAATCCGTGGAAATTTTAGTTTTTAATATTTCTACGAGATTTTTTTAGGTTTTCGGACTCTTAAAAGATCACCGAAAGTTTTCAGAGAAACCGTAAGAATGTTCAAGCCCAGCATTAAGGAGGCAACCGTTTTTGTCGAAAAGTATTTCAGGAGAGATACATGTCACTTGCCAGAAAATCCACAGCGACCGTTGAACAATATAAATCCAACGAAATCTCAACTGTCAGTCAGGGCAAACTCATCGTCATGCTCTATGACGGGGCGGTTCGCTTTCTAAATATCGCTCTGGAGAATAATACTCCCCGGAAATACGATGTGGTCAATAACCATATCCTCAAAGCGGGAGAGATCGTTACGGAACTTATGCTTGCTCTCAACTTAGAGCAAGGTGGGGAAGTGGCAAATAATCTTCTCGGAATTTACGTTTACATCAAAAAACGTCTTTTGGAAGCAAATATGAAGAAGGATTCCGAAATCCTCCAAGAAATCATCAAATACATGGAAGACCTAAAATCGGCTTGGGAAGAAGTAGAAAAAAAAGAAAAATCTAATGTCGTTTCTACACCATTCCAAGGCAATCGCGGAAGCGGTTTATCCATTCAGGGGTAACAATTGTCGGATTCAAATTCAATCGATCTGAATCGTAGCCTTGTCGTCCTTTATGGAGATAAAATTCTTTTGCTTGAGCAATTGATTACCAATCAAAAGCGACAAATGGAAATATTCGGGTTCGGAGACGGAGAAGGCGCGGCTAAAATCGAAGACTCCAATGAAAAAATCATCGACCAACTTTGTTCGGTGGATCTTAAGATCGAAAAAATGGCGGAAGGTGTTCCTCAAACTTTGGAATTGATCGAACTTACAGAAATTCTATTTCAAAAAATGGAAGAGTCCAGATTTTTACATTCTCAAGTGGAAGAGAAAATGAAAAAAATTCTGAAAGAGTATCAGAAAGAATTGAATCAGGTCCAAGTTCAAATTCAGCTTAAGCGCCATCTCAGACGAGACTATTGGAAAACGGGGACTTGTTAGAAAGAGCCCTGGAATTTCTAGGTTTAGAACCGGGGTTTAACGAAAAAGATCTAAAAGAACGTTTTTACTTCCTATCCAAAAAGTATCATCCCGATACGGGAGAATTTTCAAACGATTCTCTATTCAAAGAACTGATCGAATACAGAGATATTTTATATTCTTATTTGGAACAAGAAACATTCAAAAAAGAGAATGTATTTGCCGATCCTCCCAAAAATTTTTACAAAGACGATTACACAATTTACAAACGGGCCAGAGAAATCTATGATTCTGCGATCCACGAATACTATAAGCTCACAGACGGAAATCCGATTTTTTTAAAAGGAGAGGAAAACCCAGTTCTCCGAAAACTCAGACATTCCTTGGAAATTTCCAAATCGGGATTTGAAGAATTGATTTCTTCCCATCCTCAAAGTATCTGGATTCCGGATGCGAAAAATACACTCCAGAAAATCGAAGTTTGGTTTAAGGCACCTTAAGAGAATTAGAAGGCATTGAAAAGACGAAACCAGATGTGTTTCCATTCGTTATACTGATGACCAATACATGCGAACGAAGAGTTAGATACTGTCCTGGAGAGAGGGTTATGTTCATCTTACAGATTCGATTTGGGTTTTCTCCGATCCCGATTGCCGCTAAAGGTCCACCGTTCGGGCTGAGTTCGATTGAATATTCCAACGGTTGATTCGGAATTAAATTCAAAATACCGTCCACACAATCGATTCCCGAGTTTAGATCTGCAGGAAATCTGGAATCATTTTCCGTACTTGCCACATACAATCGATACCCACTGAAAAGAAGTTCTGGATTTCCTGCTCTCAATCGGAGTTCGTAGCCGCTTGCGATCGGAACGATACTGATCAAAGTAGGTGGAGTGGATATCAAACGTGTTGTAGAATAGTGGGGACAACCGAATAAAAGTGAAAATGCCAGAAGCAAAAGCGAAATATAAAAACGTTTCAAAAAGAAATATACTCCCGCCAACCGAACTTTTCAGCCTGCTGATCCGATATTGAGTAGAGTGGAAATCGTAACTTGGGTGTCACTCGATTTTCTTCCGGTAAGTTCCACTTCAATTCGGCCAGAAGTTTATTTCCTTTTCGAGTGTTGCAATGCCTGCACGCAGCAACCAGATTTTCCCAAGAGTTGAATTCCTTCGGTCTTTCTTTTTTGGGAACGTGTTCCCATCGACTCCGTGGAATTACGTGGTCAAGAGTGAGCTTTGTACTTGGAAATTTTTTTCTACAATAAACGCAGTGATAGTTATCTCTTTGAAAAATATTTTCCCTGGAAACTCGATCTTTTCTGGGAGGAACTCTGTAATAGTCTCGGAGAAGTATGATTCTAGGCGCGGTGAATTTGAGTTTTTCAGAGCGGATTAAAAAGTTTTTATCATCCTTGATGAGTTGTGCTTTTTCAAGAATGATCAGAATCAGGGCATCTTTGACCGAACGAATCCCGATGGGAACGTAACCGGCATTCAGCACGAGCACTGGCTGCGCAAGAATGTCCATAAACTGGTCAAAAAATAACCGATGCCTGGAAGATGTAAAGAAATTCTCTAGGTTAAGAGCGTTTCTTTCGAATCCAATAGACGACTCCAAATAATAAAAATACCGTTCCTAAAATTCCGAAAATTAGAAGTTGCCCATTGTGAACCCAATGCATCAATATATCAAAATTATATGCTCCGAAGTATCCCAAATAAACCCAAACCGGAACCGAAATGATTGCGGCGAGAAAATCAAGAGTTACAAAACGATAAAATGAAATTCGATCCGAGGTCCCAGCCGTGAGATAAATCGGCATTCTAAGGCCCGGCATAAAACGAGCCATGAAAGTGACCCAGTTTCCATAGCGAGAAATTTTATCCTGAACCTTTGCAAAACGTTCGGGAGTAACGATTCTTGAAATCATTGGAATCTGAAGAACACGTACTCCGTAAATTCTCCCGATTAAAAAAACGGAACCGTCTCCGATGAGAACCCCGGCCATTCCGATGAGAAACATAAAATGCGGATCTGCTTTGCCGAATCCTGCAATTACTCCTCCGGAAACCAAGGAAATGTCTTCGGGAACCGGAAGTCCGAAACCGCAAAGAATGAGTGCTAAAAAAACGGCAATGTATCCGTATTCCGAGAAGATATTAACCAGAATATTTAAAAATTCCATTTCTTCAGTAAATGCCTTGTGAATTTAGGATTTCAGGACAGTAAAAAACGTCTCGTTTAAAATAGCAGTAAACAAAACAAAAAAAGTGGGCAGACTTTTAGGTAAAGTTTCGAAATTTTGTAAAACGTGTATTTTTCCAGAAATGATTTGATCCAAAAAGAAATTGCGGGACTTGCTCCTTACGCGATTTCCAGTACAAACAATGGAGGAAGATTTTACGAAGAAGAAGAACATTCCTACCGTCTTCCGTTCCAAAGGGACAGAGATAGGGTTCTGCATTCCAGTGCGTTCAAACGTCTTCAATATAAAACTCAAGTGTTTATTTTTTCCGTAGGAGAAAATTATCGAAATCGAATGACACATACCCTCGAAGTTGCTGGTCTTTCTAGGACGATCGCAAGTGCGCTTGGGCTTAATTCTCATCTTTCCGAATCTATCGCTTTGGCCCACGATTTAGGTCACACTCCTTTCGGCCATGCAGGTCAAGAAATTTTGTCTAGTCTTATGAAAGATTATGGCGGTTTTGAGCACAACAAACAATCTCTTCGAATTGTAACTTCGATCGAAAAGAAATATCCAAACTTTCCCGGACTGAACTTATGTAGGGAAACTTTGAAAGGTTTGATGAAACACGGTACCGAGTATGATCCTTCCATGATGCTTTTGGAAAGAAAAGAAAGTGGCCCTTCTTTAGAGGGAATGATCGCGGATCTTTCGGATGAAATCGCCTACACGAGTCATGATATTGAAGATGGTTGGGAGATGGGCTACTTGCATCTCGGTGATTTATCCGAAAATCCTTTTTGGAAAGAAGTCTACGAAGAATGCAAGGAACAATACAAGGATGTAGGTGAAAAAATTCTGGTTCGAACCACAATTCGAACTCTCACTAATTCCATGGTTTCCGATCTGATTCAGAATATTTCCCTTCAGTTGGAAACGAATCAGGTTAAGTCCACGGAAGACCTGATTCGTCTATGGAAGCAGGGAATTCGAATCGCTTCTTTTTCTGAAGAGGTCGATTCCAAATTCAGGGAACTTAAATTTTTTTTGTACGAAAAACTTTATCGCCATGAGGATTTAGTTCGTATGAGCGACTACGGAAAAAAAGTCATAGAATCCTTATTCGATTATTTTTTAAAACATCCTGAAAAAGTTCCGGATACTTACAAAGAAAGAATCGAGGAAGAGTCTCTTTACAGGGTAATCAGCGATTACGTGGCGGGAATGACTGATCGATATGCCGAAAAGATTTATCAGTCATTACCATAATTGTAGATACCGGTTGTGAAGTAGATACCGGTGCCCATGATTTGATTGGCGATTTTTTTCAGTTACTTCATTGTAAAAGCCGAGTTGAATTCCACTGTGACTATTGCGCTCGCTTTCAACCTTATTCACTGCTCCGATTTGGATCGTGGACCCTCTTTCGGATTGATTGAAGAGGCCGATTTGTGTTGCATAAGCTTTGCCGTCCACAACGTTTACCCTCCAATTTGAAAACCAACCGGATTTCTCGGATTCTGTTTAGGAGCCCTATATTTATTCCGTATAATTTTTTAACTTCTCCATAAAAGAGGTTTACGCGAAACACTTCCGTTTCGGTCTTTGGAGGAATTGTTGCTGTGGTTTTTTCAGTCAATGCGACGCCGCAGTTGTTAAAGAGCCAGCAAAAGGATAAAAAAAGAATGGAGAATTTAAATTTTTATTTCATAAGTTTATTTTAATTTTAGAATATTCTATTTTATGGAATTCATTTTTTCGATTTAGATCGTCATTTTCGTTTTGATCTGTTTGTGCTTCAAAGAATATCATTCTCTTACACAGTAGTTAGCGACGATCATGATGGGAATCGTATTGTTGGGGCAATAATTGATGATTCCGATTTGAAATTGTTTTTGGTGTGTTTCCGATATATTGACAATTCCTATATTGAGACCCGTATCCTCTGAGTTAAGATATAGGAAACTCCTATTGATAATTCCTATGCCGATACCTGCTTCGTAATTAAAGATACCGATTGCGATATTTCCGCTTTGTATTTCAAAATTAGCCACACCGATTAAGATCCCTATTCCCGTTTCAGATTTGTGAGTCTGATTAGGATCCAAACCATGCAAAAGAACTCCAAAATTGACGAGTTCGATCTTCAAACCGGCGTGTTTGTGATGGGTAAGATTGATGGCTCCAATTTGAATTCCAATTAAATTGTGAGCAACATTAGCAATTCCTACCTGTCTCCAAACAAATCGTTCCGCACCCCGTTGACGATTCCTACATTTAGTCCGTAGAGGTTTTCGGATTTTCCGTGAAAAGGTTGAACCGGAAAACTTCCGTCTTTGTTTCCAGTGGAAATTTTGCGGTCAATTTAGGGGGTCAAGGCGAAGCCACAGTTGAAGAGCGATATGGACACGATGAAAAGAAAGAGGTTATAAAGAACAGATTCTTTCATGTCGTTTTTTGATTGTGTTTTAATCGAATGATTGTCAAGTATGATATTCGATAAATGGTAGAATCGATGCGTGAATATTTTTATATTACTACTCGGACGCATAAAAATAGTACCGAAAGTTAAGAGGGGATTTTTGTAAAAATGCGTAAGTCCTCATAAAATCACGTCTAGTTTGGAATTACTTGCCTTTTTGAAGAAGATTGAATATTCTAACTTTTGAAATAAGAACCTGTCTCAAAACCTGAAGAAAAATATCTCTAAACGACCCGGCAAGTTTTTAAAAAACGTGGGAGTTCTCACAGAAACCGTCGTTTGGCGGTTTTCTCCCGTCGTTTAAAATTGTAATAGCTCTTACATTCCTAAGGTTCTGAGACCGGCTCCAAGCTCATCATAGTATTCTTTTCATGTGTCCGAGCAGTAAATTATGCAAGTGTCTCGGTAAAATTATGATTTCCGAATATTCTAAAAAAGAATTCTTTTTATTTTGAAGAAATTTCCCCGGGCGCGACCTTTACGTCCACTTTTGTTTCAACAGGTTGCGGTTCGATCGTTTCTGTTTTTACTTCCGTTGTTTGAGATACGGTTTTGAGACAATAATTGATTCCAATCATAAAGGGCAATAATCCTTTTTCACAAAAATTGAGAACTCCGATTTGAAGTTCGTTTCGATTCGTACCCGTATTGACGATTCCGAAACTGATCGCCGGTTTTTCTTTGGGATAAACTTCTAACTTGGTTCCTATATTCACGATTCCAAAATTGACGGAACGTCCTTCATTCGTGTTTACGATTCCCACATTTAAGCCCGCTCCCCAGTTGAATAAGCCTAAATTGAATCTGCCGCTCATTAGATTAACGGCTCCGATGGAAAGAGCCAGATCGTCTACGATTTTCTCCTTCCCTTCGTTTTCATAAGGCGGCATTCCACGATCTAGAAAAAAGTTCGTGTTGAGAAAACCGATTTTTAAAGTGCCATAGGATCCTGAATTATTCAAGAGTCCGAATAGAATTCCAATGGATTCTTCGGAGATGTTTATGATTCCTACTTGAGTTCCGATCAGACTGTGCGCGTAATTCATCCCGCCTAGATTGATGCCATACAACTCCCTTACTTCTCCAAGTAAAAGATTCAGTCTGAAAATCTCGGTCTGCGTCTGAGGCGGAATTTTTACTGTTATCCGAGGAGTGAGCGCAAAACCGCAGTTAGACGCAAAGATCCAACTCGAAAAAAACAATACAAAAGGGGTAAATGTGAATTTGTTTTTCATGGTTTCCGATAAAGAGTAAGTTAGACTTTGATCTAACCGATTGTCAATATTATTTCGAAAGGAAGAACAGAGGAGGTTTGTAAAAAAGTAATTTCTGAGTGGAAGTCGACAAGCCGCAAAGAAAAAATTATTGCGTTCGGACATTGGATCTCTCTTTGATTTTCGAGTGGAAAGAATTTATTTTGTTTATAGATCGGATATTTTCTCGTTTGTAGAGGAATTTTCGGTAGGAGTCGTTCTACAATAGTTCACGACAATCATGATTGGGACCGGTCCGTTTTTACAAAAGTTTAAAACTCCGATTTGAAGATTTCCGTCTTCTTTGATGTTCGAGCCCTTTTTTGGAATTGATAATCTCCTAACCGCAGTTGAATCCCCTACGTTTCAACCGAATCCCTTGTTGTTGAACAGTCCGACGTTGGCTCCGCTGTCGACCCTGTTATAGGCGCCTACAGTAGTAAAGACTTTTAAACTTTTCAAAAAGGCATTTTCAAAGTTTCGATTGGAAAAAATTTATTTTGTTTCTGGATCGGATGCTTTCTCGTTTGTGGAGGAATTCTCGACCGAAGTTGGTCTACAATAGTCCACGGCTACGTTCAATTCGTAGCCATAATTGAAAAGCCCTAAATTTACTCGAAAGACTTCCGTCCTTGTTTGCAGCGGAAATTTTATGGTCACTGCGTGGTAAGAGAACTCCGCAATCGAAATTCATTGTAATTGATTTCTTTAAAGGTTTTGGGACAGCTTTAAATGGAAAACAAAAAGAGGTTTTGCAATTCTTTTTCCGACAATTCTATCTACAAATCGTCCGTTAAGGCCCGCAAAACTTTTCGGATCTGTACGCAGAGTTCTTCTACTTCTTCTTCTGCTGTAAACCAACCCGTGGAAATGCGGATCGCGCGAAGAGCTTCTTCCTCCGAATATCCCATGGAAAGAAGGGAAGGCGCAGGTTCTCTGGAGCGAGACTTGCAAGAAGAACCCGTGGAAACGACAAAGCCCGCTTCTTCCATTCCCATCATAAAAAAGTCAACGTCGTCTGTGGGCAATAAACAAAACGAAGTCGTGGAAATCCGGGTCGATTCTTTTCCGATTAGAATACATCCGCATTCTTCCAGAACGGATTCGATTTTTGTCTGAAAGTTTATGGATCGGTCCAGTTTTCCTTTTTGTTCAGAAAGTCTACGCTTTAGTACTTCGGAAAGTGCTAATATAGAAGGTGAATTTTCGGTTCCGGCTCTGTGGTTGTTTTCCTGGTTGCCACCGTGAAAGATCGCGAATTCTTTTTCGGAAATGAGATCGGAACGAACCCAGGTTCCCGAAGCACCCATCCCAGCTCCGATTTTATGGCCGGAAAAAGTAAAACCGTCAAGCAGCTCAAAAGGAACTTCCAATTTGCCAAAGGACTGCATCAGATCTGAAAAAAACGGAACGGAATATTTCCGAGAAAGTTCGGAAACTTTTTTAATGGGCTGAATTACTCCGGATTCGTTTGCGACGTGAAGTATAAAAACGGCGACGGGTTGGTCTTTTAAAAGTTCTTCAAGATGATTAAGATCGATCTCACCGTTTTTTAAGGAACGAATTTTTCTAAAATCAAAACCCGCGAATTCAAGAGCAGAATACATGGAAGAATGTTCCAAAGAAGAAACGATTGCGGAACCGGAAAATTTTCCTCGAATTGAGTGTGCGAGCAGGTAATTCGCTTCGGTTCCTGTGGAAGAAAAAACAAATTCCTTTGCGGGTTTACCCGTATATTTCTCCAAAGTTTTTCGAGCCGTTTCTATTTTGCCTTGCCTAGCGAGAGAAAACCGAGTCGCTCCGGAAGGATTGTAGAAATCTTCGAAATAGTCCTTCTGAATTTCTACAAGCACGTCGGAAAACGGCGGATGAGTCGCGTTGTAATCAAAATAACGAATCTTCTTCGACATAAAGTTCATCCGCTTCTTCGTATCTTCCTTTTTTTCTGAGAACGTACCTAAGAAGTTTTTTACGATCCTCCACAAGATCGTTTCTTCCACTACCCGTAACTCGATAAGCCTTATCAATTGTATAAAGTGTCGTTTCGAGTTGTTGTAATTCCGACAAAGCGTTGTCAAGTCGTCCTCTGCGAATTTCCGCACGAGCAATCATCAGTCTGGATTCAAAAACGGAACCTTTTTCTAAGAGGTTCGATTTGGAAACCTCGCTAAAATAAAAGATCGTTTTGTTCAAAAAGGAAGGATCTTTTTTCCCGAGTTGATAATTGAGCATTCCTCTCTTCATTAGTAATTCGTCATATTCGACCGTGCCGGGATTAGAAAAAAAGAGCAACTTTTCTAAAATTCCATCCGCTTCCAAAGGAGAGATCGAATTAAGTCCCGTTTTGTAGATCCCGAATGCGAGAAGATTGAGAGCTTTTTTAAAATCATTTGCGCTGACTTTAAAATTTCTTTCCGGATCAATCACAAAAGAATTAGATTTGATCTGAGACCAAACTCTCATCTGATTTTGCTTTTCAGTGAGTACGTTGGGTTGATTTTCGACTTGATTGCAGGAGAAAAACGATTTTGATTTTTTCGTATTTTCCATTTTAAGTCGAACCGTCTCTTCGGTATTTCGAATGTAGTCTGCGTATGCAAGAAGAACTTCTTCAGAGCGACAAACAGCTAAGGCGGCTTTTTCAATTTTTTTGGGAACACTCAAGTCGGGTCCTGAAAAATTCAAAGCCCTTTTGTAGTAGTCCAACGCTTCAAGTACGTTCGGAGAAACCGCCTTCCAATACTCTCCCGGATTAAAACTTCCCGTAATCGGATTTCTGGATTTAGTTTTGGAAAAAAGTTTTTTCTTATCGGATTCTTCATCCATTCCAGCATCTTTGAATCTCCAAATCGACATGGAATCCGTCCAAGCGGGTCTATATAAAACATTATCCCTTTCACTCAAAGCATAATAATAAAGACAGGCTTCCCGCATTATTTCCAAATCAGGGATTCTTTCCCCTAAATCTTGATAAGCGACTTTTTGCTGTAAAATTGAGTCTCCCTTTTCGATAAATTCTCCCGCGATTTTGGGATCATAGCCGGGAGGTTGAATCATCAAGGCCAGTTTACTCAATAGTTTGTATCGATTGGGAAGAATCCATACAACCGCAACCACCCAGACAAAAAGTAGGAACAGGACATATCTACGATTTTCTCGAACGTAAGTTAACAAAGTTTCGAACTCTCCGACATTGGAAAATTGATTCGACTCCTGAATGGATTGGCTACAAAATGAAATTCTGGACGGATGGTTCCTGACAAACGGAACATTCTTTTCAAATCTGTCCCGTTACCTGAATGAATCAAGCAAATAATAAAATCATACAGAGCCGACTTCCTGGTTTCTATTCCGTTTTTCATTGGTATTTGACTTTCCTATTCTCGTTTTTTCCGATCTCGATTTTTTCTCAATCCGAATGCGAGTATTCGGAATCGTTAGTCACTCCGGAGTTTTTTCTTTCTCTTGCATTTGAACGACAAGCGGAAGCTACCAAAATTCCTTCTCAAGAAAAATCGAGAAAGGTTTACGAAGAGTCCGTGGAATATTACGATCGATATATTCATTGTTCAATAGCTCTCAAAAGACAAGTTTCTCCTGTGTCCAGAGCGGCCAAAGCAAACGTCCACTTTTTTCTGGGACAATTTGAAAAAGCGGAGAAAGAAGCGGATGCGGTCATTTTTTCCGATCCCAATTTCAGAGACGGTTATCTTTTAAAGGTCAGAATCCTCATTCGTTTGGGAGAATTCCAAAAAGCGAGTGACTACCTAGAAACAAATCTGAGTCGTTTTTCGGACGATTCCGATTTTCTTTATCTCTTAGGTTCTCTCAATCAAGAACTTAAAAACTATCCGAGAGCGATTTTATATCTAACATCGCTGAGCGATTCGATTCGAAATCGGGAAGGAAATCCGAAATACAGATCTTTTGTAGATAAGTCCTTGGGTGAAATGTATTTTGCGAACGGCCAATTTAAAAAAGCTCTTTACTTTTTTAGTTCTTATCTTCATCAAAATCCCGGCGATATTTCCGCAAGATTGACTCTCGCTAAAATCTGGAATCAACTCGGTAAATTCTCCTCTGCGCGAAAGGAACTGAACAAAATTCTAAAAACGAAAAAAAACCTTTCCTCGGTCGAACATCTCCTCGCGGAAATGTACTTCATCGAGAGTAGGGTGACTGCATTCGAATATTTTAATATTCTCAATCAGGATTCCAAAATTCCGAAAGGAAGCGTTTTGGAAGGTCTTTATCTCGTTTTTCTTGGAAAATACTCGGAAGCCAAAAAATTGCTTCTTCCTATAAAAGAAAAATTTCCGGGTCGTTTGGCGGTTCGTTTGGCTATGTTGGATGTGTATGAAAAAGAGAAAAATCCTTCCTTGTATCTAAGAGAACTTAGAGAAGTCTCGGAACTCGTATTCGGAATGCAACAATTTGAGCTCGCGGAAAGAACTGCACAAAGAGCATTAACGATTCCGGACAAAACTTCCGAATGGAGTGATGCAGAGATTTATGATTTCCTCGCTTCCTGTCACGAACAATCTGGTTACGTGTATCGTGCAATCTTGATGTCCAGAAAGGCGGTTGAAAACGCGCACAAAGAAGAAGAGAAACTCAAATTTCAGCTGCATCTTGCGTATCTACTCAGAGCAAATCCTCCCGGAAAGCAAGAGGAAGCCGAGGCTATCATTCGGAACGTTCTTCAAGCTCATCCGGAAATGGCTTATGCGAGATACTTGCTCGGAATCGTTTTGGCTTCCCAGGAAAAATATAAAGAAGCATTAGAAGAATTGAATGTTGCAATCGAGACCGATTCCGGAAACGGCGCCTATTACTTCTATAGGGCTTCCGTTCACGAAAAATTAGAACAACAGGAATCCATGGAAAAGGATCTGAAAAAATTCATCGAGATTGATCCGGGAAATCCGATCGCTTATAACTATTTGGGGTATTATTTTTCTGAAAAAGGAATCCGTTTGAGCGAATCCCTCTTGCTCGTTCAGAGAGCCGTTGAACTCGCACCGGATAACGAAGCGTATCAGGACAGTTTAGGTTGGATTTTTTTCAAACTGGGAAATCATGACGAAGCGCTCCTGCATCTACAACTTGCATACCAAATTCTAAAAGATAAGGGAGAAGAAGACCCGGTCATTTTAGAACATATCGGCGACGTTTATAAGGAAAAGAGCCAATTCGGAAACGCCGTTGCCTATTGGGAAAAAAGTCTCAAACTTTTCAAAAAGAAGGAAGACATTTCCAGAATCCAAAAAAAATTACAAACTGGTTCTCCCGAAAATCCGGGAAATTCGAAACAAGAATAGAAGATGCGATCGGTCATGAAATTTAAATTATATTTTAATATTCTAATATTTATTTTGATTCTTGGTAAATGCACCACAACTCAAATCGAAGAGATTTCCTTTCCGGATAGAGGAAGTCTGAAATTCCTTTCTTCTAAAAATCCTGAAGCCGCCCGCGTTTTAAAATCCGTCCGAGATTTAGAAACGAAAAATTCTTCTTACTCGGGCGAATTTTCGATGCGGATTGAAAACTTTATTCCAAAAAAGGAAAGTTTTTCCGCAAACGGAAAAATTCTTTACGATAAACCTTCCGGAAAAATGTACATCGAACTTTCCGATCCTTTCTTCGGAATGATTGTTTCCAAAGTATATACAGATGGGAACTCGATTCACATCAAAGCGGTAAACAGTGGGACTCAGATTCTTCCTATGGGGGACATTCTTTTTAAGGATCCGAGTGGTAAAAAACAATCCACAATTCCATTTCCCGTTTTATATTCCCTTTTATCTAATAACAGCTCCGGCCTTGCAGGAAACGATCCTACTTTTGTGAATCTTTCCGAAAGGGCCATTCTCGTTAAAAAACCGGGAGAAGATATCACATTCTGGATCACGGATTTTGGAATCAGCTCTGTGGAACTTCTCTCTCAAAAGAGTAATCTCAAGGCGATCACAAAAGTTCAAGGAACGGTTTCTTTTCCACCGAAAATCACGATCACAAGAATCGTAGAACCCAAGACAAATCTGGATCAGAACAAGATAGAAATCAAAATGAAAAAGATCACTCTTTCCGAAACGATTCCAGATTCTAAATTTCAGTTTTAAATGATAAAGATCAAGGTTTACAACATTCTTTCCTCCATCAATTTGGAGGAATTCAAGATCGAACCATTGAATTCTTTTTTTTGGAACTTGAGAAAAAACTCGAATTCAATTGAAAATAATAGGAGTAAAGATGCTTTCCGAAATTAGAAATAATCATATTCTTGAACTATACATTGAAACCAACGAAGTAAATTCATTAAATGAAGATTTTTTTAAAACGATTTCTGCAAAGTTAGACGCGATTAACAACGATCCGACGGTCAAAGCCGTCATCTTGACTTCTAAAAACGAAAAGTTTTTCTCGAACGGTTTTAATCCGGAAATTTTTGTCGGAAAAACCTCAGAACAAATTCAAGACGTTATGCATATCGCCTTGGATACAGCTTCTAAATATCTTTTTTTAGAAAGACCTGTAATTTGTGCTATGAACGGACATGCCATGGGATTGGGAGCTGTACTTGCGATTTTTTCCGATTATAGAATCATGGTCGAAAAGAAAGGAAGGATCGGTTTTCCCGAATCTCAGATCGGAATCAATTTTCCCGCTGTTCCAGGCTTTATGCTCAAAGAAATCGTAGGGATTACAAAAGCTCGGGATCTTTTATACTCAGGAAAAGGGTTAAAAGCGGAAGAAGCATTAGAGATCGGTCTCATCGACGAAATCTCTTCTTCCTCGGAAGACTTGATGGTGCGCGCTCGCAAATACTGTAATCAGTTTAAGGACATGGCGATCGGTTCCGTGATTGGAATTAAAGTATCCTTACGCGATCCGATCCGCTTTTTTGCGGAACACAATTCGGAAAGAGACGTCAAACTTATTTCGGAAGCTGTATCTTCCAAAAACGGTCAAGAAGGTATGACATCCATCTTGGAAAGAAGACGACCTATATTCCTGTAAATTAAGAATATCTGTATCAAAATCAAAATTGCGACAAGACTCTAACCTCAAAAAATGGGCTTGTTCTCTCTTTTTAATTTATTAGGATACTTTAATATTCTACACCAATGAATTTATTTTGCTCTCTTTGAATTGCAAAATCTTAGTGAAACACCTTTCCAGGATTCAAAATTTCCTTTTTATCGATTTCCTTTTTGAAGGCTCTCAGTCCGAGCACAGCTGGTTTAGAAGTCGCCTTTTCATACCAAGTCTTATGATCGAATCCGATACCGTGGTGGTGAGAAATCGGAGCTCCATTTTGAAAGAATGTTTCCGAAACCATTCGCTTCATTTTGAACCACTGGTCTGCGGGCTTTTTCTCATCCATCGGAAAGATAATCGTGTAGTAGAGACAAGCGCCTTCGTGATAGCTGTGAGAGATATGACACATCGCGATTGAACCCGGAATCGATTTTTCCAGAGAAGAAATTCCTTCCTGGTGAAGATGAAGAACCCGATCATAAGTTGTGGAAGTTTCCATCGTATCTACCCCGATTCCGTTTTCCATTAAGTGATTGCGTAAGAACGGCATGTTATATCTGGAATGGATCCATTGTTCTCCCAAACGGGTTCCCGCATAAAGACCGTGATGTTTACGAATGATCGGCTTGATCTTGGAGAAATTTTGAGAAACGTCTTTCCTAGTTCCGTCAAGACCAAGAAGAACCACACACTTGTCTTCCCCTAAAGATTTCCATTGTAATATTTGATTCTGAATTCGATTTTTAATCCAACGGACCGGAGTATTCTTTCTACCGAGACTACCTAACGTTTGATAAAGACGGGTTTCGTTTTTATCAGAAAGGCGGATCATGGAAGTAGGGATTTCTCTGTGATTGACTTCCCGGATAAAGTCGACTCCGGTCGAAAAATTTGGAAATACGATTCCGAAATACTTTCTCATTTCCGGAAGTTTGTGGACTTTGATCGTTGCTTCGGTGATGATTCCAAGCAAACCTTCGCTTCCCGCAAAGATCCGATTCAACTCTGGACCGGTAGAAGAAGCTGGCTCTCTCAGTGTTTCCACGGTACCCGCAGGAGTGATCAACTTTAAACTTGTGAGAATTTCTTCGATCTTTCCATAACGATTGGATTGTTGTCCTGCACTTCGTGCAGCGATCCAACCGCCTAACGTGGAATATTCAAAAGATTGGGGAAAATGACCGAGAGTAAATCCTTTATCGTTTAAAAATTCTTCAAGTTTTGGCCCATAAATTCCCGCCTGGAACGTAGCAAGGTGGCTTTTTTCGTCGAGGGATAAAAAAGAATTCATCCGGGTTGTATCCAAGGAAAGTGCACTTTTTTGTCCCTTACCTTTGACAACTTCCAATCCTCCCACAACGGAGGAACCACCTCCGTATGGAATTACGGTGATATTGTTTTTAGAACAATATTCTAAAATTTTAAAAACTTCGGACTCCTTACTCGGATAGATGACTCCGTCTACGAAGTTTCTGAGAGTATTGAACGAAAGCCTTAGAACGTCATAATAACTTCTTCCTGCGGAATGAAAAATTCTCTCTCTTCTTTCCACGGAGAAATGTTTAGCTCCGCTAATCTTGCTCAATTCTCGAATTTGAGTCTGGGTAAAAGAGGATTTCGGAAGTGTAATTTCTTCCAGAGAGGTCGGGGGTGTTTTTCGAATTTCGGGGATATGAAGTTCATCTGAGAGAAACGCAAGAATTTCCTGCATCTGTCCCACTCTAAAAAAATCCTGGCCATAAGCCCCCCAGGCGTTCCATCTGAGCCCATCCCTTGAATAATCAATTTTAGAATTGAGTTCCGTATAAAACATAGTTCTAAAGTCTCCGAATGTTCATGAATAAAAAGTCTTTCGATGCACAAGAATGCGGATTCGATCCGATTTCGCAACAGAATATCGAAGATTCGTACTTAAAAACGGACATCCTTAATAATCCCGCCTTTGATGAAATTCTAAAAAGCGATGCTGTTCTTTTTAAGCTTCTAAATCCTATTGATGCCTAACACAATTCAGACGAAAATAGAGAACAGATTGAAATCGTCTCTGGTTGATTGAAAAAATAAGATTTCAAATCATAAAATCATAAATCTAACGCAGTCGATTTAAAAGCGATTGACCCGAACTATTTTTTAGAAATCAATATCTTTATGTCCAAGAATAAAAAACTTCCTTCCAACATTCGATTAACACGCTTCTCGGACTCGTTCGTATATGATTTGTTAGTGATCGGAGGGGGAATCACAGGAGCACACGTTCTTTGGGATTCTACTTTAAGAGGGATGAAATCCATTCTTTTGGAAAAAAACGATTACGCCTCGGGAACAAGTCAGGCTACATCGAAAATGATTCACGGAGGTTTGCGATATTTAAAGAATTTCGAATTGGGGCTTGTGAGAGAATCTCTTCGTGAAAGGGCAATTCTTGCAAGAATTACTCCGCAAGCAGTTCAAACAATGGGTTTTTTGGTTCCGATTTATTCCAATATCGAAAGATTCGTTTTGAAAGCGGGAATGGAGATGTATAACGCATTTTCTTATGATCGAAACGCGAACATTTCCAAAGATCGATTGATTCCAAAATACAGCTTTCTTTCCAAAGAGCAAACTACCATGGAATCTCCCACGATCGAACACGACAAATTGAAGGGTTCTTATTTATATTACGATTATCTAAATATCAATCCGGAAAGGCATACCTGCGAGTTTATTTTCTCTGCGAGGGAAAGAGGAGCGGAGGCAAAAAACTATACCGAAGTAACTTCCATTACCCGTTCCACCGATTCCTTATATACGGTAGTCGCAAAAGACAAAATTTCCGGAAAAGAAATTTCGTTTCAAACCAAGTCTGTTGTAAACGCTACCGGACCTTGGGCAGACCTTGTTGAATCTCTTGCCGGTGTTGAGATCGATAAACATCTTGTGAGATCTAAGGGAATTCATATAATTACGAGGAAAATTTGTGGAGATAAAACTTTAGTAACGAAAAAAAAAGACGGTACACATCTCTTTATCATTCCGTGGAGAAACAAAACAATCATCGGAACCACCGACACAGAGTATATAGATAGTCCGGACAAGTTTCGAGTCACAAAAAAAGACATCGAAGAATTATTAAGCGAAGTCAACTATTCTTTCGGGTATACGGACCTGACCTTGAATGACGTAGATTTTTATTATGGCGGCTTAAGGCCGCTTGTAGAAGATCCGGGAGAAACAAAGTCCACGTACAACGCATCCAGGAAGACGGAAATTTTCGATCATAAAGAATCCGGTTTTCCCGGATTCTTTACGGCGATGGGAGGTAAATACACAACAAGCCGGAGCGTGGGAGAAGCAGTAGTGAACAAAGTCGCCGATTATCTTCCCGGAAATTTTAATGCCTGCGAAACTTCAGTGACTCCTCCTTCCACGGGGAATTATTTAGATCTACTTTCTTTTACAAAGGAACTCGCAAAAAAGTTTCCCAAATTAAGCGGAGAATCAATCGAGACCGTAGCGTTTCGCTACGGTTTGCAGGCGTACCAAATTCTTGAGAAAAGCTCTTTTAAAGAGGAATTTTATACACTTCAAAACGGAGAAAAGTTCTTTGAAAGCGAAGTTCGATTTATTGCAAATAGGGAAGATATCCGTTTTGCGACAGATTTTTTCTTTCGTAGGTCTGGTGTGGGTGTTCCAGGTTTGCCGGAGGAGAAAGAAACGACTAAACTCGTTCGTTCCCTGGCAAAGTATCTACGTTGGAATCAAAACCGAATCTCCAAAGAGATCAAAGCGGTGAAAGAACGTTATAGAATCTACTAAAAGACGTCAAAACGTGAACGAGTTGGAAAGAAGAATCGATAGGAAGTCTTTCATGATTTCAGAACTGTCAGAAAGGTTAATACTATCTTCGTCCACGATTCTTTGAATTACGGTTCCTAAAATTACACTGATTAGAATCCGATTCAAAGTGGGATTTGTAATACCGAAATGTTTCGAAATGATCTCTACGTATTCTTTCATTGCATCCGCAATCAGCGATTTTTCTTCTTCGTGATTTTTCAATCGAGAAGCGTCACAGATGATATAAAGAAGATTTTGGAAATAGGTTTCTCTATCTTGAATCATTCGGAAAAGAGATTCAACTTTGGATTCAAGAGTTTGTCCCAGATTTCCTTTGGAGTAGAGTTGTATTTCCTCGATATCCTTGTTCAGAAGAAACTTTACCAATTCTTTGAATATATCCTCTTTTGTCGCAAAGTAATGATATAAAGTCCCTGTTGAAACATCAAGTTCGGTCGCAATTTCTCTCATTGAAACCGCAGAATATCCTTTTCTCGCGAGAATATCCACACACTTGGATAGAATTTCCGTTTTGTACTTTTCATGATTCACTATCTTTGGCATTGGATTTCCTTAAGCATTTCTTTTTGGTAGCTCTGAATTCTTCGATGTTGAGACCACATTTGTAGTCGATCTGAAAAATCGTCTTTTTACGGTCGGGTCTCAAACAAGGAAGAAAAAGTTCAATAAGCGATTTTTAATTTTTGATAAATAAATCCAAGCAACCAAATCGGCCCAATCAGTAAAAACTGAAGATCTTTAAAGAAAGAAGGTTTTTTACCTTCGATCTTATGGCCGATAAATTGTCCGATCCAAGCTAAAATAAAAATCGTAATCGAAAGTTCCAAAATGCCATAAGAATAAGCTCCGAACATTATCGGGAAAACAGTTCCTTGAAGAAGAACAATCAGATAAATCATCAAAGAACTTAAAATCAACATTCCTAGAGCTAACATAGGCGAAAGTCGTAGATAAAATGCAAGCGATAGAACAAGCGCGATCGTTGCAAAATTTAAGTAAGGGACAGACTGAAACAAAGAAGGTACTGGAATCGACCAAAAAAGACCGATGACAGTAAAGTAAATCAACGGAACACAGATCCAGTGTATGTTTTTATTGACGGGATTTTGATGGCTTTCTGAGTATTCGCTAAACCAGGTTTCTACGGATTTCATAACAACTCCTTTCTGCTAAAAAATTTTAAATGTTCGAAATAGAATCGCAAGTGTTTTTTATAAAACACTATAAGTAAAAAATCTAAAATCAAATGTTTTACTTGGATTCGATCAAAACCACCATTTTGAGCAATTTTGAGTCTACTTCAAAATAGCCGAATTGTATTTGAAATAACTTTTCGACTATGTTTTAAAATTAATTCGGAAAAGGTTTTTGTTCGGAAACGATCTCCTCTTCTTTGAATTCATTCTCCAATTGTGGTTCGACCTCACTCAGAGCAGGTTCCAATGGTCTTGTGATTCTTTCTATTGGTAATTTTTTTACGTGGTTTGCCATTTCTTTCAAAATAGCTTCCGTAATCTGTTTCATGATTTCTCCGGTAATTTGGTTTTCCAAAATTTCGGTAATCATCGAACTGATATCTTCTCCAAGTCGTTTGGAAATTTCTCCCATAAAGGGAATTCTAGAAAGTTCGCCTAACAAAAACTTAGATTTAAGCGCTTCGTTCACTTTTATGTTGAATTGGTCTTGATGAAGCTCAAAAGCCTTTTTAGCCAATTGGCTATAATCCAGGCGAATCATCACTTCTTTTACTCTTTCCAAAGAATGCAGAAATACGGCGTCTGCGATTGTGTCCACGATCACATCTCTAAATCGGAACGTAATTTCTCTCGTAACGATGTCGCTTAGGTTTTGTCCAGACTGACCTAACTTATAGAATGCGATTAGAATTTTCATTCCTCTCAAAAGTAAAAAGGGACGGAGAAAATAAAACGGAATCACTCCTACGATCTCATACCAATTCATCGAGAAAAATGTTCCTGGCTCTTTAGATTTTCTGAACTTAGAGACGAGCTCCATTACCCAAACTACTAAGACAAAAAAATCAAATCCGATCACATAAATATACAGTTCTTTCGGAAGAATTTCATTATACGAATTATAGGTCAAAAGTAGAAAAACATCCAAAGCCGCGATAGGAAGAAGGAATAAATCTCTCCCCGAACCCGGCAATGCTCGAAACCAAAGATAGAAATGCCAAATGTTAAATTTGTTGACCCGGACCGGATAATGTTCGGAATCAGCCATTTTACTCATAACCTCCTTGGAAAGGTTGGTTTACAGTATTTACGAGAATAGAATTCTGGTCACTACAATTCCATGTCTTCTCAAGTGGCAATTGACGGTTTCAATCTGATCTATAAATTCCCCGATTTGGAAGAATGTATGGTTCGAAATCGGCTTTTAGAAGCCAGACAAGGGCTTTTGGAACTGATCGAGTCATACTCCCAAAAGAAAAAGGAGCAAACCTTTCACGTTTTCTTCGACGGAAAGAAAGAAGTCGGTAGCGAAATCTTTCAGGAAACTTTTGGAAAACTAAATGTGTATTTTAGTCATGATAGAAAGGCGGACGATGTGATTAAAGAATTTGTTCGAACAAATGTTCGCCCTTCCGAAATCGAAGTGGTCAGTTCGGATAAAGAGATTTTTTTTCATGCAAAAAAATGGGGAGCCAATCCGATCACTTCCGAAGATTTCGCTACAATTGTCATCGCGAAGATTTCTCCTTCTAAACTCGACGCCGAAGAATTCGAAGATAGAATATTGAATTCTGAAGAAGTAGAACATTGGAAAAACTTATTTAGGAAAGACGAATAACAGTGCTGTTCAATTCAGTGACTTTTGCAATTTTCTTTGCGATCGTTTATGTGATCTACTGGTCGGTTCCGAAAAAAAACCGTCCTAATCTTTTGATTTTTTCTAGTATGTTCTTTTACGCCTGGTTTTCCTGGATTTTTTTTCTCCACTTCCTGTTTGTAATTTTACTTAATTATTTCTTCTATCTTCGCATAAAAACATCTCAAAAAAATCCGAAACGATGGATGATCGTATCGATTCTTTTTAACTGCATCAATCTCGGATTTTTCAAATACTTTTATTTCTTTTCGAGAGTTCTCGCTGATCTTACGGGTTATCCTTTCTTTCAGGAAATTCAAGGAATCATTCATATCGTTCTTCCCCTCGCGATTAGCTTTTACAGTTTTCAAATGATCGCGGCGGCAGTGGACGCAACAAGAAATCCAAACATAGAAACCATTTCTCTCAAAGGATACTTTTTATTTGTTCTATTTTTTCCGGTTCTAATCGCTGGGCCGATTATGAGAACCGGAGATTTTTTTCCGAACTTAGATAACCTGGAGCCGGACCGAAATAAAATCTATAACGGTTGTTATTTGATAATCAGCGGCTTACTCAAAAAGGTCCTGATTGCGGATCCTGCAGCAGGTATTATTTCGCCAATTTTTTCGAATCCGGAAGTGTATGATTCAACTTCTTTGATTCTCGCCGCAATCGGATATTCGATTCAGGTCTTTTGCGATTTTTCGGGTCTTACCGATATGGCACGGGGAGTAGGGGCACTTCTCGGATTTTATCTGCCGGAAAATTTTAAAGCTCCTTTTTTCTCCTTAAGCGGAAGAGAGCTTTGGCAAAGATGGCACATAACGTTATCCTTCTGGCTTCGGGATTATATTTATTTTTCCCTAGGTGGAAGCAGAATTGCACAATGGAGAACGCATTTAAACTTAATTCTTACCATGACTATCGGAGGTTTTTGGCACGGAGCGGATTATACTTTTATCGCGTGGGGCTTTTATTGGGGAGTTCTACTTGCAGGAGAAAGATATTTAGAAACATCCCTTGGATGGAAACTGGTTCCGGAAAAGAATATCGTTTTGAAAGTTCTCAAGGCCTGTATCATATTCTTATCCTTCTCTTTTGGCGCCATTCTTTTCCGAGCAAACAATGCAAGTACGATGGTTCAACACGTAGCCGGAATTTTTAAAAACTCCCCGGGTAGGATAGAAACTGAACTTGCTTCGTCCTCTCTTTTTTGGCTCAGAGATGCGGGAAATTTGGTCGACGGAGGCTCTTTCTTTTTACTCAATCGAATGGAAAATGTGGAAAAATTCCTTTATCTTTTTTTAGCTTTGGTTCTTTTCAATTGGATCCAATACGTTCCCGATTTTTGGAAACGATTTAGAAAATACGATCCTTGGCTTCTTACATGTGCAGGAGTCGTCTCCATTTTTTTACTCGCTTTATTTTCGGAAGACTCGGGCGCCTTTATCTATTACAAATTTTAGGAAAACAGAATGTTTCGAAACCGATTTCTCTTTGTTCCTTTTGTAATATTCATCATCGCATTCGGCATTGATAAACTGATCAGTTCTACGACGCTTGAGCCTTATTATTCTTTGACTCTTTCCGATCTAAATTTTAGGCATAAAGAATTTCTTTTTGAAGAGTTAAAAGATTATCTGAAAAAAGAAAACCGTAAAAAAGTTTTGGTTTATTTTGGAAATTCAAGAGCACTTCTTTTTAGAAACGATTATATTGAAAAAAAATACCCGAACTGGGTTTTATTCAATTTTTCCGTGCCTGGTGGTTCTCCCGATTATTATCTCTATTGGTTGGAAAAATTTCGATCCGATTCCGTAAAACCGGATTTTATCCTATTGGACGAATCAATAGAAATTTTTAACTCTTCTTCTGTGTTGACCCTGGACGAGGTACTTTTTTACGGACTCAGTCCATCCTTCGTGTTCAGACACGCGGATCGTTATTCTTCTTCGGATCTTACCGGATACATCGCAAAGAAATTATTTCATACGCATAAGAATCGACCGAGATTCAACGTGATCCGAGCAAGAGCAAAGGATGGAGGGCTTCTTGCCGCTGGTTACAGCAAACTTCGTTCAACAATTTGGGAGAATCTCAAAAAACAAAGGGGAAGTGCAACTTCGGATGCAAGCCCGAGGGTCATTTTACCCGCGGAACTTTTGAAAAAAAGATCAAATACCGATTTTAAATCGTATCTGACTCCGTTCACGTTCAATCCCAAGATGCTTGCCAATCAAGAAGACTCGATTCGAATTATAAAGGAAATCGGAGTCCCGTTTGCGACTATTTGGGTAAGAGTTGCACGTCCTTATTTCGAACTTTACAAAACCAGAAAAGTCCTCACGAGCGAGAAAGACGAAAAAACTCCATATGAAATTATGGTTCCTATTTTACAAAAATTGCATGAATCAACGGAAACGGAATTCTGGAATATGAACGAAGATTCGGAATATCGCTGCGACGACTTTAGCGATCCGGGCCACATGTCTCCGAGTTGTTTTAATGATTACGCAGATTTTATCTTTCAAAGACTTCCAAAATGAATTCGGGATGTTACGACTACGACGAAAAATTATATTCTTATAGCGAATTTTATGGTTGTAAAAATTAACTGATTCCAGCAAATCCGTTGAGCCTATCTCAAAAATACTTTATCTTTCTTAAAATACCGATTCTATTTTTATCTACATTCGATTTGAATTGAGAACACCTATCTGAAATTTCCAACTAAGAGGTGAATGTATTCACGGAGAGTTTATAATCCGTATTTTAAATCACGTTACAATTTCCGAAATCAATTTAGGAAGGATTTCTCCCGTTTTTCCTTGGACGAAAAGATCTACGGAAGAAGAGAAGGAAGAACGTTCCGGATTGACTTCAATAAGTATGGAGCCTGAACGTTTTGCAACCTGTGTCAAATACACTGGCATACTAACAAGACCGGAGGTTCCGAGAATCAGTAATAGATCCGTATTTTCCATTCTTTGAATTGAAAAATTTAGTTTTTCTTGGTCGTAACTTTCTCCGAACCAAACTACCCCTGGTCTTAAAAAATTTCCACAGAATCCACACTTAGGGGGAAGCAAGTTTTCCTCATTGAGAATTTTTTCGTTGGATTCTTGACCGCAAGATATACAACGATTGATAAAAATATTTCCATGCATTTCGAGTAACTTCTTAGAGCCTGCACGAATATGAAGTCCGTCCACATTTTGCGTGACTAGAAAAAAATCGGGATGTATTTCCTCCAACTCTGCAAGTGCCAGATGTCCACGATTCGGTCGTTTGGTGTCGATAACACTTCTTCTCCAAAGATACCATTCCCAAACTAACTTGGGATCCTTTTGAAAGGCTTGTGGAGTTGCTAAATCTTCGGCTCGAAAATTTTTCCAAAGACCACCGCTTCCTCGAAACGTAGGAATTCCACTTTCGGCGGAAATACCAGCTCCGGAAATCGCAGTGATTCTCTGAAATTTATCCTTATACTTCGATATAAATTCTTTCATAAAACAAGTTGAAGAGCGGATTTCACTTTCAACATAGATTCTTCCCCACATAGGATGTTTACGAGTTCTAAAGAAAATTCGAAGGCAGAACCGGGACCAATGCTTGTAACGATCTTTCCGGAAATTTCTAACCGGGAGCCAGTATAACCCGGTGTTTCGGATACAGTTCCCGGAAAAGAGGTAAAACGATCCTCAGGAGTTAGTATATTTTGATGTACTAAAATACTGGGTGCAGCACAGATAGCACCGATCCACTTATTCTCTTTTTTCGCTTTTTGGAGAAAATCGGCGATTTTGGGATCCGCTCCGAGAATTTTGGTTCCTCCAGCTCCGCCTGGAAGTACGATCATATCAAAATTTTTTAAATCTACCTCTCCTAAAGTTGTATCGGCTAGAAGACAAACTCCCCTGGAAGCTTTTACCGGTCCTTCCTTTAAGGAAGCACTCGTAACTTCCACACCAGCTCTGCGGAGAACATCTACGATGATAACCGCTTCCATTTCTTCCATTCCTTCTGCGAACGGTACCAGAACCTTAGGCATATGCTTCTCCTTTAGAACAAAATCAATCTTTAGAATCCTTTCAGGTTACGTTCAAGTTTCAGGATAATTCGTAATCGTCTCCATTAAAATAACAAATATATTCGATAAGCACCTAGTTAAAATTTTATTTTAAAACTTGTAGCCTCAAATACCAAAGAGACCACACTAAGTCGCCAATAACAAAATGCAGTGGTTCCCACAGATTACGTCTCTTTAGGGAGTTTATAAATTTTTAAATCATCTTTTCGCCGTTAAACTAGTAGGAACTCCTACATTCTAAGATTTTGGGACAAACTAAGCTTTATTATCATAAAGCACCCAAAATACAGTTCTAAAAACAGAAAATTTGTCTCAAATTCGCAGTATCTTATTTGTGTAAGGATCAATAATAGAAAATTCCCCAGGCTAATATAACAGATCAAAAGTGAGAGAATTTAATCCGAACGAATTTCTATCAAAGAGGTTTTGTGCCGGATCGTCCTTCTTTCATCGCGAATTCAATCATTTCTTCCGCTTCTCTTCCTAAATACCAATTGATGCAACGATGCGCCCCGTAAATCAGCGGGGTAATTGCAATTGCAACCCCGCATTTATATATGAAGTTGTTCGTGGAGATCTGATTGAGTTCCTGAAAACTGAGTTTGCCTCCGCCAAGCGCAATATAAATCACTACAAAAGAATCCACGAGCTGCGAAACGATCGTGGAACCGGTGGCTCGTAACCAAATATATTTGTTCTCGGTTTTTATTCTGAGAAAGTGAAAGATCTGAATATCAATCAATTGTCCGATCAAATACGCTACAATTGAACCGACGATGACCTTTCCCGAGTTCGAGAAAACTACATTGAAAGAATGGTTATCCACCGGAGAATTAGGGGCAGCCGGAATCAACATATCCAACATCAAAAGGAAGTAAGCCAGGAAGATCATCACCATTCCCAAAAGTGTGGTAAATCGAACTCCTTTTCTTCCATAGTATTCGTTGAGAAGATCGGTCACAATAAATGTAACCGGAAATGGTATTACACCCATCGTAAGTGTAAAACCGAAAGAAACAAAAAGTTTGGAACCTGTCACTTCTGCAAGGATCAAGAACGTCAAAAAGAAAGCATTTAGGATGATGAATAATTTTTGAGACTTAGAAAGAGGCATAAGCGGTTTTTTCCCTTTATCGCACGAATTCGTCAACTTGTAAAAAGAACCGTTTGACAACCTTTAACCCGGTAAATCTCTGGAAGTGAATTCTAAATTCCTCAACTTAGGAAACTTCTTTATTTTCTTAGATTTTGATTCGATAATAAAATTGTAACACAATGGCACACGAACAAGAAGACAAATACAATATTCCCGAAGATTTGATAAAACCAGTTTCCTTTCAAAAAGATTCAGAACCTAAACATAAAATCTTACTTTACTCCTTTACTTGGTTTTTATTATCCTCACTTTCCTTTTCCTTAGGGATTCATCTTCTCAAAAAGGGAAATTCCACTTTTTCAGGAGAGAATATTCGTGTGAGTTCTATCGGAGTCATAGACGAAATCCGAAATCTTTTCTCAATTCATAAAACAATGGATTCGTCCGAAACAAAAGATTCGTCTTCAAAATCGGAATCCAATTCTGGTTTTTTCTCATTTGAAGAAGACAATGATACGTCCGGGACTGAAGAAACTCTATTGCCAAAAGCGGATGAGAATACTAATTTCCGCGCTTCCACTTGGTTTTCAGATTACGAAGCTATGAGGAAAACCGTACATCTTTACAATGAAATCCACCCGTTTATCTACGGAATGAAAGGCCGTGAAACAAACAGCGGAGATCTTTATTCCAGTTGGGGAAGCTCTCAAAAACACGAACGTGTCACAGAGTTACGTAAACTCAATCCGAATGTCAAGATCATCCCTACGATTTTTCGCTGGGAAAATAAGTATGAAAAAATTTCCGAAAACATTGGAATGAAAGGTCGTAGCGATATTCGCGATAAACACCTCGCCAATATCCTTTACGAGCTGGATACATACGGTTACGACGGGATTGATATCGATTACGAAGGAATGAGTTGCGAGAAAAAAGAAAAATTCGAAGAATTCATTGTAATTCTTTCCAAGGAAATCCACAGACGTGGAAAAATTCTCTCCGTTGCAGTTCATCCAAAAACTCCGGCCAAAAAAGAATCCATGAAAGTCTGCAAAGGTCTAAAGGATAAGATCAAAATGGATTACGCGGAAAATTGGAGAGGGCCTATGACTCATGATTATGCCTTCCTTGCTAAATACGCAGATCGTATTAAGATTATGGCATACGAATTGCATCCTAGAAAATATAGAAACCCGGGTCCTGGACCCCAAGCACCAAACACCTGGATCAAAAGTATTATCGAATATGCGAAAGCAAGAGTTCCGTCTCGTCAGTTGTATATGGCCATTCCCACTTATGGATACGATTGGGCTTTAAATTGTAACTCGAAGATCAAATCGGTTTATTATCAGGATGCCGTTCGCAAAAGAGGGTTGGGAATCCATAGACAACCGACTAATATTGATCAGATTCTTGCAAACACTAAGAATTCCAGCTCCTGGACAAATCTTTCCAAATTTTCCTGGGTTCATACTGGAAAAACTTATGAGGATCCAAGTATCTGGTATAAATCAGAAGGTTGTGATCGTGTTGCATTTTACATGAATCGTAAAGCATTCGAAGATAAGATGAATCTTTTAAGACAATACGATTTGGGTGGATTCTCTTTCTGGCAATTGATAAGCGATAATGATCCAGGAATCAACGATTACCTAGAATTATTGGTTTCTAATAAACTTCCTCCTGTAGAAAAAGCGAAGGATCCCGTACAAGAACCCGCTACGGAACAAACCGTTCCGAAAGAAGCAAAAATGGATCGTCAACATCATTCGGAGAAATTTGCCAGAAAACAAGGTTGATACTCTTATTACGGACTCTCCTTCCGAAGCGGCAAAAATCCTGCTTGAAGGAGGGATTGTCGTTTTTCCCACCGAAACAGTTTACGGAATAGGGGCATCCGCTTTGAACTTCAAAGCCTGCAAGAAAATCTATGAAGTTAAAAATAGACCCTCTGATAATCCTCTCATCCTTCACGTAGAAAATCTTGTCTCCTTAAAAGCTTGCGGAAACATCAATAAGAAAGCCGACCTTGTATTTCAAAATTTTTCTCCCGGGCCTATCACGGGCATTTTTACAAAGAGAAATCAAGATCTTTTTACCGCTGGCTTAAATACGGTTGCTTTAAGGATCCCATCCAATCCAACAGCACAGTTATTTTTGAATTTATGCGGTATTCCGGTCGCAGCTCCCTCTGCAAACCTCTCAGGAAAACCATCCTTAACAAAAATTGAATATATCTTAGAAGAGTTTTCCGGTAAGGTAGACTGTATTTTAAGAGGAGAAGAACCAAAGATAGGAATCGAATCGACCGTAATCGACTTCAGTTCCGAACCTCCGCTTCTCCTTCGTCCCGGTTTTGTAGACCGAAACGACCTTTTGAAAATATTACCGGATCTTAAAGGGATTGAATCGTTTAACGCATTGAGCGAAGCACCCAGAAGTCCGGGTCTTAAATACAGACATTACGCTCCCGTTTGCAAAGTCGTATTAAAGGATTCTTTAAAGGGAATTTCTAGAAATTTTGCACAAATCGGTTTTCACTTCGAATCGGAATCAATGTTTCAGGTTTTGGTTTCTTCCAATGAAGAATATATGAAGTCCATTTACTCCTTTTTTGTGGAATGCGATCGTAAGGGAATTAAGGAAGCATGGTGTGAAATTCCTAAAGATGGAAATGGAAAAGAAGCTTTAATCAATCGAATTTCAAAAGCCGTTTCGAAGTAGGTGTTTGTTTCGGGACAGACTTTTAATCCAACACACCCATCTTAAAGAAAAATTTTTTAGAAGTAGATTACAAAAAAGAATCCATTCCTAAACAAAAGATTTACAACATTTTTTAGCAAGACTTGAATAGATTGGTCTTTCAACAAAGATATTTCATTTGCAATTCGATCTCAAAGAATTAGTTGGCTCCTCGTTCTTATAAGAAAACTTCTCGACTTGTGGTAATTATAAGACCTCGTGCACCTATTTCGAATTACGAATATGTAATACCTTGTAGGAACTCTCACAAGATATTACACAGTAAACCAGGATACTTTCCCTAAATATGAAGGCGCACTATTGGATTCTTGCCAAATTAAACAAAAATCCTGAGATCATTACTCAACCTTGGTTCCAAAACGCAGATCGCAACAAGAACTCTACTTCCGTGCATTGAAATTTTCTTTTCAAGGGATCTATCATCTTGATCGAAGTGGATTGTAAAACCTCCGGGAAAGAAGAATTGAAATTTTCACCCAGTCGATTTATTAAAAACCCAGGCTTTAAAGATCTAAGAAAATTTTGAAATGTGAAAAGGGCGGGTAAGTATCGAATCTCCAACCGTTGTGTTTTCAATTCTTGTTTAATATCTTCTAATAAACCCCAAAAGTCCGTGATGGAATCAATCATCTTTTCCTTTAAAAATTGACTAGGTGTGAAAACTCTTCCTTGACCGAACCGTTTATCCAAAGTCGAAATTGAAATTTTTCTCGCATCGGCGACTCGCTTATAAAAAAGTCCTTCGGATTCCTTGATTTCTTGCCTCATTAGTTTTCTGGATTCTGGATGAATCGGTCCATACTCGGAAAGAAGATCTCTGTATTTGTAAAAACCGACTCTGTCCTTCGTTACTCCCAGCTTGGAGTAAAAGTTTTTCAGATCCAAACGAAGAGAAAGGCTACCGATACTTCCAACGATTCCATATGGAGAGGCATAAATTTTTGAAGCCCCACAGGAAAGATAATAACCCCCGCTTGCCGAAACATTTTGTATATATGCGTAAACCGGTTTCTTTTTTTGTAATTTCAGAATTTCTTGATAGAGTAGTTCCGAAACAAAGGCTGAACCTCCGGGAGAATCCACCTCCAAAACGACCGCTTTTACGGAGGCTTCGTCTCTCAGTTCCTTGAGTGCATTTCGAACTGCGTAATACGAAATTCCATCTGTTTTACCTTCCCCCTTGCCGATTGTATCGTGATGAATCGTTCCTTTGAGTGGAAGAATTGCGACGATCGGAGCTCTCTTGGGAAGTAATTTAAAATTTCTTAATTTAGAAAAACGATATAAAGAAGAAAGGGTCAATTCTTTTGCAAGCGGTTTTTGATCTTCTTTTTCGTTTTCGTAATTTAAATAAAGAAAATTCTCCTTAAAATCCTCTTCGTTTAGAAATCCGGTGATGAATTTTCTTTCCTTGAGTGTTTTTGCAGATAGAAAAGGTTCAGAGAAAGTTTTAAGTGCAAAACCTGTATAACGTTTAAAAAGAGACTCCAAATCGTCCGTCATCTGTTTTAAGAGAGAGTTTAAATTTTCGCGCGCTTTCGGTGAGAATTTATCCCTTTGAAAGGATTCTCCAAAGGATTTATACGGCCCACTTTGGAAAGTTTCCACTTTTACTCCCCATTTTTTGCCAGCATTTCCGAAAAAAAATGATTCTGTAGAGGGTAAAACGGGAAAAAATTCAGACGATTCCGAACTAAATCTTTCATTACAGATTCCTAAAAGAAACAAGGATTTGAGTCCACCAGTAAGTGCAAATCCCTCTAGAGTGATTCCGGATTCTTTCAGAATTTGTAACCTTTCCGCTATGCTTAAAACTTCACTGAACCCGTATTCCGGTTGCTGAATCAAAACCGAAACCTTTTTCAATCCGGGGACTTGAGAGAGTAGTTTGAGCTCCAACAGAAAATCCGTGAAAAAAGCATTTTCTTCTTTGGAAGAAAGTAGTCTCATTAAAAAAGATTTACGATAGTTTGTAAATTCAGATGGAATTTCCAAAAAGTAGTGACGATTCGATAATAATCGAAATCGAATCCAACGGATCAGTTGAAAAACGAGTCGGAACGGAATCAGCACGATTTGGAGAAAATTTAGAAACATGACGCCAGTTTGATAATTAGATTCTTCCTGAAAAAGAAGAATTTCTTTTAGGAAAGGAGTTTTCAGATTTTAGTACACCGTAAATTCTAAAAAGAGAGAGGGTATTTCATTGCAGGAAATTAGGATTCGCGGGGCAAGAGAACACAACCTTAAAAATATTAACGTGGATATTCCCAGAGATAAGCTTGTAGTTATTACGGGTTTATCCGGTTCCGGAAAATCTTCTCTCGCTTTTGACACAATCTATGCAGAAGGCCAGAGAAGATACGTAGAAAGTTTGTCTGCTTATGCCAGACAATTTCTGGGCCAAATGGAAAAACCGGATCTAGATTTGATCGAAGGCCTTTCTCCCGCAATCTCCATCGAACAAAAAACCACTCACAGAAACCCAAGATCCACCGTCGGAACAGTTACAGAAATCTACGATTATCTCAGACTTTTATACGCAAGAGTGGGGAAACCTCATTGTCCAGAATGTGGAACTCCGATTCAATCCATGTCCGTCGATCAAATCACTGCACGGGTTCTTGCATTTCCGCAGGGAAGTAAATTACAGATTCTTGCACCTATCGTTGCGGGTAAAAAAGGAGAACATAAAGACGTCCTAGAAAAAATTCGTAAAGACGGTTTTAACCGGGTAAGAATTAACGGAGAGATACGAACTCTCGACGAGGAAATCGTACTCAAGAAAAATTTTAAGACTTCCATTGAAATCGTAGTCGACCGAATCGTGATGAAAGACGGAATCCGAAGCCGTCTGGCCGATTCGGTAGAAACCGCACTCAAACAATCCGAAGGACTCGTGATCTTGGACGATGGTTCTAAGGATCATATCCTTTCTCAGAAGATGGCTTGTCCGAACGGACATGATATCGGTTTTACCGAACTTTCTCCTCGAATGTTTTCCTTCAATTCCCCTTATGGAGCTTGTGAGACCTGCGACGGCTTGGGAAGTCTATTGGAATTCGACGAGGACCTTTTGATCAACGATCCGGAACTTTCCTTGGTCGACGGTTGTATCGAGGCTTGGGCCGGTTCCAAAAGTAACGGCTTTTGGTTTATGGCGACCCTCAAATCCTTATCCGATTCCTTGGAGTTTAAAATGAACACTCCGTGGAAAAATCTTCCTGAAAAAACGAGACAAACTATTCTCTATGGAGATAAGAAGATCAAAATCGAATACGATTTTCGGGGAGCCAATTCTCATTATGAATTCACAAAAGAATACGAGGGTGTAATCCCCAATTTGCAAAGAAGATACAAGGATACAAAATCAGATTCAATGCGACAGTGGTTCGAATCTTACATGACCAATCATCCTTGTCCTTCCTGCAAAGGGAAACGTCTAAAACGGGAAAGTCTTTCCGTAAAAGTGCATAATGTTCCAGTGGACGAATTCACTTCGTATTCCATCGAAAGGGCCTTAAACTTTGTTCAAAATCTGAAAGTCACCGGAGCCGAAGAAGTGATCGCAAAACCAATTTTGAAGGAGATTCATCAGAGACTTTCCTTCTTAAATGACGTCGGAGTCGGTTACTTAACCCTGGAAAGAAGCGCGGGTTCCTTGTCGGGAGGAGAAGCACAGCGTATCCGACTTGCAACTCAGATCGGTTCAAGATTGATGGGTGTTCTTTACATTCTGGATGAACCTTCCATCGGTCTGCATCAAAGAGATAATACAAAACTCATCTCCACTCTCAAAAACTTAAGAGATCTAGGAAACACGGTTCTTGTAGTCGAACACGATCACGAAACAATGGAAGAATCGGATTGGTTGATCGATATGGGACCAGGGGCAGGGATCCATGGTGGTTCTATCGTTTGTGCGGGAACTCCTGCCAACGTAGCAAAACACAAGGATTCTCTAACCGGAAAGTATCTTTCGGGAAGAAGAAATGTTCCGATTCCAGTAAAACTCCGGGAAGGAAATGGAAGCCAGCTTCAAATCATCGGAGCCAAAGAAAACAATCTCAAGAATATAGACGTAAATATCCCTCTAGGTAAGTTAGTCGTCATTACAGGTGTTTCCGGATCCGGAAAGTCGACTCTCATCAACGATATTCTTTACAACGCCGCCGCTCACAAGGTGATGAAGATGAAAACCTTGGCGGGAAAACATAAGACGATCAAGGGTTTTGAAAATATCGACAAGATCATAAATATAGACCAATCCCCCATTGGACGAACTCCCCGCTCCAATCCCGCGACATATACCGGACTTTTTACACCGATTCGGGAAATGTTCGCAGGACTTGAAGAAGCAAAACTGAGAGGATACGGGCCCGGAAGATTTAGCTTCAACGTAAGCGGGGGGCGTTGTGAAACTTGCGAAGGTGATGGGATTCTGAAAATAGAAATGCACTTTTTACCAGACGTATATGTGACCTGCGAAGTTTGCAAAGGAAAACGATACAACCAAGAAACATTAGAAGTTCGTTATAAAGGGAAAAATATATTTGACGTTCTTGAAATGACCGTAGAGGACGCAAATCAATTTTTCGAAAACATTCCCATCGTAAAAAGAAAATTGGAAACCCTTTTGGAAGTAGGACTAGGTTACATCCGGCTCGGGCAACCCGCTACTACGTTTTCAGGTGGAGAAGCCCAAAGAATCAAACTTGCCACAGAACTTTCCAAAAGACCCACAGGAAAAACCCTTTACATTTTGGACGAACCAACAACGGGACTTCACTTTGAAGACGTTAGACATCTTTCAGAAGTCCTTCACACTCTTGTAGATCGAGGAAATTCCATGATCGTAATAGAACACAATTTAGATGTGATTAAACAAGCAGACTGGATTGTGGATATGGGACCCGAAGGAGGGGATGGGGGAGGACTTATTATAGCGGAAGGGATTCCGAAAGACGTGGCAAAAGTAAAAAATTCCTATACAGGTCAATATCTTAAGAAAGTCTTTGCATCCGAAAACGGTAAATCCTCTGTATCGAGCGGCTCTTCGAATAAAAACGGGATGCAGAAAAAAAATCCGCCCGGGAAACAAAACAAAAAGTGAATCGTTAAAATACCCAACGAGGCATTATGAACCTGAAAGAATTCTTATCTTCTATTCCATTCAATGAATATAAAACCGTTTTTAGGGACGCACTTCCATACTTAGTGGAAGAAGGATACTTTGAAGCAATCGCTGGAGGTTCCTTTGAAACGTTTCATAAAAAAATTTATCAATTAGGCTCTTATCCGAGAGGAATTGGGCTCGGAATCGCAATGATGGCGCAAACCAATGTTGCAGGAAGAATTTTAAAATTTGTTTCAGACGGTTTTTTAAACGAAAACGGAACGATCCGAGTTTTTCAGAGAGAAGAAACGATCTCAATTGGCACCAAACTCTTAAAGGATATAAGTTCCGGGAAAGATATTATTTCCATGGGAGTTAGCGAATCGGGATGGAAAGGAAGAATTTCTAATATCACCACTAAATATCGGATCGAAAATAATCGAATTATCCTGAGTCTATCCAAGTCTTTTTTAACGAATGGTGCAAATTGTAGCGGATTTTTGATCGTAGCAAAATCACCTTCCGAAACATTCGACGTGATTTACATAGCCCGTGATTCTTACGGTCTTGAATTGGAAGTATTCGATCTAGAATACGCCAAAGAAGCGACTCACTGTAGGCTTAAAGGGAACGATTTGTCCCTTCCTTTGAAAAATTTATTCTTTTTTAACTACCAAAACTTTGCGCCCGAAATTCATCTCTCGGAAATGTTATCCGCTTCAGCACTTTTTTGTGGCTACGTGGATTTCATCCTAAAAACTCTTTTGAAAGAGAAAAAAGACGTGGACCCAAGAATCGCAGGAAAAATCATAGATATTCAACAATTATTATATTCAAAAGTTATTGATATATCCAAAAAAAAGGATCAAGATCCGAATTTCAGAATGGAGGAAATTCACCCTTACGGTTATGAAACGGCCTTGGATTTGATTTACTCCTGGCTTACGGACTTGGTAAGCGGAGTAGAATTATCTAACATGTTTCCGGATATAGGACTTTTTTATTCCATTCATCCAGGTAAAACTCCCATCTATCAAAAGAACATTCTAAAAAAGATAAGGTCCTTACGTTAAAACAAATTTTACTAACGGCAGTGAAGAAAAGAATTAACTTTTCCTAAACTTTCAAATTGAAACGTTTACAAAACACGAAATTCTAAACGAACGAACACCTTAAGAAAATTGAAATCTTTAAAACAGACACAACTTTGAAAGTTGTCTAAGACAGGATTGGAATATATCAAGTTCGTCTTGGAGCATCAAATACACGTTTTATTGGATCTTCAAGTTTAAACTCTTCTAATTGAAAAAAGTTCATTTGAAGATGTCTATCTTTCGCGGTCGATCAATCAGTGTTTCAGTTTAAAAAGACATTGCGATGACTATTGTCAGGTAAGCTTGGTTTAAATGTATCATGACTCTCATAAGATATTTCGGAGGTGATCTTTGGTAATTTGCACTCTTTGATGTATCGGCCTCCTAAAAAGAGTTTTTATTTTTTAATCAAAAAATGTTCCCAAGGAAATCCTTCGAGGAAAATTCTGATTACAAAGATTATTAAAATACATTTCATTATTTTAATAATCTCATTACTTAAGAAACATGAATGATATGTAATCTGTTTTTAAATTTTACTTGTAATAAATTTAAAATTTTCAAAAATTTCACAAGTAAAAATGAATTCTATGAAAACAATCAATTACATAAAATTATCAACTTTGATTATAATCATTCTATTAGGAAATTCAAATGTTTATGCCTGGGGACATCAGGGACACAAAGCAATTGGAATTATTGCGCAACATCTATTGGCTAATTCTAAAGCGTTTGAAGAAATCAATAAAATTCTAGGAAGTTTAACTTTAGAAGAAATTTCAACATGTCCTGATGAACTTAGAGTATTCCAATCTGAAAAGAAGCCGATGAGCCCAGTTTGTAATCAAATCTTTACTAATCCCGAGCCCCCTACAAATACCGGTTCATGGCATTTTATAGACATTCCCGTTTCACAGTTCAACCCTACACACGAAGATATAGCAAAAGCTTGTAAATCTTCTTGTGTACTCACGGAGATTGATAGATGGAGCAATATATTAGCAGATACTACTCAGGCTAATGCAAAAAGATTACAGGCTCTTTCATTTGTTGTGCATTTTATTGGAGACATACACCAACCTTTGCATGTTGCGGAAAGAAATCATGATTTTGGCGGCAATAAAGTAAAAGTGAGAATTGGGAGATATAAAACGAATTTACACAGTTTTTGGGATACAAATTTAGTAAATTATATTAGTACAAATCCTATTTCAACGACTATCCTTCTAAAATCAGATATAGCCTTTGCACAAACTGAAGCACAAACTACTCCGGAAGCCTGGGTGCTCCAGGGTTTTCAATTTGCTCGTAATGTTGCTTATGACGGAATTCCCATCGATTATTCTTCTGTTGTAAGGATTTCAAATACATATATCCAGAACGCTATACCGGTAGTGAAACACCAACTGGCAAGTGCAGGAGTCAGATTATCACAGCACCTCACTAATATATTTTCAAGTTCTAGAAAGTAACATAAAAATAGAATAAACATTAAATTTAATCCTAATAGTTCTAATTTTAACAGAGCGCTCTTAAAATTTTAATGCCTTCTTTTTCAATTTTATCAAAAACTCTTGCTGCTACCATATTTGTTGTCAGCGTTCGCGATAGGCACCCGAATTGGGGAGCAAGGAAACTTTTGTGGCATTAAAAGAAAAGTATCCAAGAGCCAAATCCTGGCCGGCACCAAGTACAATTGGCGATATCCTTAAAAGAAAAGGATTAGTTCGTAAAATACGTCGTAGGAAAAAAACTCCTGAAAGTCTTTTTCCATTTTCTGATGTAAAGTCTCCCAATGACGTTTGGTGTGCAGACTTCAAAGGTCACTTTACTGTTGGGAACGGAAAACGTTGTGATCCATTGACGATCACAGATGCTCATAGCCGCTTTCTATTAGGATGTCAAATCCTGAAGAAAACGGATGGAGAAAGCACCAGGCGGGTATTTGAGAGAGTTTTTAAAGAATATGGAATGCCATTGGCCATCAAGACAGATAACGGAAGTCCATTTGCATCAAGGGCCATTGGAGGATTGAGTAAGTTATCCGTTTGGTGGTTAAAGTTAGGGATTCGACCTGAACGAATTCAGCCAGGTAAACCTCAACAAAACGGTCGCCATGAAAGAATGCACAGAACCTTGAAACAAGAGACCGCGTTACCGGCTCGATCTTCTCTTAAAGAACAACAAGAAGCATTTGATCGGTTTAGAAGTGAATACAATTTAGAAAGGCCGCATGAGGCTTTGGAATATAAAACTCCTGGAAAAATCTATATGCCTTCAGAAAGAATTTTTCCATTAAGAATTCCTGAAATAGCGTATGCCACCAATATAGTAGTAGAAACAGTCTTAGATAATGGAACCGCCAAATACGGTCCATTTAGAATTTTCTTTGGTTCTCCATTGATCGGCGAACGGGTTGGTTTTGAAGAAGTCTCAGAGCGTTTGTGTAAGATCTATTTTACAAACGCAGTTCTGGGTATGTTAGATTTATTTACAGGAAAAGTATTGAAATACGAAACACCTGTGTACAACTACAACGAATAAGTGTCACCCATGTCTCCGGTCTAGAGTGTACCGATGTGCCAGAACATACAATCTGTCTCATAGTTTTTAGAGACATAATACCTATTATCGGAAGTTCCTTATTTCCTCATTTAAAAATATACTTGAACCACTGAACGTTTCCTCACCTAAAAACCTACACGAAACCTAATCAAAAATCAGCACTCTTTTAAGTGAGAGGCTGTAAACATGAAACTATCTTTAGAGGAACGTAAGGTTATGATTAAGGTATTTCGAGAAAGATACAGATACGCCACTAAGAAAGAAAAGATAAGCATACTCAACGAGTTCGTGAGCCTGTCGGGCTTTAACAGAAATTATGCTTCTCAAGTTCTTAGAAAAAAAGAAGTTCTAAAAAAACTTTCGACTAAACCCAAAGCACAGAATAAAAGAACAGTTTACTATGATGCATCTGTTCGAAAAGTTTTAGAAGATCTCTGGAAACTTTTGGATCACATTTGTAGTAAAAGATTAGTCCACGCAATTCCAGAAACAATTAAGAATCTAGAGAGGTTTCAGACCTACAAAATTTCTAAAGAAATAAAACAAAAACTGTTAAAAATCAGTGCTTCCACAATTGAAAGGCTTTTAGTTCCAATTCGAAAAAAGCTTGGAATCAAAGGAACCTCGATGACGAAACAAAATAAATATCTTATCGATCGAATTCCGATTAAAACTTTTGGAGAATGGAAAGACTCTCTTCCTGGATTTACACAGATTGATTTAATCGCTCATAACGGCGGGAATGTTTTCGGAGGTTTTTTCTCCACCCTCTGCGCCACAGATGTTTGTACAGGCTGGACGATTTGTATCCTTGTACGCGATAAAACGATGCTACAGATGCTCAAAGCCCTTATAGGGCTAAAAAACGTATTTCCTTATCCTCTCTTAGGGATTCACTCTGACAACGGTTCTGAATTCATTAATGAATCAATCATTCGATTTTCCGAAAAGTATCATCTAATCTTTACACGTGGCCGTCCTTACAAAAAGAACGATAACCCTCACGTAGAACAAAAAAACTTTTCAGTTGTTCGAAGAAATACTGGTTATCTCAGATTCGATAAATCAGAACACTTCGAAATTTTAGTAAAACTTTATTCTTTATTAAGAGGTTGTCCCAAAACCTCCTTGTACTTGTAGTCTCAGGAAATAGATATGACATATGAAATCAGATTTAGGTCATTTAGATATCCCTGAAGAGATTTGGAAACGCCTTCATCCCTTGCTACCAAAGCGTAAAACAAACTCCAAGAAAGGAGGTCGTCCTCGGCTTGATGATAGAGTGGCGATGGCCGCAATATTTTACAGGGTAAGAACAGGAATTCAATGGAGATATATACCTCCGATGTTCGGTTCAAAATCAACGTTACATAGAAGATTTCAGGAATGGGTAGCCAGCGGAGTTTTTGATAAAATTGAAAAAGAAGCATTAAAACTTTATGAGCGCACTGTTAAAATTAGAACTAAAAGAATGGCATCTGATGGTAGCTTCGCAAGAGCTCCCAAAGGGGGGCTTTCACGGGTCCAAACCCGACGGATCGCGGCAAAAGAGGCCTTAAAAGGCATATTCTCGTCGATCGGCGTGGAGCACCTGTAGCTTTTGTAATCGCTTCGGCAGGAACTCACGATTCTAAATTACTTTTTCCTACTTTAGAAAAGTTCAAAGTATTTAGAAACAAAAAATTGCTTAAACCAGAAATCCTTTCTTTAGATAAGGCTTACTCTAACAAAACGATTAAGAACAATTTAAAAAAGAAGAATATTCAATATCGAATTCCAAATAAAAAGAATGCGAGAAATCCTGAATGGATTGCTCCGCTAAATCCTTTTAGATGGACAGTCGAACGTACTTTTGCTTGGTTTAATGCATTTAGAGCCATAAAAACTTGTTGGGAATTCAAATTTGAAAATTATAAGGCATTATTCCAAATCGCATTTGCTATCATTTTAATTAGAATGTCCTGGAAATAGGTTTTGGGACAAGCTCTAAATCTTTATAATAATTACTTCTTGCCGGTTATGATGTTAAAAGAAAAGCATCGCATTGGTTCAAAATCAATGCGAAAATACGATATTCCAAATGAGATGCCCCCGTTTTTAGTACCAGTGTAAAGTGTCAAAATCCACTTAAGCAGAGCGTCTTAAATATTCCTCCGGAGTAAGTCCCCCAAGAGAACTATGTGGCCTTTCAGAATTATAGAAATTTCTCCAATCCTCGACAAGGCGCTGTGCTTCTTCAATATTCTTAAACCAATTTTCATTTAAACATTCGTTTCGCATTTTTCCGTTAAAGCTCTCGATGAAGGCATTCTCAGTAGGCTTACCCGGCGTAATAAAATGAATATCGACTCCTTTTTCAAAAGCCCATCGTAAAAAAGCTTTTGATGTGAATTCGGGACCGTTATCCACAACGATTTGTTTTGGCAGGCTACGGACTTCAGATACTTCATTCAAAATTCTTACTAATCGTTCCGAAGTGATTGAGAATTCCACCTGCGTTGCCACGGCGAATCGTCCAAAGTCATCGATGATATTCAATATTCTGAATTTTCTTCCCGAGTAGAGTGAATCCGACATGAAATCCATCGACCACCTTTCCTCCGGTTTCTTAGGAACAATCTTTGGAATCGCAGGTAACGATACTCTCTTTCGTTTCGGTTTGATTCGGTATTTTAAGCCCAATGCTGAATACAAGCGATAGATTCGTTTATGGTTTACTCGTTCTTCTTGCCGAATAAAATCATGAATCTGTCTGTATCCCGCCCTTTTATGCTTATACGCTAAAGTGAGAATTCGATCCTTCAATTCCATGTTTTTGTCCTGAAGCCTGGAACGATGTCGAAAGCCGGTTCTGGAGATTTGCAAAAGACGGCAGGATTTCCGTTCTCCAAGCCGCGTTTTGATTAACAGGAGCGCCTCTCGTTTCTGCTCACGGCTCACCACTTTTTTTCGAGTAACATCTTGATCGCTTCATTTTCTAAAGCTAACTCTGCATACAGTT